>JBEKDN010000192.1:0-7466 GCA_050014335.1 Occallatibacter sp. | reverse complement strand
AATGTTCAGGGACAAAAAATACACCTCCGAAGGATTGCTTCTCTTCGGAGGCGCTTGTGTGGAGTCGCTTGTGTAACTAATCACAAGAGAGATATATACGGGAACCAGTAGCCGGCGCTGGAGGTCGGTAGCACACAGCTACTGGTAATCCCTGCACAAACGAAGTTAGCTGCGGCTTCCCCTTTCCACGGCCACTCCGTGTCGCCCGGCTCTAAGAGAACATTCATTCTCGCTCTCCGAACCATGTTGACAATTGGAGTGTCTCTCATGTGCGGGAGCCGTTCCGTGATGGCCGTCACAGGGCAGTGTAACGAATTGCAAAGTGCCGCCACTATTCAAATGAAGTCGCGTGGCGGTCTGGGCTGGATTTATACAGTGAAGGGTTCCGCGAAAAACGGACAGTAAAGAGGTTGGGGAAAAGGGAGAATGCAGGTCAATTATCCGAAAAACCTTCCGCAGCCTGTAAAGCCGTTTCAGTATTTTGTTCAGCTTGCGACAGCGTTCGATTACGCAAGGGCAGGTCTTGAAGCCATGCCCCGATACAAAACATGACTCGGATTGAGTTTGTCCGCGCTTGTGAAGGGGCGGTGGCAAAGTAAAGCGAGTACCCGTGGGCTTTGGGAGCTACTGGAAATCCATCGGCGTTGCATATTGGATGAATCCAAACCCTAGCACTTGACTGTGGAAAAACGGGAGTTTTACGGGGGTAAAAAACTAGGATTGACAAAGGCCGCCGGAGCTTTGAGAATCGGAGTTTCAGTTCCCTCCGAGGTTGACTTCCAAATGACAGCGCTGTTGAGTACGAATCTGGGTGAAACGCCTTTGCTTGGGCGGGGCAAGGTGCGCGATTTATACGCCGTGGGCGACGATTTGCTGCTGGTGGCAACGGACCGCATTTCGGCCTTCGACCACGTGCTGGCGACGGGGATTCCTGGCAAAGGAAAGGTTCTGACGCAGATTTCGCTTTTCTGGTTTGAGTTGTTGACTGAGCTGGTTCCCAATCACCTGATTACGGCGGAGGTGAGCGAGTTTCCGGCGAGCCTGCGGCCTTATGCCGATCAGTTGGAAGGCCGCTCGATGCTGGTGAAGCGGGCGAAGATGTTTCCCGTGGAATGTGTGGTGCGGGGCTACCTGACGGGCTCGGGGTGGAAGGAGTACAAGACGAGCGGAACGGTGTGCGGACTGCCGCTGCCGGCAGGGTTGCGGGATGGATCGCGGCTGCCGGAGAGCTTGTATACGCCGTCTACGAAGGGCGAGGCGGGCACGCACGATGAGAACATCAGTTATGCGGCGACGGTGGCGGCGGTTGGCGAGGCTGACGCGGCTGAGTTGCGCCGGTTGACGGTGGCGCTGTACGACAGGGCCGCAAGCTACGCCGAGACATGCGGCTTGATTCTGGCGGATACGAAGTTTGAGTTTGGCAGATGCGGAGATGAGATCCTTCTTGCGGATGAGGTTTTGACGCCGGATTCGTCGCGTTTCTGGGAGGCTTCAGCGTGGAAGCCGGGTGGCGCGCAGCCGTCATTCGACAAACAGTTTGTGCGGGATTATCTTGAAGAGATTCATTGGAACAAGCAGGCGCCGGCGCCGGGATTGCCGGAGGATGTGGTGGAACGCACTCAGGCCAAGTATCTGGAGGCCTTTCGTCGACTGACGGGGCGCGAGCTGAGCTTATAGAAAGCCGAACGGGGTAGGTGGAACGCGAGGTCGGCGCGGCGCGAACGGAGCGCATTATGGAAACGGTGGATTGGATTATCGTGGTTGTGATGTTGCTGGCCGCACTTGGCGGGCTGGCGCAGGGCTTCTTCCGCTCTGCCAGCGCGCTGGTTGGATTGGTGGCGGGAATAGCGCTGGCGGATTGGAATTATGGCGCGGTGGCCCAGCCGATTTTGCCTTTGGTGCACGACGAGGGATTGGCGGATACGATCTCGTTTTTGCTGATTGCATTTGTAGTGATGGGCGTGGCGGCGATCATTGGCAAGATGATGTCCAAGGCGGTTCACGGCGCTGGGCTGGGATGCCTGGACAAGCTGGCGGGTGGAGTTTTTGGGCTGCTGCAGGGCGCGGTGCTGGTGATGGTGCTGATTATAGTTTCGGTGGCGTTTTTCCCGCGGGCGCACTGGCTGGCGGAGGGCAGGCTTCCGAAGTACTTTTTCAGAGCTTGCCACGTGAGCACGCGGATGAGCCCGGAAGTTTTAGCGGAGCGCATTCAGCACGGGCTGAAACAGTTGGAAGAAGAGACTCCACATTGGCTGCATCCCGGTGGCAGCGGGGCGTGATGTTGGGCACGAACAAAATCCGATGGACTATGACAAGGTAAGAGGATAGCAAGAGGTGGACGTGAAACGAGAACTGGACAGCCTGGTGACGCATATGCATTCCAGCGGCATCCGCTACGAGGACGCCGTGCGTGAGTTCAAGAAGCAGTATCTGCGTGAGGTGTTGATTGCACACCGGGGGAATCAGTGCAGGGCGGCCGAAGAGTTGGGTATGCATCGCAACACGTTGAGCCGCACGATGGCCGAACTGGATCTTAGCCTGGCCGAGGTGCGGGCGACGGTCAAGCGCCCGCCGCGCAGCGAAAGGGCTGTGTATGCGGTGCCTAGCCAGATTTACCGGCAAGGGTGATGGCTGGCCTGTGAATAGTGCGGGCGATGCGATTATTTATTCGCCTGAGTTGGACGGTAGAAAGATGGAAAAAAAGGTATGTTGAAAAGAATGCGGTAAGTTTGCCTCCGTTGCGCGGAGATAGCAAGTTGGCAAATTGTTTCATAGCTCCGATAAAGTTCTCAGCAGTTCAGGCATCGGTCTATCGATCCGATTGCTTTCAAGCGTCTTGCCGGCGGTGAGCGTCCTATATACAGCGCGGCCGCTGCGGCGGTAGCGGCAATTAAACTGAGAATATGCAGACTACCTCACTGACAACAGAAGCACGCGTGTGGATTGAACCGGGGTTTGTCTGGGATGGGCAGAACGCTTATCTCTTCGACATCGACGGGACGATTTTGCGCGATCCGGACCGGATACACATGGATTCGTTTGCGTCCAGCATCGAGCGGGTGACGGGATTCGCTGTGACGCTGGATGGGATTCCGGTGCATGGCAGCACGGATACGGCGATTCTGGCCGAGGCTTGCCTGCGGGCGGGGATCGCGGGCGAGGTGCTGGCGCCGCAGGTGGAGGCGATTCTGGAGGCGATGCGGCAGACTGTGAGTGCGCGGCGCGGCGAGATGAGGCTGCGGCTGATGCCAGGTGTGGAAGCAGCGCTGGGCCATCTGGCTCAGAAGGGCGCGCTACTGGGCGTGGCGACGGGGAATCTGGAGACGATTGGCTGGATCAAGATTGAAGAGGCCGGTCTGCGGGAGTGGTTTCGCTTTGGCGGCTTCAGCGATGGCTTTCCGGTGCGCGCTGAGCTAGTGGGCGATGCGGCGCGGAAGGCTCGCGAGTTGGCCGGAGCCGAGGCAAGCGTGTGCGTGGTGGGCGATACGCCGAATGACATTGCGGCGGCTCATGCGAATGGGCTGCCGGCAATTGCCGTGGCTACGGGCAACTTCAGCTTTGAGGCGCTGCGCGAGCATAAGCCTGAGGTCTGCGCTTCGTCGCTGGCCGATTTGCTGGCGGTGAAAGGGATGGCGCGATGAAGGGGAATCGGTGGCTGCCAGTTGCGATGGCGATAACGTTGGGTTGGTATTGGGGCGCGGCTTTAGCGCAGACCGCCCCGGTGCAATCGGCGCCCGCACCTGTTGCGGCAGCGAATCAAGCCGAGGCTTCAGTGGAAGCGGCGCAGGCCAAACCGGTGCGCAGCTCCGATCGGCGGCGCGCGGCGAAGCTCTATCTGGCGGGAACCAAACTTTTTGCCGCTGAGAAGTTTGAAGAAGCGATGCAGGATTACGAGAACGCCGCCAAAATGGACCCTGGGAATGCCGACTATCCACTAGCAGCGGGCGTAGCGCGGAGTCATGCGGTGACGGCGCTGATTCAGGCGGCGGCGAAGGAACGGACTCGCGGCGATGAGGTGGAAGAGCGCAAGGCGCTGGCCCATGCGCTGGAGTTGGACCCGAAAAACGATGAAGTCAGCCTGCACCTGGATGGGATGGGGGACGCCGCGGTGAAGGCGCAACCCACGCCGATCTACGAAGAAGGCGCCGAGAGGGTAGGCGATGTGGAAGAACCGACGGCGGGTTCAGAGCTGCACAGCTTTCACCTGCATACCGATGAGCGCAATATAGTCAAGTTGGTTTTTCAATCTTATGGGATCGAGACCACGGTGGATGAAAGCGTGCGCCCGATTCAATCGCGGCTGGATCTGGACAATATAGGCTTTGCGGATGCGAAGCGGATTGTCGAGATGCTGACAGGGACATTCGACGTGCCGCTGGATGCGCATCGCGTGCTGGTGACGCGGTACACCAAAGAGAACTGGGATCGTTTTGCCCGGATGGAAGCGGAGACTGTTTATATTTCAGGGCTGACGCAGGCGGAGTTGACCGATATTTTCTACCTTGCGAGGAACGTCTTCGATATTTCGCAGGTGGCGACCGATGCAAGCACGGGAGCGCTTACTCTGCGCGCCACGGAGAAATCGCTGACCGCATTCAACAATACGATGCGCATACTGCTGGACGGAAAGAATCAAGTAGTGCTGGATGTGCATTTGATTCAGATTGGGCATACGAGCGCACGCAATACGGGGATCAATCCGCCGCAGACAATGTCAGCCTTCAATGTGTACAGCGAGGAGCAGTCTATCTTGAACTCAAACCAGGCCCTGGTGCAGCAGATTATTTCGTCGGGGCTGGCGTCGCCTGGAGATACGCTGGCGATTCTGGGAATTCTGTTGGCTTCCGGGCAGGTTTCGTCCTCTCTGCTCACGAACGGCGTTGCATTGTTCGGCGGCGGCTTGACGTCTTCAGCGTTGGCGCCGGGCTCAATGACGGCCAACTTCAGCCTAAACTCCTCAGACACGCGGGAGCTGGACGACCTGCAATTGCGGCTGGGCGACGGTGAGACAGCGACGTTGAAGTCGGGCACGAAGTATCCGATCCAGACTTCATCCTTCTCCGGCATAGGCGCAAGCCTGCCGAATATTCCGGGATTGACGGGCGCGGGGGCCTCCGGCAGTCTCTCGTCCCTGCTGGCGTCTTATGGCGGCAGCGTGCCGAATATTCCGCAGGTGGAGTATCAGGATCTGGGGTTGACGCTGAAGGCGATGCCCAGAGTGATGCGCGGGGACGATGTTGCGCTCACGCTCGACTTGAAGATCGACGCGCTGGCCGGCAGTTCGGTGAACGGCAACCCAATACTCAATAATCGCGCGTGGTCCGGGGTGGTGACGGTAAAAAAGGACGAGGCCATCGTGGTGGTTAGCGAGCTGGATAAGTCGGAGAGCCGCGCGGTGAGCGGGATGCCGGGGATCAGCGAAGTGCCTGGGTTGAACGATGTGACGGGCAACGATAATCAAAAGAACTATGCTTCATTGTTAATCGTGATCACCCCGCATGTGGTGCGTGACACGCAGGCGGCAGGGCGCTCGCGGATGATGCGCGTGGAACGGGGGGCGGCGGGGCGGCAGTAGCGGGTTGGCGGGCCAATTGGCAGGCAAGTGAAATAATTGATGTGGACATTTGACCGCACCAGTCTCCCATCCTGGCCCGTAAAGCAAGAACGCGGCGAGGAATCCAGACCTTGTGGTATCCCAGGTCCGAGAGACGGAACCTGGGATGCCCGGTTTTGGTGGTTTGATCGAGGAAAAAAGGTCCGGCCGTTAACGCAGGCTTGCCATCAGTCCGTCGAAGGCTTCTTTGGAGGGGCGCGTAATCGATTGCGGCAGCGTACTGAGCGGCTCATCGACGACATTCAGCTGATCGATGAAAGTGGGCTTGGCCGTGTCGATGTAAAAGACGCCGGTGAGGATTTCGTCTTTCTCCTGCGCCTCCATGATGGTGCGAACGGCGTTGGCCTTGTCGGTGGGATCGTAGTCCTCGAGCAGCTTGCGAAGGCGAAGATTCGAGCCGTCGTGCATTTCGACTTCGTAGATTTCGCCGGAGTCGTAATCGACCTCGATTTCATCGAAGCTGGCGACAAAACCGATTTCGTTGATGGGCTCGTCGTTTTCCTGCATGAATTTGTAGCTTTTGGTTGAGCCTTCATGGTCGTTGAAGGTGACGCAGGGGCTGATGACATCGAGCAGCACCGTGCCCTTGTGGGCGATGGCGGCCTTGAGCATGGAGAGCAACTGCTTTTTATCGCCGGAGAAAGAGCGGCCGACGAAGGTGGCGCCAAGCTGAATGGCCAAGGCGCAGGTATCGATCGGCGGCAGGTCGTTAATGACACCGGTCTTAAGTTTGGAGCCGAGGTCGGCAGTAGCCGAGAACTGACCTTTGGTGAGGCCATAGACGCCGTTGTTCTCGATGATGTAGATCATCGGCAGGTTGCGGCGCATCATGTGAACGAACTGGCCCATGCCGATGGAAGCGGTGTCGCCGTCGCCGGAAACCCCAATCGTGGTCATGGTGTGATTGGCGAGGATTGCGCCGGTGGATACGGCGGGCATGCGGCCGTGCACGCTGTTGAAGCTGTGAGCGCGGCTGAGGAAGTAAGCGGGACTTTTGGACGAGCAGCCGATGCCGCTCATTTTCATTACGCGTTCCGGCTCGACGCCCATTTCATAGAGCGCGTCGATAATGCGCTCAGAGATGGCGTTGTGGCCGCAGCCGGCGCAGAGAGTGCTTTTGCCGCCGCGATAATCCAGAATCGGCAGGCCGATGTGGTTGAGTTTGGGGGTGGGCGTTGCAGTTGCGGTCGCCATTACAATCCCTCCTTGATCGCGAACTCTTCGGTGATGGATTCGGCGTCGACCGGCAGACCGTTGTAGTGAAGAATGCTGCGCAGCTTGACCACCTGATCGGCGGGCAGATCGAGCTTGAGCAGGCTGGCCATCTGCGCGTCGCGATTCTGCTCGACGACATAGACGCGCTCATGACTGGTGACGAAGTCGTGAATCTCATGCGCAAAGGGATAGGCGCGCACGCGCAAATAATCGGCGCGCAGGCCGTAGCGCTTCTCAATCTGATCTAGACTTTCGCCGAGGGCGCAATCGGTGGAACCGAAGGCGATGAAGCCGATCTTCTGGCCGCTGCTCCGGACGGTGACCGGAGCGGGAACCAACGCCCGCGCGCTATTGAATTTACGCGCCAGCCGTTCCATTCCGGCGACGTACTCCTCCGGGCTCTCGGTGTACTGCGCCGCGTCGGTGTGGCCGGTGCCGCGAGTGAAGTAGGCGGCTTTGGGGTGGTTGGTGCCGGGCAGGGTTCGCCAGCCGATGGAGTCGCCATCGACGTCGCGATAACGAGCAAATCCGCCTAGGCGATTCAGATCTTCCGCGGCTAGAACCTTGCCGCGATCAAGAGGCTTTTCGGGATACTGGAAGGGCTCCGACATCCAGTTGTTCATGCCCAGATCGAGGT
>JBEKDN010000191.1:0-11378 GCA_050014335.1 Occallatibacter sp. | reverse complement strand
TGGATGGCCTGGGACAACGGTAAGATGGATGGATTCGCGCCGAACGTCCCTGGAACTCCCGCGCTGTATCCCTACTCCTACGTGCCGTCAAATTACATACAACCGTACTGGGATCTGGCGAGCCAATATACACTGGGCGACAGAATGTTCCAATCGAATACCGGGCCCAGCTTCGCGGCTCATCAATACATGATTGCCGGCCAATCCGGTGAAGCCGACGAAAACCCCGACAACGCAATTGAGGGATGCGACTCACCCGAAGGCACCACAGTTTCGCTGATTGGTCCCAACGGCACGGATCTTCCGGGGATTTACCCGTGTTTCGATTATCAGTCGATGGCAGATATACTCGATGCCAACGGGATCATCTGGAGATACTATACTTTTGGGAAAAGTTCCAACTGGAATGGGTATGAAGCCATCCGCACCATATTCTTCGGGAAGGACTGGGAAAATAACGTCATCACCCCGCAGACTCAAGTTCTTACCGATATTGCCAACGGCGACCTGGCACAAGTAACCTGGATTACTCCAGATTTGGATCACTCGGACCATCCTTTCTTGAACAAAGGCGAGGGCCCAGACTGGGTTGCCTCGATTGTCAACGCGATCGGGGCGAGTCCCTTTTGGGATTCAACGGCAATCCTGGTGAATTGGGATGACTGGGGAGGTTGGTATGACCATGTTGTTCCTCCGGTAATTGATAACATGGGGCCGGGTTTCCGCACTCCGCTGCTGGTCATTTCCCCTTACGCCAAGCATGGGTATGTTTCGCATCAGGTCTACGAGACGGCCAGCCTTCTCACGTACATAGAGAAAACCTTCAAAGTGCCTAGCACCGGAGCCCGGGACGCCACGGCAAACGATCTTTCCGACTGTTTCGACTACACCCAAACGGTCGCTCCATTTGTGGAGATCAAGCACAAAGTCACGGCAGATACGATTCTGAAAGAAGTGCCGTCCGGCGCGCCAGATCCGGATGACGACTAAGAACCAAACCATATCGCCGTCTTGTCACGGGGCGGATTAACCTTTTGATATAACCAGGTACACCAAACAAGAGCCGCTGTAACGATTTGCAGATCGAGGGTGAAAGTTGTTTACGAGAAAGTTTCTGGTTTTGGCAATCTTCTTGATCTCAAGCATGGCGGCGGCCGAGTCCTGCACGGTGCAAACCTATGCCTCTTCGTGGATGGTCACCGGGACACCGTTTTCGGTGAAATGCCCCTCGGGAGTGTATTCCGGCCATCTGGTTTCAACTCCGGCGCGGCGATTCTTTCGGCGCGGACACATGATGCTCGCGTTCGATCAGCCAGTCATGGCGCACTCGAAGAAAGAGCAGGATGAGGGTAAAATTCAGCCGGGGCGCGGCCGGGCGGTTGCCAATATGCTGACAGCGGGCGGCGTGGGGATCGGAACAAAGGACTTGATGGATGGGCTCTCGGGCGTCATCTTCAAGTCCTGGTATATGATTCCGGTTTCATGCGTAACGCTGGCCTTCTTCTCGAACGGCGGTGACGTCAACCTGAAGCCGGGCGACAAGCTGGAGATCGTGTTGCTGAAGAACTGAAGGAACGCTGAGAAGGCAGGGAGGCATGGAAGCCTGGAGAAGTGCTGACGGGCTGGAGGTTCGTTAGGAGTCGACTCGGCGACTTACGAACCAAGATTCCGTGCCGTATGAGCGTAGATCCATTCGTTCATAGGGTGCATCGCCTGGCAACTGCCGCACATCGTTGTCGGGTGCTGGGTTCCGCAATGCGGGCACACGGCGCGAGACAGGAAGGTGTCAAAGCCCTTCCCGCACTGATTACATTTCCACTTTTTGCCAATCGGAGGCGCTGCGCCGCATTCGGGGCAAGCAAAGCCTTCCCGCCGCCCGAACTTTCCAAGTCCCAATAGCGAACCGATGATCGCCAAGACGGTAATCGTCGCGCACAAACCAAGAAAAGACGCTAATACCCACTCCCATCCGCCCCGGTGCGATTTATGCATCGCATCGACGATGAAACCGGATGCAGCGAAGAGTTCAAACGCTGCAGTCAGAATCTTCCTCCACAAGGGTTGAGGCTTCTTGCGGCGAGCGCGATACTTCTTGAGATCCTCGCCAATGGGGAAGTAGCTCCCGGAGTTTTTTTTGCGACGAAAGATCCTCAAAAGAGCTGCAACAGGAATGATTAGAAACACCGCGGCGTTGAATAAGACGAAGAGGAGAAGAAACCGGGCATTGGGCCGGCTCCAGACCGGATGATGAGGAAAAACCTTAATAGCAAGAAGCAGTAGAGTGCCCACGGCCATGCCCAGGCACAAGACTAGCATGATGAGAATCCCGCTCCGGTAGCTGGACTTCTCAGACGCGGACATTTCCTCTGCTTGCTCCCCAGAACGCAAGCCTTCCTCAACCTTTAGACCGTGGCTATCTTGCATGAAATTTTCCAGCAAATTGAATTTGTGCCTAAATGATAGCTCAATTGCGGCTCATAGCACGCCGGCCAATAACAAATTTCGCCACTGTTCCTTTTCCACTAGAATTATTGTGAGTGTGCTGAGGTCAAGCATTTTGAAGTGCGTCTTCCATTCGGGCACAGCATCCAACCAGCAATCAGATCGAATGATTTGGTAATGGTTCATGGAGTGAGCGCGGGCGGAAGCGCCCGCGCTACATCCGGCCGGGATGCCGGCGGTCCATCCACGCGAGAAAGCGAAAAAAGGGAACAGCATTGAAAAATCCAACAGAGAAATACTCTTCGACTGATACGGTTCAACTGCATGACCGCACCTGGCCGGGCAAGACGATTGTGAAGGCGCGCATGTTCGATCTGCTGGCGCGGCTGGGTTTCAAGGAGATCGAGATTGGATTTCCCGCCGCCTCGCAGACGGATTTCGATTTCTGCCGTGAGCTGATCGAAACCGGCCGCATTCCGGCGGATGTGACGGTGCAGGTGCTGACGCAAGCGCGCGAGCATCTGATCGACCGGACATTTGAGGCGCTGCGCGGCGTGCCTCGCGCGATTCTTCATCTCTACAACTCGACCTCCACGGTGCAGCGCGAGGTGGTCTTCAAGCTGGATCGCGAGGGCGTGAAGAAGATTGCCGTGGATGGCGCGCGGATGCTCTATGAGCGGGCGGCGGCTCATCCGGGAACCGAGTGGGTCTTCGAGTATTCGCCGGAGAGCTTTACCGGGACCGAGCTGGATTACGCGCTGGAGATCAGCGAAGCGGTGCTGGAAGTGTGGCAGCCGACGCCACAGCACAAGGCGATTCTGAATCTGCCGGCGACGGTGGAGAATGCGACGCCGAATGTTTATGCGGATCAGATCGAGTGGATTGGCCGCAAGCTCGCGCGGCGGGATTCGGTGGTTCTGAGCGTGCATCCGCACAATGACCGTGGCACGGCGGTGGCTGCGGCGGAACTGGCGGTGATGGCTGGAGCAGACCGCGTGGAGGGCACGCTCTTTGGCAACGGCGAGCGCACCGGCAATGTGGATTTGATTACGCTGGCGCTGAATCTTTACACCCAGGGAGTAGACCCGGAACTGGATTTCTCAGACATTCCAGCCGTGATTGAGTGCGCCGAGTATTGCAACCAACTGCCGGTTCATGCGCGGCATCCGTATGCGGGCGAACTGGTCTTTACGGCGTTCTCCGGCTCGCATCAGGATGCAATCAAAAAAGGCTTTGCCGTGCAGCCGAACAAGCCGCTCTGGCAGGTTCCGTATCTACCCTTGGACCCCAATGATATTGGCCGCAGCTACCAGGAGATCATCCGCGTCAACAGCCAATCTGGCAAAGGCGGCGTGGCGTATCTGCTGGAGCGCGATTACAGCGTGCGCCTGCCGCGCAAGTGCACGGAATATGCCGAGAGTTCGAGCGGCGGCGCTGTGCATATCTCGGCAACGCTGATCGACGGCACTTCCGAACACAAGATCGACGGGGACGGCAACGGGCCGATCGATGCTTTTGTGAGCGCGCTGAATGCAAGTTTCGGCTTGGCGATTCGCGTGGCTGATTATCAGGAGCAAGCGATCAGCGAGGGCGCATCGGGCACGGCGATGGCTTTTGTCGAGATTCAAATTGGAGTCTCGGAGCCGATCTTTGGCGCGGGAATTCATGCGAATATTGTCACGGCTTCACTGGATGCGATTCTCTGCGCGATGAATCGGGCTGTAAGGCTGGGTAAGATTGAGTTGCAAGCTCGCGCCGCGGCTTCTTGAGAGCCTAAGACCGAGTCAGAGCGGGGAGCAAAGCCGGGCGGTGCATGAACTTCTCCAGGTCATGCAGAGGAAGCGGCCGGCTGAAGTAGTAGCCTTGGTAAACGCGGCAGCCGCAACTGGCAAGGAAGTCGCGCTGCTCGGCGGTTTCAACGCCCTCCGCGATGACGTTCAGTCCCAGCGTGTTGGCCAGCGCCACGATCGTCCTGGCGATAGCGGCGGCGTTCGAGTCTGTGAGCACATCGCGCACAAAGGAACGATCGATCTTCATCTGGTCGAGCGGCATGCGTTTCAGGTAAGACAACGACGAGTAGCCGGTGCCGAAATCATCCAGCGAGAAGCGAATGCCCACATCCCGCAAGAGGCTCATCTTGGCAATGATCTCATCCACATTTTCCACCAGCAGGCTTTCCGTCAGCTCGAGCTCAAGGCGGCGAGGATTGAAGCCGGTGCACTCCAGCGTCGCCAGGGTGTGATCCACAAAGCCCGCCTGCTGAAACTCGCGGGCGCTCACATTCACGCTAATCGTCAGATCGGCCGTCTCCGCGCTGACCGCCCATGCCGCCAACTGTTCGCAGGCCGATTCCATCACCCACTTTCCCAGGGCTACGATCAATCCTGTCTCCTCCGCCAGAGGAATGAACATGTCTGGAGCCACCACTTTTCTCGAGGGATGATTCCAGCGCACCAGGGCTTCAACGCCTAGCAGAGTGCCGTCCGCCTCAACTTGGGGCTGATAGTAAAGTTGAAACTGCTTCTCTTCGATGGCGGCGCGCAGATCCCTTTCCATTGCCGCGCGCTCGCGCACGGTAGCCTCCATGTACGGATCGAAGAAATGGCTGGCATTGCCGCCCTTCTCCTTGGATTTGTAGATGGCCAGATCGGCCTGTTTCAAAAGAGTATCGACGTCAGTCGAGGCGCCCTTGAAGAGCGTCATGCCGATGCTTGCCGACGCGAGATGCGTAACGGAGCTTAGATGGAAAGGCTCGGCGATTGAAGTCAGAACTCTTGCCGCCATGGCTTCCACGTGGTTGGCCGCCTCGTCTTCTCTGAGGCCGCCGTTGACCACGATAAGCACAAATTGGTCGCCGCTCAACCGCGCCACCGTGTCGCCCTCGCGCACGCAGGCGCGCAGCCGGTCGGCCACATCCCGCAAGAGCATGTCGCCGATGTCATGACCGTGCGTGTCGTTCAGCATTTTGAATTTGTCGATGTCGACCATCATCAACGCGCAATAGTTGCCGCTACGTTCGCTGGTGGCCGCGGCCTGATTCAGCCGGTCCATCAGCAGTTTACGCGCGGGCAGGCCGGTAAGCTGGTCCAGCCGCAGCTCCGCCGCCTCGCGGCTGTTGTCACGCAAGATCAGCAAGGCCCAGGCCATCAGCCCAACCTCGTCGCGCCGCTCGATCTCCGGAACCTCGGCCTCCAGTTCGCCATTGGCGATGCTGGCAATGCAGAGCGAAAGGCGGGTCAAAGCGCCGGCGAGGTCGCGCCCAAGAACGAATGTGATGAGGCTGGCGAGGAAGGTCAGGCCGGTAAAAATCCATAGAAGCGAGATGGTTTTGACGCGGAAGGTGGCGTCGATATCGTCCACGTAAGCGCCGGTTCCTATCGACCATCCCCATGGCTCGAAAAGACGGGTGTAGGCGATCTTTTCCAGAGGCTTGGTCTGGCCGAATTTGGGCGTGCGATAGGTGGTGGCGCCCTCTTTGTTCTTGCTTTTGGCTGTCTCTATCAATCGCTCCACCATGTAGGAAACGACGGGAAATTTGAGCGAATCAGGAGGCTTGAGCATATTTCTGCCCTCCCACTCGGGATGCGCGCCATGGCAGACGACGACGCCATCCATCGTCCAGATGAAGAAATAATTATTGTTGTCATAACGCATGGCGCGCACGGCGTCTATCGCGTCGGTGCGGGCGGCCGCGTCGGTCATCAAGCCTTTTTCGGCCTGTCCATGGTAAAAATCGACAATCGAATACGCCGTCTCCAGCAGGTGCTTCACTTCAGTTGTCCGCGCCTGCAGCAGCGACTCCTTCAGCGTGCGAAGCGAAACGACGGAGATGCACGCCTGGAAGGCGAAGCCGATGACCAGGAGAATCATGAATCGCGACGATACGTTGAGGCGGGCAAGAAACATGGCGGAGGTTCTTTCACTTCGGCAACGCAAACGGCAAACGCAATACCCCTATTCAGTGAATCGGCAGTGCGGGGGATTTGTTTACAAGGAAGTGCGGACTTGCGGGCTGCCAGCGCCTGATCCGCCCATTTATAATCTGCTTCGGAAAGGGCGCGGATCGCGCACGGAGGTTGAGTTGGAAGATAAGCCGGATTTGCAGGGAAGGATTGCGCTGGTCACGGGCGCCGCGCAGGGTATTGGACGGGCGATTGCACTGGAGTTGGCGCGAGCCGGGGCCACGGTAGCTATTGCGGATATCAATGAGGCGAAGCTGGAAGTCGTTGCGGCTGAGATCGAAGCGGCGGGCGGAACGGCCGCGGCCTTCCGGCTGGATGTATCCAGCCAGGAGTCCATTGAGGCGGGCGCCAAGGCGATATTGGAGCGCTTTGGCAAGGTGGAGATTCTGGTCAACAACGCCGGCATTACCCGCGATGCGCTGATGATGGGAATGAAGCGCTCGGATTGGGATCTGGTGCTGGCCATCAATCTGACCGGGCCATTTCTGCTGACCCAGGCTCTGCTGCGCCCCATGATCAAGAACCGCTGGGGCCGGATTATTAATATGGCCAGCGTCGTGGGCCGCGCCGGGCAGGCTGGGCAGGTCAATTATTCGGCCAGCAAGGCGGGATTGATCGGGCTCACCAAGTCGCTGGCGCGCGAGGTGGCTTCGCGAGGCATTACCGTAAATGCCGTCGCGCCGGGCTACATTGAGACCCCGATGACCGCTGTGCTGGACGAGAAGGTAAGCGCGGCAATGCTGGCCGGCATTCCGCTGGCGCGGCGGGGAACCGATCAGGACGTGGCGAACGCGGTGAAGTTCCTGGCCTCGGATGCGGGCGCATATATTACCGGACATGTGCTGGATGTGAACGGCGGAATGTTCATGGGATAAGGGGCGCGGCTGAGATTTTTTAAATTTCTCAGCCTTAATCCTTTGGTTATCTCATGGCATCCCGCCAGCCGCCGATGAAGCCATTTGAGATGGCAATAATGGCGGCGAAAGTTCTACCGGCTCCCAACCCGCAATCCACGGCGAACGATTTGGAAGGCGTGTCTCGCTTTGTAGCGCGTCAGCCAATTCTGGATCTTCGTGGACGGGTGCATGGGTACGAACTCCTCTTCCGTGCCGGGCCGGAGACGGCCTTTCGCGGGAACGGCGATATGGCCACCCGTACCATGCTCGACAATACCGTGCTCTTTGGGTTGGAGAAGCTGACGGTTGGCCTTCCGGCCTTTGTCAATTGCACCCGCGAGGCGTTGACCGAAGATCTGCTCCATGTTTTGCCGCCGGGCATGACGGTACTGGAGATTCTGGAAGACATCGAGCCCACGCAGGATGTGATCGACGCCTGCCGCACGCTGAAAGGCTACGGTTTCCGGATTGCGCTGGACGACTTCACATGGAAGCCCAAGTTCGATCCCCTGGTGCAACTGGCCGATTACATCAAAGTGGATTTTCTGCTGAGTGGAGCCGAGGCGCGGCGGGCGTTGCTGTGGCGTCTGCGCGGGGCTGCCGTGGCTCTGGTGGCCGAGAAGATCGAGACGCAAGAGGAGTACAAGCAAGCCTGCCTGGAGGGCTTCACGCTCTTTCAGGGCTATTATTTTTGCCGTCCGGCACTGATCCAGAACCGCAAGATTCCTGAGAACCGCGTCTCGCAGATTGAGATTCTGAGCCTTCTGCACAGTGACGTGATCGACATCCGCAAGCTGACACGGGCGTTGAAACACGACGCCTCGCTGACGTACCGGCTGCTGCGCCTGGTCAACTCGCCGATGTGCGCCATGCGGCAAGAGGTGCGGTCGATTCAGGCGGCGCTTCTGGCGGTGGGCGAAGACGCCTTCCGGCGTATGGCGACGCTGGCCATCTGCAGTGAATTAAGTTCCGGCCAACCGGTTGAGGTTCTGCGCATGGGCTATGTGCGCGGACGTTTCTGCGAGCTCGCTTCGGCGCTCTGCGGACTGGATTCCACCGAGCAATACCTGTTGGGATTATTGAGCCTGCTGCCCGCCATGCTGCGCATACCCGTGGAAGAGCTGGCGCCAACGCTGCCGCTGCGCGGAGAGATTCGCGGCGCCCTGCTGGGCAAGGCCAACCCTGAGCGCGTTCTGCTGCAGTGGCTGGAGTGTTACGAGCGGGGCGATTGGGAGGCCTGCGATGCGTCGGTGGAGGCTGTTCACATCGATCAGGAGATTTTGGCCGCCTGCTACGCCGAAGCAGTTCTTTGGGCTGAGTCGGCGCTTGAGAGTTCGCAGAAACTGGACGCTCCCTAAGCACACAGAAAATCCTCAAGTCCAGCCCTCTATATCCGATAGAGGGATATGAGAAGGTACGCATGGCGACTCAGACTTACCCGAATGCGGCTCTGGCTTTCACGCTGCCCGAGCCGGCCGGAGGGCTCCGCTACGTAGCGCGGCAGCCCATCCTGGACCTGCGAGGCAGGGTGCACGGCTACGAATTGCTCTTCCGCTCCGGGCCGGTGAGCTACTTCCGCGGCGATGGGGATATGGCGACGCGGACGATGATTGACAATGCGGTGATCTTTGGCCTGGAGCGACTCACGGGCGGGCTGCCAGCCTTTATCAACTGCACTAGCGAGGCGCTGACGGAAGGCTATGCAAGCATTCTGCCGCCAAGTATGACGGTGATGGAACTGGCTGAGGAGATTGAGCCGACGCCCAGCCTGATTGCCGCCTGCGCGCAACTGAAATCGGCGGGCTTTCGCCTGGCCCTGGACGATTTCCGCTGGCTGCCGGGCGTGGAGCCGCTGGTGACTTTGGCCAACTACATCAAAGTGGATTTTACGGAACTGGCCTGCGTGGGACGCCAATACCTGCGCGAGAAGCTGGTCGGCAGCCCGGTGGCGATGATTGCTCAAAAGGTGGAGACGCGGGAGGATTACCGGCTGGCATGCCAGGAGGGTTTTACCCTCTTTCAGGGCTATTATTTCTGCCGCCCGGTGTTGCAAGAGCACCGCAAGATACCCGCCAACAGAATCTTTCAAATCGAGATTCTGGAGCTGTTGCAGAGCGAGTCGCTGGACATGTACAAGCTGGGGCAGTTGGTGCGGCGCGATCCATCGCTGACCTATCGAATTCTGCGGCTGGTCAACGCCTCGCCGGATGCGATGCGGCAGGAGATTCGCTCCATCAATGCGGCAATGTCGGCTGTGGGCGAGGAGGTATTCCGGCGCATCGCGACCATTGCGATTACCAGTGAACTGGGCGACGAGCAGCCTACCGAGGTATTGCGCATGGCCTATGTGCGCGGGCGGTTTTGCGAACTGGCCGCCTTTGGCTGCGGCCTCGACCCTACCGAGCAATATCTATTAGGCATATTGAGCCTTCTGCCGGCGATGATGTCTTTGCCGATGGAAGAACTGGCCGCCAGCCTTCCGTTGCGCGATGAGATTCAGGAGGCTTTGCTGGGCGCGGAAGTGCCGGAAGGCAAGCTGTTGCATTGGCTGGGAGCGCACGAGCAAGGAGACTGGACGGCCTGCGACGCGATGGCGCGGAAGTATGCATTGAACGCCGCCGAGATTCTAAGATACTATCGCGAGGCCGTGGTGTGGGCCGAAGCAACGCTGCGCTCCGCCGTGTAACCGCGTCAACTTCCGCGCTGAACGGCCTCCCATCCCTTACGCAAAAGCTCGAAAAGGATGGGATAGCCGCACTTTCTCCAGCAAATCAATTGGAATTGACGACGGGTTTGAGTCTTGCCGCAGCGGTGGTACGGGGCAATGTTGGACCTGCTCTTCTTGGCAGAGGACGATCAAGCGCCTTGCGTGTGGCCGCATCGGCTTCAAGCTTCATGCGGGCCGTCACATCCACCAGGCGCTGCGCTTCAAGGCCGCGGCGCTTGGCTACAATCTTGAAGTCGAAGGGAATGGTGGAGTGGCCGCCGCCCAGCTCATGCACCTCGAAGCTGGATGCGGTTTTGTGGCTGACGTAGAGGCCCTGGCAGTCGTTGCCGGGAGTGAGAAAGACGTGGAAGTCGACGCCGGTGTTGACGGTCTCCACAAAGGCCGGGTCCAGAGCGATGGTGGCGCTGCCGTGGTATAGCTGGCCGGAGCCATAGTCCTCAACCCAGTTTTCGGCCGACTGCACGGCGTACGTCTCCACCTGCCGGAGGCCGTCAGGCGTGGTGACCAGAGCCTTCACCTGGCCGGTGCAGGCGATGTTTCCCGACTGGTTAATGCCGCAAGTGCCGCCCAGCCCACCCGCGCGCAGAACCGTGCCGATGCCCGGCTGGGCGTTGCCGAGCGGTCCGCCGGAATAGTTGTTCAGCACCAGGATCGTTGACGAGGCCGCGCTATCGTTGTAAAAAATTCCCGCGTTGAGATCGTCGGAAGTGGCGATGAGAGCAGCCTCCTGCCCGTCGGCGCCGTCTGCCCAGATGCCCGCATCCAGGCCGTCGTCGGACTCAAGCAGGAAGTAGGAGTTGCTAAAGCCGTTGGAGTTGGCAAGGGCGCCTAGAATGCCGATGGAGCCGGCCGTCTGCGTTCCAAACGCCTCGATTCCATCGCCGTCGGCACCGGCGGAGACCGAGAGGCCGATTCCATATTGCCCGCTGTTGGAAGCGCTGATGGCGCTGGAAAAGCTGTCGCCGCTGTTGGTGACGTTGAGCATGCTTCCTGATTCATTGGTTCCGGTGATCGCGGATGGGCCTTCAATGATCTGGCCGGTGGTGAAGGTGTTGGCGGCTCCCAATTGCGCATAGGTTGTGCTTAAAGTTGGCATAAGTATCGGCTCAATGGCGCTGGTCAGAGCATTCGGATCAACCCCCAACGCGACGGAGCCGTTCGTTCCTCCTCCAGTCAATGGGCTGGAGGTGGTAATGCCGGTGATCAGCGATGGCGAAAGTGCTGAGAACAGCGCCCCCGTATTCAACCCCAGCGCCACCGAGCCGGAGGTCCCGCCGCCGATCAGCGGGCTGGTGGTGGTAATCCCGGTGATGGTGCCGCCGCCGGTGCCGGTGATGGGAAAAGTCTGGC
>JBEKDN010000190.1:0-7550 GCA_050014335.1 Occallatibacter sp. | reverse complement strand
TGTTTATTTGTTGGCACTTCCAGATTATCCCTCGCCAGTTGAACTACTTTTGAACTACACTGCGGCGAATTCGCCGTAGTTTGTTCATTCGTGTGCCCGGAAATCCGAGTATTGGATTTCAAACGATATGGGCACGGATACCGGCGATGAGGCACGCTCCGAGGTAGACCATCCCGCGATTGATTCGGGGCACACCAGCTTCGGGGTCGAACATCATCGGCCTCCGGCCCGCTGCTGGCGGGTGACAAGTTGGTCAGGCCGTCCGAGGAAGAGTTCAGAGGGCAAGTACCGACGCAGTTCGCCACACAAGGGGCACTCGACGGTGATGGATTGAAACGGAAATTCATCCCGGCCTGAAGGCACATCGCGGCGGCACCGCTTGCATGTGACCACGAACAGTCTCCGCTCGGCGGTTGGGAATCCGAAAGACATTCCCTGAGTATAGGCGAAGTAAAAGCGAAAGTAATCCACAGCACCAAAAATCGAGAACAACTCTACGGATGTCCGGTTGTGGCAACTCCGGCGCTACTCCGGTTCGGCGATGGCAAAGAGGTTGTACTACTTTGCACTACATCCGACGAAAAACCACTTGAAAATTTCCCATTGATACTGGCTTTTTGAAAAAGCGCGATTGAGCCCTAACCTATTGACTGGGAGAAGTTTTTCCATCAATATTGGGAAATCCGGGTGTGGCGAGAGACGATTCCCGGTAGCGCTACCAGACATTTCACCCTATTGATTTTACAAGTTTTAAAAAATTGCGCTCGATGGGTGCATTACTTTCCGAGTGTTCGTGGTCATCGCTCTAACCGCCGATTTATAATCCTTGACGAGAGCAAAGCGTCTCCCACGCTCTCTGGAGCCAATGAATGACCTTCGACATCCAGGAGATCCTGGGCCTGCTTCCCCACCGTTACCCTTTTCTATTAATTGACCGAGTCGTCGAGTTCGAGCGCGGCAAGCGCCTCGTGGCCATCAAGAATGTCACCATGAACGAGCCTTTCTTTCAGGGACATTTTCCCGGCTATCCGCTCATGCCCGGCGTGCTGATCGTTGAGGCGATGGCCCAGGCCGGCGCCATCATCATGCTCCATGAGATTCCCGACCGCGAGACGAAACTCGCCGTCTTCACCGGCATCGAGAAGGCCAAGTTTCGCCGCCCTGTCACACCCGGCGATCAACTTCGCATCGAGGTCAATGTGCTGGCCTTCAAGAGCCGCCTTGGCCGCATGGAAGCTCAGGCATTGGTCGATGGCAAGGTAGCCTGTCAGGCCACGCTTACTTGTTCAATCGTCCCGCGTGTGCGAGACGCCGTTCCCGCCGCCGCTGAGGCGACGCCGGAGCCCGCGCCTGAGCCTGCATCAGAGGCTGCCCAGTGAGCATTCATCCCAGAGCAGTCATCGCGGCGAACGCAGTGATCGCACCTGGCGCCGTCGTTCCTGCTTCCTGCACCGTGGGGCCGTACTGCACCATCGGCCCCGACGTGATTCTGGGCGAGGATTGCAACCTAATCTCCCATGTCGTGCTCGACGGGCGTACCCGCATCGGCGCGCGCAATACTTTTTATTCCTTCAGCGCCGTCGGCGTCGCACCGCAGGATTTGAAGTATAAGGGCGAGCCCACCGCACTTGAGATTGGCGACGGCAACACCATCCGAGAGAACGTCACCATCAGCCGCGGCACAGTAGGCGGCGGCGGCGTGACGCGCCTCGGCAGCCACTGTTTATTGATGGCCGGCGTCCATATCGGCCATGACAGCCAGGTCGGCAGCCACTGCATCCTGGCCAACTGCGCCACCCTGGCCGGTCACGTCATCATCGAGGACTTCGCGACCGTCGGCGCATTCTGCCCGGTCCATCAGCACTGCGTCGTCGGCCAATACGCCTTCATCGGCGGCGGAACAATTGTGACTCAGGACGTCCTCCCTTTTTCGTTGACCTCCTCGCGGCGTGAGAACAAGGCCTTCGGCATCAACAAAATCGGCCTCCAGCGTCGCGGCTTCTCGCCCGAGCGTTTGCAAATCCTGCAGAAAGCCTTCCGCCTCCTGCTGGCCGCCAAGCTGAACACCACGCAGGCGCTGGAGAAGATCAAAGAGCTGGAAGGCGAAGACGCGGCTCTACTGGCAGCCTTTCTCTCACGCAGCGAGCGCGGGGTGATCAAGTAGAGCCGAAGTTTGCTTGATGTTATTTCGGGCGCGGAAGGAAGGGCAAGATGCTTGATCGGACGTTGCTTGGTAAATTGCTGCTCACAGCCGGCGACGCAGTTTACCTCTTCGTGATCGAGAGAAATTCAAAATCCGTTTTTGAAACGATACTTGGAGTTGGACTTTTTTTGACACTGCTCTGGGTCATTTGGTCGAAATGGCTAAGAGCGCACAATGCGAAACTGGCCGCGACATACTTCTGCACCGCGGGGGCTGTATTTGTTCACTTCCTGGTCGAGCGCGGTCACGACGATTTGGGCATATCCATTGGCGGTTTCGCATTCCTGGTGGGGTTGGTTTGGCTTGTGTTCCAGTTGCGCTTGAAAACGGAGTCCGATGAAGGCGAAGCGGATTGACTTGGCAATGGTAGCTTTCATTCAAATTGGGTACCCGCAATGACCCTCGGCCTCATCGCCGGCAACGGTCGCTTTCCGTTTCTGCTGCTTGATGCGGCGCGGGCGCAGGGGCTTGCCGTCGTCGTCGCTGCCATCCGCGAAGAGACCGACGCCGAGATCGACCGCCGCGCCGCCGAGGACGACCACATCACCGTCCACTGGCTCTCGCTGGGCGAGCTCTCGCGCCTGATCGAAACCTTCCACAAAGAAGGCGTTACGCGCGCCGTGATGGCCGGTCAGGTCAAGCACAAACAAATCTTCAGCAGTATTCGCCCCGACTGGCGGCTGGCCAAGCTGCTTTTGAATCTGCGCACCCGCAATACAGACATGCTGCTGGGCGCGGTGGCCAAGGTGCTGGGCGACGAAGGCATCGAGCTGATCAGCTCGACGGCCTTCCTTGAACCGCTGCTCGCCGCTGAAGGCGTCCTCACCGAGCGCGCGCCGAATGAAGAGGAACGCAAGAACATCGACTACGGCCTCAGCGTCGCCAGCGCCGTGGCAGGCTTCGACATTGGCCAGACCGTCATAGTCGCCGCGCAGGCCTGCGTCGCCGTTGAGGCCATGGAAGGCACTGACGCCGCCATTGAGCGCGCTGGGCTGCTGATGCGCTCACTCGAAGACGATGCGACTGACTCGGCGTCCACACTGGAACGCCGCCTCACCGTTGTCAAGGTCGCCAAGCCGAATCAGGATATGCGCTTCGACGTTCCAGTCATCGGCATAGCCACGATCGACGCCATGACCCGCGCCGGCGCCAGTTGCCTTTCGGTCGAGGCCGGTCGCACGCTGCTATTTGATCGTGCTGGGATGATTGAGCGGGCCAATACAGAGGGTATTGCCATCGTGGCCACTCTGCGCAGATACTGATTGCAGGGAGCTTCCCAAGTTTTCCGCTCCCTTTCCCCGTTCCCCGGTCTTTGGAGGTCAACCGTGAAAAAGCGGATTTTCTTTTTCCTCGCCGCAATCGTTGTGATCGCGGTCTCATTCGCCACTGTTCACGCATCCAATCAAGCCATGCCGGTTGTCGGGCAGCTTGCTCCCACATTCACCTTGCCCTCGCAGGACGGCTCCCAGATCGCTCTGGAGAGCTTTCGCGGCAAGTGGGTCGTGCTCTACTTCTATCCCAAGGACATGACCAAGGGATGCACCATTGAGGCTCACAACTTTCAGCGCGATCAGGCCAAATTCGACGCAGTGAACGCTGTGATCCTGGGGGTGAGCGTAGACACGCCCGACAGTCACAAAGAGTTCTGCACCAAGGAAGGACTGACCTTCCGCCTGCTTGCCGACCCCGGGCACAAGGTCGTCGAGGCTTACGGTTCGCTCGGCAACTTTGGCCCTGTCACTATCGCAAATCGAAACACATTCCTCATCGATCCGCAAGGCAAGATCGTGCAGGTTTGGACCAAGGTTGACCCTTCGGTGCACTCGACAGAAGTGCTGGCTGCCATCAATGCCGCACAACATTCCCCCAATCCTTCTGGTCTCTGAGGTTCGTGCGTGTCCCTCTCTAACCCGCAGCATAAGGAGCGAAGATGACCCAATCTGTGAAGCCGCCAAATACGCCGGAGATAGCTATGAAACCGCCCAACATGTTGGCTGACGCCGTCATGTCGCCTGTCACGTCGGATATTGCCGTCAAGCCGCCCAATGCGTTAAACAAGCCATCGGTCCTTCCGAACATCGCGGTCAAGCCCCCGCAATAAGAACGGCCTCCACAACGCAAATTGCCCACGAGCAATTGCAGGTTGAAGCAAACCGCTCACCGCATGAGGAGAGAACCATGCCAACCCAGCTTTCCCAAAGCTTCCGCGCCGAATTGAATGCGATTCATGGGGCTCTGCTTGCTCTGCCGCCTGAGCTTGCCGACACACCTTGGCGGGACGGCGGCTGGACGCGCAAACAGATCGTTGGGCATCTGCTGGATTCGGCGGCCAACAACCGTCAGCGCTTTGTCCGTGGCTCGATTGAAGGCAGCTATGTTGGTCCCAGCTACGCGCAAGATGCCTGGGTCGCCGCGCACGGTTATGGCGATCTTCCTTGGACCACGCTGCTCAATTGGTGGGAAGTGGAGCACGAGATTCTCATCGCAGCGGTGGATCGAATTCCCGAGACGCGCCTCGAATCCATCTGCGTCATCGGCGACGATGCGCCCGTTACACTGCGCTATGTCGTCGAAGATTACCTGCGCCATCAACAGTGGCATCTGACGCAGCTTACTGCCCCCGTCCCCGTGAGCTAAGCAGGCGCCGCTTATCTCCAGGCGCAAAAAGGCCCGGCGTGAGCCGGGCCTTTTTGCTTGCCTTGTATTTCAGGTTTCCGCTGCTACTTGGTTGCCTTTTTCGCAGGGGCCTTCTTTGCGACTGCCTTCTTCGCGGGTGCTTTCTTCGCAACTGCCTTCTTGGCAACTGCCTTCTTCGCCGGAGCCTTCTTGGCAACTGCTTTCTTCACTGCTGCCTTCTTGGCGGGCGCCTTCTTTGCTGCTTTCTTAACGGCCAACTTTTTACCTCGTCTGGTGATTTTGCTGACGCTCTTACCGGCCCCGGCTTTCTTCGCCTGGACCTTTCCGCCCTTCGCGCCAGTTTTGCTTTTCTTTGCGGCGGACTTCTTCGCGGCCTTTTTGGCCACAATCTTTTTCGCGGCTGACTTCTTCGTCGCGGTTTTCTTTGTTGCCTTCTTGGCGGAAACTTTCTTGGCGGCTGCCTTCTTCACCGCAGCCTTTTTTGCCGGTTTCCTGGCGGGTAATGCCTTCTTCGCGGCCTTCTTTCTGGCCGGCTGCGAAACGGGTTCTTCCACAATCACGATCACCGCCTCTTCAACTACTCCCTCATCATCGTCCGAGGAGGTGAGCACGCTGGAGGTTTCAACCTCGTCGTCCTCTTCAAAGCCGTCGTGATCGGAATCAAGCTCTGCCGGCGTTGTGTCGCCGTCGCTCATTGCATACATCCTGAACACTTCATCCATCCGATTGCCTCCAGCGGTTTGCCGCTGCACTTGCTTTCGTTTTCTCCTCATGCGGCGGAGGAGCAAACTCCGCGCGCATAAGTCATTAGCAATAGCATGTACTTAAAGACCTGCCGATGACAAGTGTTATTAAGGTTTCTCTGCAAATTTATTTCGTTGAATGAGCTTTTGACTTCGCCGCGCGCTTGCGCGTGGAAGGCTTTCCCGAGCTTCCTGCATTGCTTTTCTTGGCATCATGCGCGGCGTTGGAGTTGTGCGCGGGAGTTCTTTTTCTCGTCGATTCTCCGCTCTTCTGTTTTGAGCTCGTAGTTGTTTCGTCCTTTGTTGGCGCGGCTTCGCTCGCACTCGCATCGTCCCGCGGACCGCCATGGCGATGCCTGCGCGAACTCGCGTGCTGCATGGTCGATGGATCGGCTACATGCAGCCGTTGGCCGGGCTGCACCTTGATGCCGGTGATTTTATTCCAGCGGCGCAATTGATTGAGCGAAACGCCAAAGCGATCGGAGATGGTCACCAGCGTTTCGCCTTTGCGCACCGTATAGAGCAGTGTGCGCGCCGCGGGCGCTGCCGCCGGCGCCGCGGGAATTACCAGCGCTTCGAGGCCGCTGACGCTATCGCTCGCACCGATCTGATTCGCGGCAGCCAGCGCGCTCTCGGTCACGCGATACTCGCGCGCCACCGATTCCAGCGTGTCCTCGGGTTGCACGCGATGGTAGCGCCATGCATTGCGCTTGCCCTCTGGAATCGCGGCGATGCGCTGTTCGTAGACCGCCGCCATGCCGCCCGGAAGATGAAGGTCGAAGGGCGCGTCGGGCGGCGTCACAAGCCGCAACAGGCTGGGATTCAAGGCCATCAACTCATCCACAGGCGCATTCACCACGTCCGCAACCAAGCGCAAATCCACCGCGTAATTGATGGTCACTGTATCGGTAAGCACCGGCGGATCAAGTGTCACATCGTCAAAGCCGTATTGCGACGGATGATTTGCAATAATGATCGCGGCTAGAATTTCCGGCACGTAATTGGCGGTCTCTCTGGGCAGCTCATTGCGCTTGTACAATTCCCAAAAATCCGCGTAGCCAGTCTTCTGAACGGCGCGCTGCACGTTGCCCGCGCCCCAATCGTATCCGGCCATCGACAAATACCAGTCTCCCAACTGGTCATAAATAAACTTCATGTAGCGTGCGTAAGCGCGCGTGGATTTTTCCGGATCGAAGCGCTCATCCACAAAAGCATTCCGGGCCAGTCCATAATTTCCGTGCGGCATAAACTGCCACATGCCGCCTGCGTGGGAGCGGGCATTGAGGGCCCGCGGCTGAAAACCCGACTCGGCCACGGCAAGATAAATCAAATCCTGCGGCACGCCTTCTTCGGCCATCACGCGCTGGATCATCGCCTTGTAACGGCCCGCGCGCTCAAACGAATGCTCCAGCGTGTTGTGGCCTTTTTTTGTGTTGGCAAAAAAGTTGATATAAACAGCCACATAGTCATTTACCACCAGCGGCAGATCGGAGTTGGTCGTGGCCAGTTCGGCCTTGGCTTTGGCCACAAGATTAGGATCGACCTCAAAGGTTACGTCCTCCGCCACATCGGAAGGTGTTTCTTCTTCCTTGGGAACAAAACCATTGCCCTGCTTCAACGCCTCCATCTCCAGAGCGTTCACACCATCCACAATGCGGTCGAATTCTTCCTGCATCGCGGCATCGCTTCGGATGTCGATGCCACTGGTCAGCATCAAATCCACCGCGCGATCGAAGGCTTCCTTTGCCTCCGGCAACCTCCCCTTGCGATAGTCGGCATCGCCTTGAGCGTAGGCCGCCTCAACCTGCTGAATCAGTACGCGCACTCGCTGCTGCTCGACAGTCAGCGCTGGCTGCGCCGCCGCGGCGCTTTGTGAAGTGGGCGAGGCTGCGGAAGTCGAGACAGGAGCAGGCGCCGCCAGCCCAGGCGCCGTGGCCTGCTGCGTCGCCGCTGCTGAAACTTCACTG
>JBEKDN010000189.1:0-7671 GCA_050014335.1 Occallatibacter sp. | reverse complement strand
GGAAGCAATGAAGATGGAGACGAATGTCGCGGCACATGGCGCGGGGACAGTCAAGAGCGTGCGGGTAGCCGCCGGTGACTCAGTGAGGATGGGGCAGGTTGTTGTCGAGTTTGAGTGAGGCTGCCGATCACGTCGACGCGCGATGCGCGGCTTGCGCTTACCGTTGTACGCGTTCTCGATGTGACGCAATTAGTCCTGGCAACTGTGTTAAATTCAATAAGGCGGGAACTCCCAAGGAGAGATGGCCGAGTGGCTGAAGGCGCACGCTTGGAAAGCGTGTTTAGGGGAAACTCTAACCTGGGTTCGAATCCCAGTCTCTCCGCCAAAGCTGTCAAGTAATATCTTTAGAGCCTTGCAAACATAGAGCTGGACACGAACATTACCTAACTTCATGATCGAACATTCTTAAAGCGGAACCAGAGTAATTGTGTCATGTTGAATCTTTGTGCGGGGTCGCTGCTCCCTGATAGTCGCATCGACCTGAACGCTGTGCATTCGGGATGCATCGACTCTAGTTGCGCTATAGCGCCCGTCAAACGAAACTTTTTACTCTCGGGAGCATCGAAGTAACTGCGGGCGAAAGCGCCTACATTCCCCGATCTAATTATCTGCTTCAAAAAAATGAAAGAGCAGCCCAATTTCGATTGGCCCCAATACCGTTGGCTTTTCCAGCAGGGAGAGGCCTTCGGCTCGCCGGGCATGGAGCCACGCTGGACTTCAAGCGTAAAAGACGCAGTGGGCACAGCCTATTCCGCGTCGAGCCGGATATGGTTCACTGCTTCGCATGGGATTCTGAATGAGATTTATCACCCCACAATCGATCGAGCCCAGGTGCGGGATATGGAGTTCCTGGTAACGGACGGGGAAACGTTTCTCCACGAAGAGAAACGCGATTTGCAATCGAGCTTTGAGTACATCCATCCAGAAACTCTTGGCGTCCGCTATGTAAATCGCGATCCCGAGGGCCGTTACACACTCAACAAAGAGATTATTTGCGATCCGCATCATTCGGTTGTGCTGATGCGGGTGCGCATTGAAGGACACGATAGTCTCTTGCCGCGGCTGAAAGTTTATGCGCTACTGGCACCGCACCTGGATGACGGCGGAGCAGGCAACACGGCGCGCGCACTGGAGATTGCCGGACATAGAATGCTGCTGGCATGGAAGAACGAGTGGTCTATGGCCATGGCGGCCAATTGTGGCTTTTCGCGTTTGAGCTGTGGTTTTGTGGGTGCAAGCGACGGCTGGCGCGACTTGACGGATAACTTCCGCATGGACTGGGAGTTTGGTTCGGCCACCAACGGAAACATCGCATTGTTGGGAGAGTTGGATTTGAGTGAGAAACTCGCAGTCGATGGGCTGGAATTCGTGCTTGCCATTGGCATCGGCGAGGGGCATCACACTGCCCTGCAAAAAACAGTGAGCGCGCTGGCCACACCATTTGAAGAGCATCGCACCAGATTCATCGCTCAGTGGCAACGCGCCGCAAACCCGGAGTGGTTGGCGGCCAAGGCCTGCGATGGCGGTAAGCTGATGCGGACCAGCCACAACGTCCTGCTAGCTCATGAAGATAAAACGTTCTCAGGAGCGTTTGTCGCCTCGGCTTCGATTCCATGGGGACAGGTGATGGGCGACGACGATTTGGGCGGCTATCACCTGGTTTGGACGCGCGACATGGTGCAGACGGCTACGGCTTTGTTGGCATGCGGGCGAGTGGAAACCGCGCGAAGGGCACTGGTCTACCTGGCCTGCACGCAGAAACCTGACGGTGGTTTTGCACAGAATTTCTGGGTGGATGGCAGGCCATATTGGTCTGGAGTGCAATTGGATGAAGTGGCATTTCCGCTGATTCTTGCCTGGCGATTATGGAAGTTGGATGGACTGGGCGAGATGGATATCTTTCCGTTTGTGGAATCGGCTGCTGGATTCCTGGTGCGCCATGCTCCTATCACGCATCAGGAACGGTGGGAGGAGAACACGGGCTATTCGCCCTCCACTCTTGCTGCAGCCATTGCTGGATTGCTCTGCGCTGCGGAGATGGTTCGTGCTCGCGATTCGGCGGAATTGGCGACCTTTCTTGAGGAGTTTGCCGACTGGATCGAGCATCACATTGAAGACTGGACCGTTACCAACGAAGGGGTATTGCTTCCTCAGATCCGCCGGCATTATGTGCGCATTCGCCCGCCCGAGAAGGGTGAGGCTTACGCCCGCGAGAGCGCGAGCACGGAGACGATCTTATTGAACAACCGGCCGCCTGGCACACGCACGGAATTCGAGGCGCGAGAGGTTATCGACGCCGGTTTTCTGGAACTGGTGCGCTACGGTGTGAGGCGGGCAGACGATCCGCTGATTGTGGATTCGTTGCACGTTGTCGATGCGGTGCTCAAGCGCGAGTTGCCGCAAGGGCCTGGATGGTTGCGCTATAACTGGGATGGCTACGGACAACGGCCAGATGGCGGAGCTTTTCAGGGATGGGGCCAGGGTCGTGCCTGGCCGCTGCTGACAGGCGAGCGCGCGCACTATGAGTTGGCGGCGGGCAAGGATATTGCCGCTCTCATTCATACATACGAGAGCTTTGCTACTTGTGGACAGATGCTGCCGGAGCAGGTATGGGACGAGCCCGATCTGCCGAATGCCAGCATGCGATTGGGTGGGCCCGCGGGTTCAGCGGTTCCGCTTGTATGGGCGCACGCCGAATACTTGAAGCTTCTTCGCTCGGCTATGGACGGTAAAGTTTTTGACCGCATTGACCCTGTATATATGAGGTATTGTGAACCGGAAGTGCGAAGCCGGGTCCGCCGGAACCTGGAGATATACACGCTGCGCAGGCCCATTCAGAGAATTGCGTTCGGCGACACGCTGCGCATTTTGAACGAGAATCCTTTTGAGGTGATTTGGTCTGGCGATGGATGGCAGACCACACATACTGATGGCAGCCGAAGTTTAGGCAGCTCGGGATTTAGCGTTGACGTCGCCACAGAGCCGGACCAAACTGGCAGTTTGACCTTGACTCTGCACTGGCCGGAACAAAACCACTGGCTTGGTTACAACGTGGAAATACGGATCGGCCCCGGCTAGCCCAGACGAAAGACTTCTTCTTTCAAAAATCGTGATGATCGTCGCGCAGAGTGGCAATGATCTGCGACCCGGCTTCGGGCGGCGCTCCATAATTGGAATGCGCATTGGATTGCGTGTTGGCTGTTTCGGTCTGGGCGCGCAGTTTGGCCACGGTCTGCCAATTATCTTTGTGCGGACGGTCCGCGATCCATGGCGGCAGCGGCATGCGAAGATAACCGGCCAGAGCTTCGGCATAGCCTTCATAAAGCGCACGCATATCGCGTAGTCTTTCGTATGAGTGACCGTCGCGGCAGACGCTTACACCACTCTTGCATAGCAGATCGTAAAGCTGTTGGTAACGCTCAATTGAGAGCCGGTCTGGGGCATCTTTTACTGGGGCCAACGAAAAAATCTGCGCCAAGTCTACCATTGCATGGCGAGCCATGGCAAAGGTCAACTGAGCCTGACGCGCCTCGTTTCCCCGCACATCGGCAATCAGCAGTGCCGAAGTATCCAGCACGGCGGTCAAAGCGCTGAGCCAGCTCTGGTTGTTATGCTGCGAGCGGAAGTAACAGAGCAATGGATACGAGATATGGCTTTCAAGGAGTTCCGCGGACCAGCGCTCCCATTCAACCATCAGCAACGAGAGGGCTGTCTCACCGCCTTCATAGGAATGGCGGCGCATCAGTTCGGCAGCGGTCGGCGGAGAGCCCGCTCGCGCATCGAGAAGCGAAATGCTCACCTCGCGACGTGAAAACGCGCTGTAGAGAACCGGAAAATATCCCATCACGACAGCCAGAAAACCCAGGCCGGTTCCAGCTTCAAAAATTACGAGTTCTCGTGCCCAGGCGCTGCGCGGCGTCACGTCTCCAAGCCCAAGCGTAAAGATTGTCGTCCCGCTTACGTAGAGGTCGGATCGAAAACTGGGCCCTTGCGTAGCGTCATTGAATGGGCTGTTCAAAGCGTAAAAAATCAGTGCGAAGCCGACAACCATCGAACTCGCCCACACCGCCAGAAGAAAGATCAGTGACATAGGCCCGTAGTAACTGAAGAAAGACTCGCGTCTGCGCGGATTGCTAAGCCGTTTGCCAAAGAACACCCATGGTCTCCATGTAAGCACATAGAAGATCCGGGTAAGCCGAAAGCGGCCTGTGGCACGGCGTGGCAGAATGATTGTCTGGAAGGCATCGAGCAGTACCGCAAACAGAAAAACAACTCCTGCAACAAAAGTAAGAGATCGCATCGTTCCTCCATCGCCTGGGACAAACCACAGCCTTCTTGAGCTCTGTCCAATCACTTTACCCCAGCCGAAATGGCAATGCAAAGTCGCAACCGGCCAAGCGAGCCAGGATTGGTCTGAACAAATTGACTGAAACCTATCAAGCCTCAGGTTCATCCAACGATTTGTCAAAGCAAGAGGAGTAAAGTTCGGTCCTCGTACGCCGCCTTTGTAACCCAGCGTAAGGGAAAATAAATGGCAAAACCCGTACTTCTGACCGTTGATGACGACCCGGAAGTATTGCGCGCTGTCGAGCGCGACCTACGGCGCCGCTACGCTGATCGATACCGCGTCTTGCGCGCGGGCTCCGGCGCTACGGCATTGGAAGCACTGCGCGGACTCAAGCGGAGAAATGATTCAGTGGCGCTGCTTCTGGTCGATCAGCGTATGCCCCACATGACCGGTATTGAATTCCTTGGCCACGCGATGGATATCTTCCCTGACGCCAAACGCGTGCTCTTGACCGCCTACGCCGACACCGATGCGGCAATTCACGCGATTAACGACGCCAGCATCCATCACTACCTGCTGAAGCCCTGGGATCCTCCGGAGGATCACCTTTATCCGGTGCTGGATGATCTTTTGGATGATTGGATGGGGTCTTATCGTCCTCGTTTTGAAGGCGTTCGCGTTCTCGGGACGCGCTGGTCACCGCACACTTATACGATTCGAGACTTTCTTACGCGTAACCAAACGCCTTACCAGTGGATCGACGTGGAAACGGCCGGGCAAGTTGCCGAGGTGCGCCGCCTGGTGGAAGTGACGGGAGCCGATGCCGCCAGCCTACCCAAAGTGCTCTTTCCGGATGGCACGTCGTTGTCAGACCCGAGTGTGGGTGAACTGGCTGAACGGCTTGGACTGCGCATTCGACCGGAAGTGGCGTTTTACGATCTGGTGATTGCCGGAGGCGGACCCGCGGGGCTGGCGGCGGCTGTATATGGCGCGTCGGAAGGTCTCAGCACAGTGCTAATCGAGATGGAAGCGCCGGGCGGTCAGGCGGGGATGAGTTCTCGCATCGAGAACTATCTTGGGTTTCCTTCTGGATTAAGTGGTGGCGACCTGGCACGCCGCGCTGTGGCTCAAGCACGGCGCTTCGGAGTGGAGATTTTGAGTCCTCAGCAGGTGACCGGTCTCAGCGTCGAAGGCGCTTCAAAGATCATCAAGTTGTCGGCAGGGTCCGATATTGGCTGCAAGGCGCTGCTGATCGCCACGGGCGTCGCCTATCGGAAGCTGAACGTGCCTGGCGCCGACCGGCTGCAAGGGTGCGGCGTCTATTATGGCTCGGCTATGACTGAGGCGAAAGAGTGTCAAGGTGAGGATGTTTATATTGTTGGCGGCGCGAACTCGGCCGGACAGGCGGCAATGTTCTTCTCAAAATATGCTCGGCAAGTTGTGATGCTGGTGCGCGGTCCGTCCCTCTCCGCGACCATGTCGCAGTACCTGATCGACCAGATCAAGAAGACTCCAAACATCAAGGTGGAAACCCATTGCCAGGTGGTGGAAGTTCATGGAGATACTCACCTCGAGGCCGTTTCCATCCGTTGCACGGAGACCGGTGATACGACGAAAGCATCCACAAATCTACTGTCGATCTTCATTGGCGCGGAGCCTAACACGGACTGGCTTTCCGGGGTCGTCGAGCGGGACGAGCGCGGGTTCATTCTTACCGGAGCGGACCTGATGCGCGACGGAAAGATGCCAAAGGGATGGCAGTTGGAGCGCAATCCATATTGGGTGGAATCCAGTGTTCCGGGCGTCTTTGCGGCTGGCGACGTTCGCCACGGTTCGGTGAAGAGAGTTGCATCGGGCGTAGGCGAAGGCTCGATTGCAGTGCAATTCACGCATCAGTATCTTAGCGAGGTGTAACTTGCCGGAGAATCTAACGAGCGCGGGAGCCAGACTTTCAATCGACGACCTGCGCATAATTGAGGTCTTCGCGGATTTGCCCCAGGAGCATCTTGACTGGCTCGCGGAACATCTTCAGGAGAAGTACTTTCAGCCGGGAGAAATTATAGGCCGACAGGGTGAACCTCTGGACAATCTCATCGTCATCCTCGAAGGAGAAATTCGCATACAACGGGGAAATGGCGCCGATGAGATGATTTTCAGAGGGTTCGCGGGGCAGGTGACCGGTCTGCTTCCGTATTCGCGGCTGACCCACAACAGCGGCACTAGCCGTGCAGTGCTTCCCACTCATATCGCTTACCTGCACAGAAGCCTCTTTCCCGAGATGCTCCAGCGCATGCCGCTGCTCGGCCAGCGGCTGGTTTCCATCATGGCCGACCGCATCCGCGAGACCACGCGGATCGAGACGCAGCGCGATAAACTGGTGGCGCTTGGCAAGCTCTCCGCGGGTTTGGCGCATGAGCTGAACAACCCAGCCGCCGCCGCTCAACGAGCAACTTCAAGCCTTCGCGAAACACTTGAGACGGTGCGCGAGGCAAGTATCCGGCTGGCCCGCCACGCACTTTCGACTGAGCAGCGAGAGATCATTACGCGCTTTGAACGCGAGGCCAAGGATACGTCCAATATCTTCACTGATCCGCTGGCCCAGAGTGACCGAGAAGAGGGGATTATCACCTGGCTTGAAGAGCGTCATATACCGGATGCATGGAAAATCGCGCCGGTCATCGCTGATACTGGAGTGGAAATCCCGAAGCTGGAAAGCCTTGCAGGAATGGTAGGTGATGAGGTGCTGTCGGACGCCCTCATCCGCATCGCATCCCTTCTGACTATTGCCAAGCTGATTGACGAAATCGATATAAGCACCAGGCGGATATCCGACCTGGTCCAGGCAATCAAAGAGTACTCGTATATGGATCAGGCCGCGATGAAGGAAGTCGATCTTCGTCAAGGTCTGGAAAATACACTTACGATTCTGCACCACCAGATTAAAAACGGAATTACAGTGGTTCGCGAATATGACGAAAGCCTGCCGCGAATTTGCGCCTTCGGCGGTGAACTCAATCAGATTTGGACAAACCTGATGGCAAACGCGATTGAGGCCATGCATGGGAAGGGCGAGTTGCGCGTCCGCACCTCAAGAGATCTCGACCGCGTGCTTGTGGAGATTGGCGACAGCGGACCAGGTATCCCGCCCGATGTTTTGCCCCACATCTTTGAGCCGTTTTTCACCACCAAAGGAGTTGGCGAAGGAACAGGTCTCGGCCTGGATACGGTTGGCCGTATCGTCAGGAATCATCACGGCGAGATCCGCGTTCATTCGCGGCCAGGCGACACTCGCTTTCAGGTGTTTTTGCCTTTAACTCAACCGAAAAGCCCAACCATAGAACCAGGCGAGGAGGCAGACGATGCAGGTAACGTGTTCACATCTG
>JBEKDN010000188.1:0-7682 GCA_050014335.1 Occallatibacter sp. | reverse complement strand
TCTGAGGTTCCTGAACGCGCCAGCAGAGAGGCGGTTTATCGCCTGCGCGATCGCTACCGTGAAGCTCATCTGCTGGTTCTGGGGGACAAGCTGAATCCGGGCAGTATCTGGCGCGGCGGATGGACGCAACTGGTTGGTGTTTCCTACGAGCGGCGCATATACGCCCTCCGCTTTGAGACAACTGAAGCGCAAGACGATGCGCTCATCGAACGCATGAATGGGAGCGTGAATCACTCCCACTTTAATCTCCTGTTCAACAACTGCTCGGATTTTGGCCGGGCCATTCTCAATTTTTACTTCCCAGGCAACTTCAGCCGCACGGTATTTCCGGACGCGGGCATGACCACTCCCAACCAACTCGCTTACAAAATGGAGCGCTACGCCCGACAGCATCCAGAGATGAGATTATCGATTCTCGAGATTCCGCAGATTCCGGGTTCCCGCCGCCGCAGCCGCTCGAACAAGAGCATCGCCGGGTCGCTGAGCACAACAGGCTATGCAATTCCGATTGCGATTGTGAATCCCTATCTGGCCGGGGGATTGTTCATGGATTACCTGCTTCGCGGACGCCATCACCTTGTGCCCCAGCATCCGCAGCTCTTGTCTCCGCGGAATTTATTTGCATTGACAGCGTCGGGCGGCTCCGAAGAAAATCCGATGAGCGCGAGTGCGCAGGTCCCCCGCGCCGATGCCAGTGCCCCCTCAAGGACGACGGCAACTGCGGCGGCAAACTCCGGCCTGACAGAAAGTAAGGTCTCTCATGAGTGAATCTTCGCAGCAGAATTTCAAAAATCACGGGCGGATTGATCCCCTCGTGCACTTTGTGCTCCTGCCGGTGCTGCTCGCCAACCTGATCTTTGCAATTTTCCACCTGATCCGCCATTGGAACCAGGCGCCCATTGCCTCCTCGTGGATTTTGGTGCTGTCGGTGGTGGCATTCATTCCGGCATTCAAGCTGCGCACCTATCCCCTCAAGGTTCAGGACCGCGTGATTCGCCTTGAAGAGAGAATACGGTTGCAGGCATTGGCGCCCGCCGAATGGCACACACAGCTTTACCGCCTGACCGAGGATCAATTGATCGGATTGCGCTTTGCCGCCGACGAGGAAGTGGTGGGATTGGCCAAGCAGGCGCTGGAGCACAAGCTGAACCGCAAGCAGATCAAGGAACGCATTCAAAACTGGCGCGCCGATAACTGGCGGATCTAAGCCTGGTTGCCGATGCGGAATGGATCAATCGCCTCCCAGCTGGATGTGCATCAAGAGATCTGCGCCGTAGTCCAGAGCCAGCATCGGCACAGATGAGTCAGGCAAGCGCATTCCCCGATGCTTCGGTTTGCATCGGTACTTGAGAAATTGGAGCGCCGGGCGGGATTTGAACCCGCGGGTACAGACTTTGCAGGCCTGCGCGTTAACAGCTTCGCCACCGGCGCTTCTTGAGGGGACCGGCAATCCGGCTCTTTGGATTCAAGGCCGGAGATGCGGCTGTACGTCCGGTTGTGGGATGGGAGCGGAACAGATTTGGTTGCCAACCACTTGGCGGCGGCGAGGATCGGATTGTTAGATTAGACGGCAAAACACTGCTCAAATTCAATGACAGCCACTTCGCTTCTCATTTCGGCTAACAGACTGGTTCCCCGTTGGTATCGGTATCAGGTATAATTCGCACGCGAAGGGAAGTTTACCAATGCGATTGAAGCTATTCCTGATTCCTGCTTTAGCTGCGGTACTTGGCTGTTCGATTTGGGCCCAGACACCTGCTGTTCCGATCAACCCCAATGCAACGCCGGAGGCTCGCGCGCTGCTGGCTTATTTGAATTCGATCTCCGGCAAGGCGACCATTGCCGGTCAGCACAACTATCCCAACGCCGGCGCGCGCTGGACCGACATGGCCTACGATCTTACGGCCAAATATCCCGGCCTCTTCGGAGGAGACTTCGGCTTCTCCGGCGGCGACGACAAGGATTCCGTAACCTCGCGTCCAGCGATGATCGAAGAGGTCGAGCGGCAATATCGCAACGGCGCGGTGATTACACTGACCTGGCATGAAGTGCGACCCATCGACGACGAGCCGGTCACCTTCCACCAGAGCATCCAGGGTCATCTCACCGACGCCGAGTGGAAGGAATTGCTCACCCCGGGCAGTCCACTCAATACTCGCTGGCGCGCGCAGGTTGACGTGATTGCCGGCTTTCTTGCGCAACTGCGCGACGCCCACGTGCCGGTGCTTTACCGGCCTTATCACGAAATGAATGGCAACTGGTTCTGGTGGGGCGGGCGGCCGGGCAAGGACGGCTCCGCGGCGCTTTATCGCCAGCTCTACGACCGCTTTGTCAATGTCCATCATTTGGATAACCTTCTGTGGGTGTGGAATGCCAACGCGCCGAACGGCAAGAATGCCGGCCCCATTGAGGACTATTATCCAGGCGCGCAATACGCGGATTTACTCTCCATGGATGTCTACGGCGATTTCAAGCAGGAGTACTATACGGATATTCTGTCGCTGGCCGGCGACAGGCCCATCGCGCTGGGCGAAGTTGGCGGCTTGCCGAGCCCGGAGGTTCTGCAACGGCAACCGCGCTGGAGTTACTTTATGGTTTGGAGCGAGTACATCCAGATGCACAACCAGCTTGATCTGGTCAATTCCGTCTATCATGCGGCGCAGGTTCTGACCCGCGACGATCCGCGGCTGGCGGGGCCGCTGACGGCCATCCGCAAGGCCACAGCCGACCGTCAAATTATTGCGGCTCCGGCCGCCGTCCCCGCTCTGACACAGTGAATTCCGCTTCCGGCGTCGCGCTGCGTTGGCGTTTTGCATAGTAGAAAGGTAGATTGAAAGATAGCTGTACAAAGACGTTATGCAAAACTCTGTTAAAGTGCTGATTGTCGAAGACGAACCACATGCGCTGATGGGATTGGCGGAACTTGTCTCCGGCTGGGGATACCGCACTGAGACCGCGCGCGATGGCATCGAGGGCTTGGAAAAGGCTCTGGCCTGGGAGCCGGCCATCGTTGTCACCGATCTCAAGATGCCGCGGCTTGACGGGATCGGTCTGCTGACCAAACTGACTGAGGAAGCGTCAGGCCTTAATAATCTGGCCGTCGTGGTTCTCACTGCGATGGGCTCCATTCAATTGGCCGTGGATGCCATGAAGCTGGGTGCTTATGACTTCCTCCAGAAGCCGGTGGACGCGACACGGCTGAAAACGATCCTCGGAAATGCGACGCGGCAACGCGAGACCGCAATCGAACTCGAAGTCGCGCGCCGCCGCCTGCGCGAGACCGGCGTCCTTGGCTCAATGATTGGCAGCTCAAAGCAGATGCGCGAGGTCTTCGGACTGATCGAGCAGATTGCGCCCTCGAACGTTTCGGTTCTCATTACCGGCGAAAGCGGAACGGGAAAGGAACTGGTGGCGCGGACGCTGCACGAGCTTAGCCCGCGCAAGACGCGGCCTTTTGTCGCCGTCAACTGCGCAGCGATACCTGAGACGCTGATAGAGAGCGAGATCTTTGGCCATGAAAAAGGGGCGTTTACCGGGGCTGCCGAGCGGCGTGCCGGCTGCTTTGAATTGGCGCAGGACGGCACGCTTCTGCTCGATGAGATCGGCGAAATGCCGGCCGGCACCCAAGCCAAATTACTGAGGGTGCTGGAAGAGCGAAAGCTACGCCGGCTGGGCGCGCGCACCGAGCAGGATGTGGATGTGCGCGTGCTGGCCGCTACAAACCGAGACCCGCAGCAGGCCGTTTCCTCGGGAAGTCTGCGGGCCGATCTGTACTATCGACTGAATGTCTTCAACATTCACATGCCGCCGCTGCGCGAGCACCTCTCCGATCTGCCGGCGATGGCCGAAGCGATGCTGGCACAGATGAACCAGAAGCACGGCAGGCATGTCTCCGGCATTGCTCAGTCATTGCTGGAGCGGCTGATGACCTGCGATTGGCCCGGCAATGGCCGCGAGTTGCGCAACACCATTGAGCGAGGGGTCATTCTCTGCGCCGATGGCGAGCCTCTAAACGCCAGCCACTTGCCGGCAGGCTTTGGCAAAGGGCAGACCAAGATCGCGCCAGCCGCGGACGGGAGCGCAGTTGAGTTGCGCATTGGCACTACGGTGGAAGAAATGGAGCGACTTCTGATTCTGCGCACTCTGGAATCCACCGGCCAGCACCGCACCCGCGCCGCCGAGATTCTAGGCATCAGCCTGAAGACCATGCATAACAAGCTCAAGGAATACAACCAGGGCCGCAACGGGGTTGACGGCTAAGTCATGCGCCTCAAAACCAAACTCGTTCTGGCCATCACGCTTCTGGTTTTTTTTATTGCCGGGATGCTTTCCCTGGTCTATGTGGGTCAATTGCTGCAAGCCGCCGTTCAGCAGACCTACGACACAAACAAGATGGTCGCCAACCAGGTGACCTTTGCCTTGCAGAATGCTCTTGAGAGCGGGCTCAGGGATCGCAAGGTAGACCCGGGCAATCCCGCCGAGGCGCGCAACCTGATCGCCGCCGCGGTGCGCGGGAGCGCAACCCTGCAGGCGGCCATCGATTCGGTGAATCGTTATTCGCTGACTGTTTATGACATCAATATAGGCGACGCCGACGACAGCACGCTGCTCAGCACCAACCCAGAAAACGAAGACAAGCCTTTGCCGGCGCGTCCCAACTACGGCCAGCTACTAAGGGCCAATTCCGTGCAGTTGATGCGCGAAGTCTACGGCGAGCCGAGAGTTTACGATATTGTGGCGCCGCTCAAGAACAACGGTGAGCCATTTGCCAGCGTGCATGTGGGCGTGCGCACCACTTTTCTGCGCGCCGTTTATGAGCCGTGGATATTGAGAGCCCTCACCCTGATGGGCTTTGCGCTGGGAACCGCGCTGCTGGTGGCCTTTCTTCTCAGCCATCTGGCCCTGCAGCCACTGGAAGATATCAGCCGGCAACTGGACTATTTGACTGCTGCCGATCACGAAGCCAGCGATCCGGCCAGTGCCCGGAAAGCGCCCAGGCAGGATACCGCCGCGCGCGTCGCCAACAAGATCGAGAGGATCGGCCAGCGCATTAGAAATGTGGAAGAGGTTTTCTCCGCTCTAAAGGAAAACCTGGATCAAATACTTGGCAATCTCCAGGATGGCATCCTGCTCTTCACGGCGGACGGACGCGCGGTGCTGGTTTCAGAAGCGGCGCGGCGGCTTCTCAATGTCGATAGAGGCAGCCTGTTGGGCCTGCGGGCGCAGGAAGTTTTCGATCGATCGACCGTGCTGGGGAAGACTCTGCTCAATGCCTTTGACTCTGGCATCGCATTGGTCAAAGAAGAGGTTGTCACCGAGACCTGGCGGCGCATCGAAGCTTCCGTGGACTTTATTCACGACGATCAGACGCAGCAGGGGCTGGGCTCACTGGTCACGCTGCATGACCTGGAATCGGTCGAGGTGATCGAATCCGAGCTGGAACTCTCACGGCGCATGGCCGCTATTGGCCGGCTGACCTCGGGCGTAGGTCACGAGGTAAAGAACCCCATCAACGCCATCGTGGTGCATCTGGAGCTTCTGAAGAACAAGCTGGGCGAAGGCAGCGCTCCGGCCGTTCGTCATCTCGAGGTGATCGACGCGGAGATTCATCGCCTGGATCGCGTGGTTCAAACATTGGTGGACTTTTCGCGGCCGGTGGAGCTGCAGCTCAAAGAGCAGGATCTTGGCCCAGTGATCGGGGATGTTCTCGCGCTGGCCGCGGAGGAGTTTTCCACGCACAAAGTCAACTTGATCAGTCACTTGCCTCAAGTACCGGTGCTGGCCAACATTGACGCCGACCTAATGAAGCAGGCGGTGCTGAACGTGATTCAGAACGGCGCGCAATCGATGGCGGACGGCGGCAATCTCGAAGTCGTCCTGGAAACGGATGGGAAGACGGCCGTTCTCCGCGTTTCCGACGAGGGTTCTGGGATCTCCGATGAAATTCGAGCCAAAATCTTCGACCTCTATTTCACCACCAAAAGCGGAGGCAGTGGAATCGGGCTGGCGATGACCTACCGCATCCTGCAATTACATCACGGCAGCATCGAAGTACAATCAAGAGAGGAGCGCGGCACGGAGTTTCAATTGCGAATTCCTCTTGCCGCTCCTGAATGGGGACGCCGGCATCTTCGGCTGGCGAGTATGGCGAACGAGAAAGGGCTTGTGGGATGAAGCTGTCTGCCAGGAGTGCTGTGTGGTTGCTTCCGTTGTTGTTGACCGGCTGCTTTCACAGTACAGCAAAAACGCAGACTGAGACTTTGGCGCCGCCCATTGTGGACGCACCTCCGCCCAAGCCTGCGCCATCGCCAACCGACCTGCCCCCGCCGGTGGTTTCCGTGCCCGACCAGACTCCCGCACCGGACACAACCGCGCAGCAGCCGCAACAACAGGAGAAAGCAAAGCCTCCTGTCAAACACAAAAAGCCGGCGCCCGCGCCCGATACTTCCCAGCAGGCATCCAACGGAACTCCCGGCGTTAGCGCTATCGGCCAGCTTACCTCTGGCGATGCATCAGACCAGCGCCAGCAGACATTGAATTCGATTGCGGATACGGATCGCCGATTGAACGGATTGGGTCGCGCACTCAACGACCAGGAGCGGAAGACTGCCGCGCAAATTCGGGAATTCCTCAAGCAGGCCCGCGCGGCGCTGGCCTCGGGCGACATCGATGGCGCCCATACCTTGGCCGTCAAAGCCAAAGTGCTTCTGGGGGAACTCACGCAGTGACGAATGCATGAGAATCCTGATCGCTCATAACAGGTATCAAATCGGCGGCGGCGAAGATGCCGTTGTCCGCGACGAGATTGAAATGCTTCGCCGCCACGGTCACAGCGTGGATTTGCTGGAGCAGGACAACGACGCCATTCAAGGCCTTCGCGGCAAGCTCATCGCTTCTGCCTCCATCTTCTATTCCTCGCGCTCTCGGGAGCGGATGAAGCAGGCGATTCGCCAGGGCCGCCCGGAGATTGTGCACATTCACAACTGGTTCCCGATGCTTTCGCCATCGATCGTCCTCGAAGCCGATGCCGCCTCGTTACCTGTCGTGCAGACCCTGCATAACTTCAGAATGATCTGCGCGAACTCGATGCTCTATCGCAATGGATCTGTCTGCGCGGACTGCGTGGGCAAGCCGCTTCCGCTCGATGGCGTGCTGCATGGCTGCTATCGGGATAGCCGGATGGGCAGTGCCATCGTCACCGCGGCGTACGCCTTTCATCGGTTGGTCCACACCTGGGATGCAGTCGATCTTTTTATTGCGGTCTCCGGTTTTCAGCGCCAGATTCTGCTGCGCGGCGGGTTGCCGGCGGAAAAGGTGGTTGTGAAGCCGAATTTTGTTGTTTCCGACACCTGGGAGGCTGATAAAAAGACAGAAGATTTTGCGCTCTTTGTCGGACGGCTTTCGCCTGAGAAGGGGATCGGGACACTGCTTGCCGCCTGGGAGACAGGCAAGATTCCGCTTCGCTTGAAGATTGCCGGCGATGGCCCGATGCTAGATCAAGTACGCGCCTGCGCAACCGCCAACTCGCGCGTGGAGTATCTAGGGTTGCTGCCGCCGGACAGGGTATACAGCGAGATGGCAAAGGCTAGGTTTCTGGTTTTCCCATCCGAGTGGTATGAAGGACTCTCGCGCACCGTAATCGAGGCGTTTTCTCAGGGAACGCCGGTTCTTGCGGCCGATCT
>JBEKDN010000187.1:0-7825 GCA_050014335.1 Occallatibacter sp. | reverse complement strand
TGACTACAACTCTGCTGGATTCCATCTCGAATGGTAACTGCTCCGAGACTTCCCCAAGTCCGAAACGGGTGTTGTTGCTTAAGCCACGCGGCTTTTGTGCTGGAGTGGTGCGCGCGATCGATGTTGTCAAGATCGCACTGGAGACCTTTGGCGCGCCGATTTACGTGCGCCGGGAGATCGTCCATAACCGCTATGTGGTGAATGAATTAGCCGAAAAAGGCGCGATCTTCGTGCATGAAATCGACGATGTGCCAAGCGGCCAGCGCGTGATTTATTCGGCGCATGGCGTCTCGCCGGCAGTGCGGGATATTAGCAAGGGACGCGGCCTGAAGGTGATTGACGCGACATGCCCGCTGGTGACCAAGGTGCATTTCGAGGCGGTCAAGTTCGCCAAAGAGGGCTACTCGCTGGTATTGATCGGGCACCGCGACCACGATGAGATCGAAGGCACGCTGGGCGAAGCGCCCGAGGTGACGCAAGTGGTCTCGAATGTGGCCGAGGTTGCGGAGCTTCAGGTGCCGGATCCCAACCGCGTGGCCTACCTGACACAAACCACGCTGAGCCTGGACGAAGCGCGCGACATCATTCACGCTCTCAAGCTGAAGTTTCCCAATATCGTCGGGCCACACTCGCAGGACATCTGCTATGCCACCGAGAATCGTCAAGTCGCAGTGCGCAACGTCGCGCACAAGGCCGGTTTGGTGCTGGTTGTCGGTTCCACCAACAGTTCCAACTCGAACCGCCTGGTCGAGGTCTCCAGAAATCTGGGAACCATCGGCTATCTGATTGATAATTCCCAGGCGATTGATCCCAAGTGGCTGGAAGGCGTGACCACGGTTGCAGTCACGGCTGGAGCTTCGGCGCCTGAAGTTTTGGTGGAAGACGTTGTCAATTATCTGAAACAAAATGGCTACACAAACGTCGAAGAAGTTGAGGTTATGCCGGAGAATGTGCGCTTCGGACTTCCGCCGGAAATTGTGCAAGCGATCGGCAGCGCGGATGGTGCTGCCGCAGTTGCGGTGAGATAGTTGACAGCTAACAGATCATCGGTACCAAACTGAGGCAATTCAAATCGCATGAGCATTCGGCAAGGGAAGAAGCAATTCGCGACGCCGCGATTTGGGCGGCTCGACGCGGACCCGGCAGACGTTCAGTCGGCCATCGTCCGATCACGGGATTTCCTGCTATCCAAGCAGCATCCCGACGGGTATTGGTGCGGCGAACTCGAAGCGGACGCAATGCTCGAGGCCGATTACATCTTTCTCCATGTCCTGCTCGAGAGCGGCGATCCCGGACGGCTGCAGCGCGCATTTTCAGAGATGATGCGCTACCAGAACGCGGACGGTAGTTGGAGCATCTATCCCGGCGGGCCGGGCAATCTTTCGCTCTCGGTCAAGTGCTACTCCGCAGCCAAACTGATGGACGTGAGCGCCGATGATCCCCGGCTTGCGAAATGCCGCGAGTGGGTTCTCGATCACGGCGGCGTAGTGGAGTGCAACACATTCACAAAAATGTATCTCTGCGCGCTGGGAGAATACGACTACGACGCGGTGCCAGCCATTCCGCCTGAGATTGTTCTCTTTCCCAAGTGGTTCTACTTCAATATTTACGAAATATCTTCATGGTCGCGATCGATCCTAGTTCCCTTGGCGATCATGTACGCCAAGAAACCGTTCAAGAGAATACCTACCGAGCAGGGAATTGACGAGCTATTTGTCGGCGGCCGCATCAACGCCAAGCTACGGCTGCGCATGGACCGTAAACGCATCGTATCCTGGCGCAATTTCTTCATCGTCCTGGATAGGATCTGTCACTGGGCCGAGGCGGTTCACATCCGTCCGCTTCGCACACTTGCACTGAAGCAGGCGGAAAAATGGATGCTGGAACGGCTGGAGATGACCGACGGCCTGGGTGCTATCTATCCGGCCATGCTGAACGCGATTATTGCGCTGCGCTGCCTCGGTTACTCAGAGGACGATCCGCAGGTGATCCGTGCGCGCGACGAATTTGAAAAGCTTGGCATTGAGGAGCCGGCCAACGAGGAGATGCCGGTGCCGACCTTCCGCATGCAGCCTTGTGTCTCGCCGGTCTGGGATACCGCGCAGGCGGTCTGCGCGCTGGGCGATGCCGGCGTGGCCCGCAACGATCCGCGCTTGCTCAAGGCCGCCGACTGGATGCTCTCGAAAGAGGTTCGCCACAAGGGCGACTGGGCCGTGAAAGTCCGCAATACCGAGCCCGGCGGCTGGTATTTTGAATTCAACAACGAGTTCTATCCCGACACCGATGACACGGCGCAGGTGCTGCTGGCGTTGAATAAAGTAGAAAATCCCCGCGAGCGTTATCAGCATCAAGTGGCGGAGCGCGCCATCGCATGGGAGTTCGCCATGCAATGCAAGAACGGCGGTTGGGGAAGCTTTGACAAAGACAACACAAAGATGATCTTCCAGTACATTCCCTTTGCGGATCACAATGCAATGCTCGATCCTCCAACAGTGGATATAACCGGGCGCATGCTGGAGATGCTGGCCAATTACGGTTACGAGCGAGGAGATAAACGCGTCGAGAAGGCAATACAATTCATCCTCAAAGAGCAGGAGCCGGATGGAAGCTGGTTTGGCCGATGGGGCGTGAATTACATCTACGGAACATTTCTGGTTTTGCGTGGTCTGGATGCAATCGGCATGGATCACCTGGAGCCGCAAATTCAGCAGGCCGCCGAATGGCTGCGCATGGTGCAGAATTCCGATGGCGGATGGGGTGAGAGTTGTGGCAGTTACGACGACCCGAATGCGCGCGGTGTGGGCTTGAGCACGCCATCGCAGACGGCGTGGGCGCTGCTGGGGCTGCTAGCGGCCGGCGACGACCGCTCCGACTCGATTGCCAAGGGCGTTCGCTGGCTGCTGACTCGGCAAAGGCCTGACGGAAGCTGGGACGAATCGATCCGGGATGGCGCGCTGCGCGAGAGTATTATCACAGGAACAGGTTTCCCTAGAGTCTTCTACCTGGCTTACAACATGTATCGGCAATACTTCCCGCTGATGGCTCTGACCAGTTACAAGCGGGCCATGGAACGCGGAAAAAGCTTCTAGCTTTATCTGTTGGCTGATTGTTGGATTGGCTTCAACGATTTTTTGTGTTTAGCTGGGAACGGGCAAGTACTAAAAGATTTCATGAAACGCGCTAAACAGGACGGCGCTGGAGGTTATTTTCAAGATGGCTGTTCCGATCTCCCAAATGGGTACGGTGGCAAGCTATGTACTGAAGCAGAGGCTCACCGGCAAGAAGCGCTATCCGCTGGTGCTGATGCTTGAGCCGCTCTTCCGCTGCAACCTGGCCTGCGCCGGTTGCGGCAAGGTGCAGTATCCGCCGCATATTTTGAAGAAGCAATTGACCCCCGAAGAATGCTTTGCCGCAGTGGATGAGTGCGGCGCGCCGATGGTCTCGCTGCCCGGCGGCGAGCCCCTTCTGCATCCGCAAATTGTCGAAATCGTCAACGGACTTATTGCGCGCAAGAAGTACATTTACCTCTGCACCAACGCGCTCGAACTCAAGAAGCGCCTGCCGGAGTTCAAGCCGTCAAAGTATCTCACCTTCAGCGTTCATCTGGATGGGCAGCGCGAGCATCACGATTTCAGTGTCTGCCGTGAGGGCGGTTATGACATCGCCATGGAAGGAATTAAAGAGGCGGTCAAACGAGGCTTCCGCGTCACTACCAATGCCACATTCTTTGATGGCACCGATCCAAATGGCGTCCGCGCCTTTTTTGATGAAGTGATGGAGATGGGCGTGGAGGGCGTTGTGCTTTCTCCTGGCTATAGCTATGACAAAGCGCCAGATCAGAACCGCTTCATGGGCCGCGCGCGCGTGCGCCGGCTCTTCCGCGCCATTCTATCCAATCGCAAAAAGACATGGAAATTCAATATGTCTCCGTTGTTTTTAGAATTTCTGATGGGCAAACGGAATTACGAATGCACGCCGTGGGGTTCGCCGGCTTATAACATCTTTGGCTGGCAAAAGCCTTGCTACTTGCTGCAAGAGGGCTATGCGGAAACTTTCAAGGAATTGATGGAAACTACCCAGTGGAATGAATACGGCGTGGCCAGCGGCAATCCCAAGTGCGCCAACTGCATGGTCAGTTGCGGCTATGAGCCCAGCGCAGTCATTGAAGGCTTTGGTTCGCTGAAAGGATTCTGGGCGATGGTGCGCGGCAACTTCGGCATGTATCCAGATCAGGATGCGCTCAAGATGCTGAACGAGACAGCTCCGCGCGGGCCAGCAACACTAGTGCAGATTGCAGCGCCGGCCGAGAGCCTTGAGGTGACCAGCGCATGACCGCTGAAGTTCTGAAATACACGCTGGCGCAGGTTGAGGCGCTGGAACTCGCTCCCGGCGCCCAGCACGAGAATCTGGAAGGCTGGGTTCCCGCGCTGGCCAGCGATGACGACCTGCGGCTGGCTCTCGATAAGGCCTTCGATTATCGCGGCGATGTAACGCTGACGCTCAAGTCGGGCGAGCGCATCGAGGCGTTTATCTTCAATTGCCAATCCGGTCCCACGCTGGCGGAATCCTTTGTCCAGTACTTCACGCCCACATCGAGCGAAAAGCTCAAGGTCGGCTACGCGGAGATTGCCAGCGTCGAGTTCACCGGCAAGGATCGCGCCGCTGGCAAGCACTGGGAAGACTGGATAAAGGCCTACAAAGCTAAAAAGGCCGCGGGCGAGAAGAATATCGCGCTCACGCCGGAGGCGCTGGAGTAGCCCGTCAGTGGTCAGTGAGCGGTTATCGGTTTTCAGTGATTGTTGAGCCTAATCGAAGTTATATGCAGATCTTTGCAATCCGTCCTATACTGACAACTGACCGCTGACTATGAAAGTCTTTCTTACAGGCGCAACCGGATTTATCGGCCATCATGTTGCGCGTGCGCTGGCCGCCGAGGGTGCACAACTTCGCCTGCTGGTCCGCAAGACAAGCAACCTCAAAAACCTGGAAGGCATTGCCGGCGAGACGCATGTAGGCGACCTCGCCGACCCCGAATCTCTTCGTGCCGCGCTCGTGGGTTGCGATGCCGTGCTGCATGTGGCCGCCGATTACCGCCTCTGGATTCCCGACCCAGCGGCAATGTATCGCGCCAATGTGGACGGCACGCGCGAACTGCTGCGACTGGCCCGCGAGGCCAAGGTCAGGCGCGTGGTTTACACCTCCAGCGTGGCCACGATGCACTTCCGCCGCGACGGCCTCGTCGTAAACGAGGAGACGCCGGTCTCGCTGGACGATATGGTCGGCCACTACAAGCGATCCAAATTCATGGCCGAACAGGAAGCGATGCAGGCGGCGGCGAAGGGACAGAATGTTGTGATTCTCAATCCCACCTCGCCCATCGGCTCCAACGACTCCAAGCCCACGCCAACCGGCCGCATTTTTCTGGATTTTCTCAACGGCAAATTCCCCGCCTACATGGATACCGGCCTTAACTTGGTTGACGTCTCCGAGGTCGCCCGCACGCATGTCGCGGCGCTCACCAAGGGTCAGCCAGGCCGCCGCTACATTCTGGGCGGAGAGAATCTGACTCTCAAGCAGATACTAGACAAGATGTCCGAGATTACCGGCATTCCGTCGCCGACGGTGGAGATTCCCTTTGCCGTTGCCGCGACCTATGCCTTCTTTGAGGAGTGGATCACCGGCCGCATCCGTGGCCGTGAGCCGCGCGCTACGCTCGAAGAGGTGCGCATGGGCCGCAAGAAGATGTACGCGAGCAGTGCCCGCGTGCAGCAGGAACTGGGCTTCCGGATTCTACCGGTGAACCCGGCGATGCGAGCGGCGATTGAGTGGTTCCGGGCAAATGGGTATGCGCCGTAAGATGTTGAATGAAGTTTTGCTTGCGTTTTGCACCCGGCTCGGTCACAATAAAGTATCACCCACCTGCGGCGTGCCGCAGGCCCAAAAGCCGTCCGCGAGCAATCGCGGCGGCTTTTGCTTTATGGTGTGTAGATGCGAACGAATGTCTATATCGACGGCTTTAACCTCTACTACCGGTTACTGCGGGAGAATCCTCCCTGCAAATGGCTCGATCTCAAGGCCTTGTCCGCAGAACTTCTCCAGCCCCAGAATCGAATTCAGGCCGTTCGTTATTACACAGCCAGAATTTCGGCGCGGGTTAATCCATCCGCCCCAGCCCGTCAGCAGATTTATCTCGATGCGCTCAAAACCGTTCCAGAGATTACCATCCATCTTGGCAGCTTCCTGGTTACCAAGCCATGGGCAGGTCTGGTGCATCCTCCTCAAATGCGAGGAGGAACAGTTCCGCATTTCAGCCCGCCATTTCCGGATGTCGCAAAGGTCTGGAAGACGGAAGAAAAGGGGAGCGATGTGAACCTGGGCAGCCATCTGGTACGCGACGCCTTTCAGGGACAGTTTGATGTCGCCGCCGTCCTTTCCAACGATACCGATTTGGTGGAACCAATCCGCATTGTGGCCGAAGAGTTAGGTTTGCCTGTAGGATTGCTCTGTCCGGTTCCCAAGCCTGCCGGAGGACTTGCCAATGTCGCCAGCTTTATCCGGCACATTCGCATTCAGCACTTGCAGGCAGCGCAATTTCCTGACGCCATTCCTGGAACCGCAATCGTTCGTCCATCTACCTGGCACTGAGTTTGTTCGCGCATCGTGATGGATTATGCTTTTTACACCGCGATTGATTGGTTCCGGGCAAATGGGTACGCGCCGTAAGTTAAAACTGTGATGTGGAATATCGTCGATTTAAGAAGGAGTAAGAAATGGAGTCAAAAGCTATTCCGGTTGTATTTACGCCAGATAACGAGCCATACCTTGGGCGTCATCTTCTCTTTTGCTTCGATCAGCTTATTTGTTCTGCCATGGAACAAAATGCGATCACCGCACCGACATCACATAAGCTGATTCTCTCTGATCATCAAAATATGGCCTGCCAAGTCATAGCACAATCTCTTAGCATTGCACTTTCAATTCGTGAATTGATACGACAAGGTTATCTTTTTGGCGGCCATGTTCTGCTTCGTGCCTTGGCGGAACGGGCGGCTATCTTGCTTTATCTCAATTATTATCCTGCTGAAATTGATAAGTGGAATAGCGGTTGGGGACGCAAAGCTCCCACACTTGCCAAAATGTTTGAGGCCATACAGGCCAAGCAGCAAACGGGGTCACCAATTCCAGGAGGTGATATGACGGCTCAGATGAATAGTTTGCTACACTCAAAACCGGATTCTGCTCCTTGGGATATGGTTTCGTTGGGGAAAATTGGGATTGGTCATGCAGTTTCAAAAATACTGGATCGGCCCGAACTTTGTGATGAACTCTGTGCAAATGTGATCCCATGGCTAACAGTGGTTCAGTGTATGATGTTGGCCTATTTTCACCAAGAATCGGAAGTCCATATTAAAGGTAGTGAATTGATACAGTGAACGTTTAATCGAATTAAGTTAAAACTAAACTGTATTGTTTGAAATATTAACTTTGCTGAACAAAGCCTTTGTCGTTTGATTGATTTTCGTAGAAAGAATTTGGTAGGTTTATGACTCGAGTCGCCATCATCGCCGCCATGCCCGCCGAGCTGAAGCCGCTTGTCCGCGGCTGGCGGCACTCGCGCCGCAACGGCGTCGATCTCTGGTGCTGGCGCTTCGACGACGGCGAGTGGATTGCCGCCTGCGCTGGGGCCGGCGTGGACAGAGCGGCCAAAGCCTTTGCCGAAGTGGAAAAGTGCGGAGAGCTTGATTCGGTGATCTCCACTGGCTGGGCGGGAGCCTTGCGCGAGGAACTTGTCGCCGGCCAAGCCTACGATGTCTCTTGTGTCATT
>JBEKDN010000186.1:0-7847 GCA_050014335.1 Occallatibacter sp. | reverse complement strand
GCAACTCTTCCTCCCATGAAGCAAGTCCCAATCGGCTCCAGGGTTCGCGTTTCCGGCATCTGCATTACGGAAAACTCCAATCCATTCACCGGCGAAACGGCCTTCGATATCCTCTTGCGCTCCTTCGACGATGTTCAGGTTGTCGCCAAGCCTTCCCTGGTCAATACGCGCAATCTACTTCTGGTCCTCTCCCTGCTGTTGGCGGTGGTCTTTGCCGTAAGCGCATGGGGCTGGACACTGCGCAGAAAAGTGCGCCTCCAGACCGCCGCGCTGGCCAGACAGATTGAAGCCGAGTCCGCTGTCGAGAGGCGGAATGCGCAGCTCGAACGGCTGCGCTCCCGTATTCTCGAAGACATCAACGGCTCGCTTCCGCTCTCGGAAGTCCTTACCCAAACCGTCGAGATGGTCTCATTCATGCTCGGTGGCGCACCCTGCTGGTGCCAGATTGCTGACGGAGCCACTCTCGGCGATCGCCCAATCTACGCTGCGCCTATTCGCCTCCTCAGCGAAGAGATTCCCGCGCGCAGCGGTCCGGCCCTGGGGACGTTCTTTGCCGCCTTGGATCCGGCGTCGCAAGTCCCTGCCGCCGGAAGCGAAGCGCTCACCGTCGGCACCCGCCTGGCAACGCTCGCCATTGAGACCCGCCGCCTCTATTCCGATCTCCGACGCCGCTCCGAGTTCGACTTGCTCACCGACATACCCAACCGCTTCGCCATGGAGCGCTTTATCGATCTCCGCATCGAAGAAGCGCGTCTCTCCGGCGCAACCCTCGGCCTCATCTATATCGATCTGGACAAATTCAAACCCATCAACGATACCTATGGCCACCACGTCGGCGACCTTTACCTCCAGGCAGTCGCACTCCGCATGAACCACCAATTATTGGGCGGGGACATGCTGGCCCGCCTCGGCGGAGACGAGTTTGCAGCCATGGTCACGCTTCAGCACGGCCGCTCCGACCTCGACAAGATCTTGACGCGGCTCGAGCACTGCTTCCTGGAGCCTTTCATCGTTGACGGAATCACGCTGCACGGCGCGGCCAGCCTCGGCGTGGCTCTCTTCCCGGAGAACGGCAAAACTAAAGACAGCCTCCTCAGCGCCGCCGACGCCGCCATGTATGCGGTAAAGAAAAGCAAAAGATACGCCGCGTAGGACAGTGCCAAAGACTGCGCGGCGGCCTATTGTTCGTCCCGGCCCGGCCGCAGCATCAGGTTCTTGATCGCCTCGCGCGGGTCTTTTCCTTCATTCAGAATCAGCTCCATTTGCTCGGCAATCGGCATCTCAATCCCATGTTGCCGCGCCAGCCCCAACGCCGCCCGCGTCGTCAGCACGCCTTCCGCCACCTTGCCATCCAATGAGGCCAATATCTCCGCCAACTTGCGGCCGCGCCCCAGTTCCTGACCCACGGTGCGGTTCCGTGAGAGCGACCCCGTGCAGGTAAGAACCAGGTCGCCGACGCCCGATAGTCCGGCCAGTGTCTCGCGCCGTCCCCCGCAGGCAACCGCCAGCCGCGTAATCTCCGCAATGCCGCGCGTGATCAGCGCCGCGGCGGAGTTATACCCAAGGCCAACTCCGGCGGCAACTCCGGCGGCTATGGCAATCACGTTCTTCAACGCCCCGCCCAATTCCACGCCGATCACATCGCTGGACGTGTACAAGCGCAGGGTCTCGCTTGAGAACTCGGCCCTGATCCGCGCGGCAATCGCCGCATCGTCAAACGCGACGGTCACCGCGGTCGGCTGCCCTTGAGCAACTTCAAGCGCAAAACTCGGTCCGCTGAATGCCCCGATCGGCAGCGCGTCCGCCGCTCCGGATTCAGCCCGGCAAGCCGCAATCACCTGCGTCATCCGTAAAAAACTTCGGTCCTCGACGCCCTTGGTCGCGCTCACAACAATCTGCCCGGCGTGTAGATAAGGCCCAAGCCGCGCAAAAGTCGAACGCAGAAACTCCGATGGCACCACCGAAAGAACGATCTCAGCCTCGCCCACGGCCGCATTATCGCCCGTAACTTCCACTTCCGCCGGGATCGGAAAGCCCGGAAGAAAAAGCGTGTTCTCGCCCGCGCCGTTGATCTGCTGCGCAAACTCCGGGCTGTGCGCCCACAAGGCGACCTGATGCCCGCCGCGGCGATGCAGCGAGAGCGCGAGAGCCGTTCCCCATGCTCCGGAACCCAGGACGATAATGCGGCTCATGCAACCCTCTTCTTCCCCAGGCGGGATTCGTTGCCTTCCAGCAGACGGCCTATGTTTTGGTGGTGCTTGAGAATAATAATGAGCGCGACCGCAACCTGCACGGCAATGAAGAAGGCCGGCCGTTCACCCTGTACCAGGAAGTAGGCAAAGGCCGGAAAGCTCGCCGCGCCCACAATCGATGCCAGCGAAACGTAGCGGCTGATCGCCAGAACCAAGGCAAAGACCGAGATGGCGGCCAGCGCGGCCCATGGCGCGGCCACCAAAAAAACTCCAAAGCCTGTCGCCACGCCCTTGCCGCCGCGAAAGTTGAGCCAGACCGGGAAGATGTGCCCCAGAACGGCAAACAGAGCGGCCAGGGACTCGGCGTCGCGCAGCGGCCAGTTCGGCAGCAGCAGCCCACCCAGCAGCGCGCCCAGAGCCACTGAAGCCGCGCCTTTCAGCACATCCGCCACAAACGTGGAAGCGCCCATGCTTTTGCCGCCCGAGCGCAGCACGTTGGTTGCGCCAATGTTGCCGCTGCCCGCCTTGCGGATGTCCTCATGGCGGAAGAGACGGAAGAGCAGATAGCCGGTTGGGATCGAGCCCAGTAAATATGCGGCCACCGCGATCAGTGCGATTGGAAAGACCATATCGAGTGAGAGTTTAACAGGTGGAGGCGGCCGACCGCAGGCCAATTCCAGACAGTTGCGGACGCGCGGGACCGTTCAAATCCCACGCATCTTCCCTTTGCGCCGTCGCAATCCTAGCGGTTCGACAGCGCCCTGCGAGCCGATCGTACCTCGGCAGCCAGAACCTCAAGAATCTTCAGCCCCAGCATCGGGCTGGACTGCATCACGGCATTGAATTCCTCGCGCGAAACAAAGCTCAACCGTGCGCCGTCGCGGGCAATCGCTGTCAGCGTGTAAGCCTCGCCGCTGATCAGCCCCGGCAGCCCCAGCAGTGAGCCGGCGGGCGCCTCAATCGACATCACTTGCTTGCCGTTCGCCGCCGTCATGCTCAGCGCAATCTGACCCCGGTTGAGAATATACAAACCCTCAGGCCGATCGCCTTGATGAAACAGAACGCGATCTCCGCTGCATGAGATAGCCGTCGAGCGCATTTCCAGCGCCAGAATCAAATCCGGATCGGCGATAAATGGGGACGAATCTAACTTCAATCTCTACCTCCAATGATGCAATTGAGAAATAACTGGGAAAATCTTCAAGCGTCCAATGGCCCATGATTTCACCGGGAGGAGTAAACCTCCGGTGACCCACATCACATATCGATGGTTAAAGAAAGGCGTGTGCCGCCCCGCGCCCCAGCGGCATTTGACTCGTCAACCTGCCTTTCGGTTGCCCCGGATAGTCAAAGTACCGGCTTCACCGGAGGCAGCGCATCTTCCAGGCTCCCGCTCTTTGAAAATACAAAGAGCCTGTGCGCGCCATCGTCGGAGACGGCCAGCTTGTCGCCAACCCAGGCCAGTCCGGAGGGGTTCCGGAACTGAGGAAGCTTCGAGAAGACCCTAGGCGCAGCTTTGGGCTGAGCCATCGAAAACGTCACAACATCTCTCGTCACGTCATCTGAAACATACAGCAGCGTCCCGTCCGCGGAGAGTTTCAACGCCGAGGCGCTCCTCAATCCTCCACAGAAGACAGCCAGGCTGCGATGGGCAATATCCACCTTGAAAATCGATCCCAGCACCAGGTCGGCCACCAGCAGCGCATTCTGCTTCGGGTCAAAGAGCATCGGCCCCAGCCGCTCGATTCCCGGCGTTTTCACAAACGCCTCCGGCGCGCCGCCCTTGCCCACATTGATGCGGTAGATCTCCGCCGTGTGGCCGCTCGTGGCGTAAAGTATCGAGTTGCCCGCATCGTAGGCCAGTGAAGAAACGCCATTCGGCAGGTTCCAACTGGCTTGCCAAGTCCCTGTAACCGAGTAGCGAGTAAGCACTCCGGTCATCCCATAATTCGCCGCCACAAAAAGCACATCCTGGCCGTTGAATTGAGCGCTCACTATGTCGGAGGCGGCCCATCCCTTGGGGAATTGAAATGTGCCCGTCACCGCCGCCTTGCCATTGGGAAAATCCACCGCATGAACCGCGCCCTGCGCATCCAGCACATACAACGAGCCCGTGGGCAGTTTGTCAATCGCCACCGGCCGTCCCAGCGGGTGGCCCTCCGCCGGCGCCATCTGCGCGCTCGCAATCAAAAACGCCGTCAAAATAAACTGCGCAAATCTCTTTTGCATGGAAGTCCTCAGATTTTGATCGCGTCCTTGATCTTTCCAACCACCGGCGGCCCGCCCGCCACCAGAATCGCAATCAGCAGCGACGGCGCGAACTGTGTCGGGTCCAGCGAAAATCCAAACACCACCACCGACGTCGTAGGCGGATTGTAAATAATCAGTCCCACAATCTCAACAACCGCGGCCGTGATTACGCTCAGCAGAAGATCCCGCGCCCAGCGCGGAAACCGTCCCTGCGCCGGCGGGGCTGGGTCTCCCGGCTTCGCGGGCGGCGGAGGTATCAGGCATCGGATGCAGAATCCAATCAACGCGCCCAGCAGCACCGCGAAGAATAAATAAAACGGAGACGGCGTAAATCGCACCGGCACTTCGATTCTTTGCGGCAAACCCGGAAGCCCGCCCAGTCCCGGCGTGCTGGTGATATAGACCGCCAGAACGTCATGCGATTGCAGCGGATTCAGTGAGAACGCCGAGGCAAACAGTGCATACAGATTGTTCGGCGCCAGCGTCAAATTCAGTGACGCCGAGCCTTGCGGCTGTACCATCGGGTCCGTAGTCGCCGTCGGCGGCGTCAGCCAGCAGCCACTGCAACTGGTCGAGGAAACACTCACCTGATTGATCGTCGCCTGCAATCCCGTCAGATTGCTCGTCAGCGGAATCGGATTGCGTGAATTGCCTCCCAGCGTCACCTTGAACGGCGCTCCGCTGCCCAGCGCAAAGACCGGCCCCTCGTTCTGCGCGTGGATCGGAATGCCCTCCAGCGTAGCCGTATCCAGCGCCGCGCCGCCTTCAATCGTTATCGGCAGCGAACCCAGATAATCCGTGAAAACGCCTATCGGCCCTTCCACCACGCGAAAACTCTCCGCATTGCTCTCGCCGGCCTTCTGAACATACAAGTTGAATTGAAAATCATTCGCCTTGTTGCGCACAAAGGAATTCGCGTCGACAATCACGTTATAGCTTCGGTTGTCCGATTGAACCGTGCGCGGTGAAATCTGGTAAAGGCTCTCCTGCGTCACCGGACCGGAATCCTGAAACGAGAAGCTCACGCTGCTTGAAGCCGTCGGCTGCACGGAGGCAAACGGGATCCAAAGCCCCGGCGTCGCCGCGTGCAGGCTCGGCAGCCCAGTAAGACTGGCAATTGCCGTAAAAATGCATGGAATGCTGATTCGTTTTCGCAAAGTGGGGGCCTTGGCTGCCTTGGAGCGAGTGGGAGAGGCTCTCGGCAAACAGCACCAGTGTGTTCTCCAATGCCGCCAATGTCAAGAAGATTTTACCTGCCCCGCCGTTTGCCCCCCACCCCCGCCCATCCGCGCCGTGCAAGAATCAAAGCAGGGAGAAATGCGGATTGAAAGCCTGGCCTCTCGTAGGCATTGCGCTGATGCAAGGCATCCTGGCGCTTGCGCACTGGTTCATTTATCGCACTTGGTGTGTCTTCTGGGGGACCATGAACCCCGCGGCGGCGGCCTCGCTGCGCACCGCCATTTTTCTGCTCGCCTTCAGCTTCATCGCCGCCGCGCTGCTCGGCTTTTACTCCGCCAGCCGCGCCGTCACGCTGCTTTATCGGCTGGCCGCCATCTGGCTCGGCTTCCTCAACTTCTTCTTTCTCGCCGCCTGCCTCTGCTGGCTTCTGTTGCCCGTCCTGGCGTTGCTATCGCTGCAATCCCAGAAGCCAACGCTCGCCGCCGTCCTCTTCGCTCTCGCCATTGCTGTCGGCGTTTACGGATTGATAAACGCCCGCTTCATCCGCGTCCGGCGCATCCCCATCCAGCTCCCGGGCTTGCCCGCATCCTGGCGCGGCCGCACCGCCCTTATCGTCAGCGACCTGCACTTGGGCCACGTCAACGGCCTCGCCTTCAGCCGCCGCATCGCAGTTCTTGCCGCGCGCCTCAAGCCGGACGCGATCTTCCTTCCCGGCGACCTCTTCGACGGTTCCAAGATCGACGCCGCCGCCCTCGCCGAACCCCTCCGCGCCCTCGCCCCGCCCTTCGGCAGTTATTTCTCCACCGGCAATCATGACGAGTTTGGCGACACCGCCCATTACGCTGAGGTGCTCGCTAGCCTCGGCATTCGCGTTCTCGCCAATCAAAAAGTCACCGTCGATGGCCTCGACATCGCCGGCGTCACATACGGCGGCTCCGGCTTTCCCATCAAACTCCGCGCCACTCTTGACGGCCTGCAACTCGACCCCGCCCATCCCAGCATTCTGCTCAACCACGTTCCCAACCGCCTCCCCGTTGTCGAGCAGGCCGGCGTCAGCCTGCAACTCTCCGGCCATACCCACGGCGGCCAGATCTTTCCCTTTACCTGGTTCACCCGCCGCGCCTTCGGCAAGTATATTTACGGCCTGCAACGCTTCGGCAAACTGCAGATTTACACCTCCAGCGGCGCAGGCACCTGGGGTCCGCCCATGCGCGTGGGCGCCAGCCCCGAGGTTGTCCTCCTGACCTTCGAATAAAGCCATTCATGCTACAATGTAGCAACGTACCTACAGAAGGGAGGATGCCCGTGGCCGTCACTACTCTATCCAGCCGGGAGTTTAACCAGGACACAGGAAGGGCCAAGAGAGCCGCGCGCAAAGGCCCCGTCTTCATCACGGATCGCGGACGGCCTGCCCATGTGCTGATGTCGATCGGAGAATACCAGCGGATCACGAATAAGGGGAAGAGCATTGTCGAGCTTTTAGCCATGCCTGAGGCGGCGGAAATCGATGCGGATTTTGAGTTTCCGCGAATGGGCGGTGAATTCCCTAAGCCGGTCGACTGGGCATGATGTTCCTCCTCGATACCAATGTAATCTCAGAATTTCGCAAGACCAGCATCGGCAAGGCCGATCGTCATGTTGAGGCTTGGGCCAACAGTGTTCTTGCCGAATCCATGTTTCTTTCCTCCGTCTGCATTCTGGAAATGGAATTGGGAACCTTGCTGATGGAGCGACGCGATGCGAGGCAAGGAGCCGTCCTTCGCGCCTGGTTGGAGGATTATGTGCTTCCATCCTTTGCCGGACGAATTCTTGTCGTTGACACTCAGGTCGCACTGAGAGGCGCAGCCTTGCAGGTGCCCAATCCGCGACCATATCGGGACGCTTTAATCGCCGCAACCGCCCTGGTTCACGGCATGACAGTTGTTACGCGCAACGTGAAGGACTTCGAGCCCACTGGCGTGACCATCCTCGACCCGTGGCAGCCGCAATAAAAGGCCAGTAGGCCGCAACGCAATCGCGTTCAAAAACACGCGCGCCTGAGCAACCCCGCCAAATCGAGACGTAGCTCCGCTAACCAGCTAAATCGCTAACACGCGCAGCGGGACTAACTTGCTGCATTTCTCTTAAAACCGCCCATACTTTTTCTGCCGGATTTTTGCGGATAATTACCGCCCGTTGGTAGATCCTGTAAATAGGGAAGGGATATCCAGCCATGACCAAAAACTC
>JBEKDN010000185.1:0-7948 GCA_050014335.1 Occallatibacter sp. | reverse complement strand
CTCGTGCGAGCGAAGAGCGAGCGTCCGCTCCACCCCAGATGGCGCAGGTGGCGCGGATGGCTAACAGCCCTTCTTGCAGCGGGCCATAATGGCGGCGTGGAGGCGGTCGCGGAGACCGGTGGGAAGCTCATAGACCTCATGGGAGCGGTAGATCTCGATGGTCTTGCGGGTGGTGTTGAGAACGACTTCGCAGTGCTTGCAGTGGCCCAGATGGGTCTGGAGTTCGGCGCGCGTCTCGGCGGATACGGAGTCGTCGATCAGGTCGTCGAGAAGGGCGAGAAACTCTTTGCAGGTCACTTTTCACTCCCCGTTTCTCTGCTTCCCTTTTTTTTGCGGAAGTAGCGGCTGAGGCGCTCGCGCAATTGCAGCCGTGCGCGCAGCAGCCGGGACTTCACGGCGGGGATGCTCAGCCCCAGCGTCTCTGCCGTCTCTTCGGTTGAAAGCCCTTCCACATCCCGCAACACAAACACGATACGAAACCCCTGGGGCAGCCCTTGAATGGTCTTGCGCAGAATCTCAGCCAACTCGGACTGTCCGTAACTCTGCTCCGGATCGGGAGCCCAGTCGGCCAGATCGCGCGGCACGCTGCCTTCTTCGGTGGCAATGTCCTCGTCGATCGAAACCATCTTGCCTGTGCGCCGCTTGCGCAGCCGCATCAGGCTTTCATTGACCGCGATCCGCACCAGCCACGTGTAGAACTTTGAGTTGCCTTGAAACTGCTCAAGCTTTTCATACGCCTTCAGGAACGCATCCTGCATGACGTCTTCAGCATCCTCGCGATTCTGCGTGATGTGCTGGGCGATGCGAAAGACCCTGCGCTCATACTTCTGAACCAGGGCATCGTAGGCCGAGATGTCACCACCACGCACCCTGGCGATCAGGGCTACGTCTGGATGCGGCTCGAGTTCACCTGCAACTGTTTGGATGATCGGCATGGGCCTTGGATGCTAAAATCTGGCGGACTCGATGCGGGGGCGAATCAGTCTGCCAGAAGGGGTCTGCATTCAGTGTAACGGACGGCGGCGCTGGGGCCAAACGGGGACGAAAAGCAAGATCAGTGTCCTTTGCGGTTAGCCAGTACATTCGCGGTCCGTCTCCGAAGCTCCAGTCACGGTGATGAGCGATTTCTTGGCTCCTTGAGGCCGGAATTCGACAGCCTGAACAACGCATCAATCCCCGATTCCAAAGGTCAGCGATGCCTGCCGTGCGATCCAAACTTTCTGACTTTTATTTCATCGGCCGGAAAGCGCTATTGAAAGCACTTAAGGCATCGATACTCTGCGGACACCTCTGATCGCTGTGACAGCACCCTGGCCATCGACTGTTACAACGAAGTCCCAGTAACCTCCAGGGCTATTGAGATACCTGCCGCGGGTAAAGGTCCATTGGCTTCCCTCGTGCTGAAACTTTTCCATCCACTGGTCTTCCTGAGAGGTCGGGTAAATGAGATCCAAGGCGCGTTGGAATGTCTCAGCGACATCGTCACTGTTCAGCCTGAAATCCGATCTGAACAGAGCGAGCAGGCCAAGTAATTCGCCGTCCCGAGAAGGCCGAGGTATTGGGACAATATCGTCGCCCATACGCGTGACTACCAAATTGCCCCAATAGGGGTTTTGACCATAACCTTCTTTGGCCGCAATGGTAACCCGGTAGATGGGTTGGGCAAAGACTCTGGATGCAGCATAGTTGTCAAGTCGTGTCCATGTTACTTTGACCAGATCATACTGATGCTTCTGAATAAAGGCATCGTCGTCATTAGAAGGAGTCTGTCCGAGAGCGACGAAGGGGGAAAAGTTCAGAGCGAGCACGGTAACCGCGATCAGTCTTCCATGCATGGCGCGTCTCCTTTGACGAACTCCAATGTTATTTTACTGTTGGAAATTATACTATTTTGTGGGTGGAGCATGGTGCCGATCACAGTCTTTGGTCGCCCGTTCGGAACAGCCCAGAGCTCAGCAAATCGATCTCATCTTGCGGCCTCTGCGGTAACGGCGATGGTTCCCTGCCAGCGCATCGAATGCGAAAGCAGCTTAAAGTGAAGAGATGAAGGTTCCATCTTCCCCAACATTCGTTCCGCGTCCGGCCTCGCGTTGCTTGGCCGCTCTGCTTTCCGCGCTGATGATTGTGTCGCCGGTTGCGGGGCAATCGTCCGGCAGTTCGGCAACTGCGCCTGAGCGTTTGGCTACCACCGCGCCCAAAAAGGCGGTAAAGACGCCGGCGAAGAAGCCCACGCCGGCAAGCAAGACATCCGCGAAGACAACTAGCCAGGCGAAGACAACAAGCAAATCGAAGGCGAAAAGGCCGGTCAGCAAGGCAAGCAGAGCCGCGCGGCGAGCCAAGACGGCGCGCATCAAGCTGGCCTTTCAAGCGTCCGCCGAGTTGCGACCGATGGCGCAGCAATTGGCGGCTATACGCACTCCCGCGGCCTTTGCGGGCGTGAGCGGCTACGCGCGCAAGCACACGGGCGAGGCTGCCGCGGCGGCTTATCTGGCACTGGGCCACGCTTACCTGCTGGACAAAGATTACGCGGATGCTGTGGCGAACCTGCGTCTTGCCAAGCAGTCTGGCGAAGCGCTGTCTGATTACGCCGACTTTCTGGGTGCGCGCGCCAATCATGAATCGGGCAATGAGGCGGCGGCCAAGGCGCTGCTGCAGGGTTTTGCCGAGCGTTATCCGGAGAGCATCTTTGTAGTGCAAGCGCCGGAGCTGGAAGCCAATGTTCTGCTGGCGATGAAGGACGCGGCAGGCGCCGAGCAGGCGCTGGCCGCGGCTGCGGAAACCGAATCCGCGAACCGCCCTGGCTACAAGCTTGCGCAGGGCGAGGTCGCATTTGCGCTGGGCGAGGAATCGCGCGCCGAGAGCCTTTTCAAGCAGTTGCTGCTGGCTCATCCGCTGACCGGAGAGGCGGAGATTGCGCGGGCGAAACTGACCGCGATGGGCGCGGAGACGAGCCTCACCACGACCGAGTTGCGCAGTCTGGGCGATGCCTATTGGAATGCGGGCCGTTATGAGGACGCCAGCGAGCAGTACCGCGCGCTGGCTCGCCAATCCAGCCTGGACGCCGTGAGCCGCGAGAGCTTTATGGTGGCCGCCGCGGCATGCGATTTGAAGATGAAGCGGCTGACCGAATCCGAGGCCCAGGCACTGCCCGACTCGCAGAACGAGAACGGCGCGCGGCGGCTTTATCTGTTGATGGAACTGGCGCGAAACCGCGACGATCTGGAAAATCAGCGGCGCATTGTGGCTGAGATGGAGTCGCGCTTTCCGCAGAGCCAATGGCTTGCCGAGGCGCTTTTCTCCAGCGGCAACATGTACCTGCTGCGCCGCGATTACGCGCCGGCGGTGGAGTATTATTCCTATCTCGCAACGCATTTTCCGTCGAGCAAAAACGCCTCCGCCGCGCACTGGAAGGCAGGTTGGCTGAGTTACCGTCAAGGACTTTTCGCGGATGCGGAGCGGCTTTTTGACGAGCAGATTCGGCTTTACCCAACAGCGCCGGAGACAGTGTCGGCGATCTATTGGCGCGGGCGGCTTTATGAGACGCAGGATCAAAAACCGGCGCAGGCAGCGGCCAACTATCGCGCCATAGTGCGCGCTTATCAGCATTTTTTCTATGCGCAGATGGCGCGGCAACGGCTGACCGCGCTGGGTTTGGCGAAGCCAGGAACCCCGTCCGTCAGTCAGCCACAGCTGGATCAATTTCAACCTCCTCCGGTTCCGGTGCTGCAAGAGAGCTTCCCGATCGACAGCCCGCATCTGGCCAAGGCGCGCCTGCTGGCCAACGCCGGTTTGAACGACTACATCGCGCAAGAGATTGCGGCCGATCCGGATTCCACTTCCTGGAGCGCGCTGGCCGAGGCGCAGATCTACTCATCGTACGGCGAATATTATCGCGCCATGCGCTCGCTTAAGCGTGCTCTGCCGACGGCCGCAAGCGCGTCGGTTAAATCCATCCCGATGGCTTACTGGCGCATCCTATTTCCCGAACCTTGGTGGGCAACGATCACCACAGAGGCAGCCAAAAACAATCTCGATCCGTATCTTGTGGCGTCGCTGATCCGCCAGGAGTCGGAGTTCAATCCCGTTGCTCTCTCCAAGGCCAACGCCTGCGGGCTGATGCAAATGCTGCCTTCAGTAGGTAAGTCGATGGCGCGCCAGGAAGGCATGAGCCATTATGAGAATTACATGCTCTTCGATCCTGTTACCAACATCCGCCTGGGAACGCGTTACCTGCGCCAGACGCTGGACAAGTTTGGCGGCATCGCCGAGTATGCGCTGGCCGCTTACAACGCGGGAGACAGCCGCGTGGAGGAATGGGAAGCAGCAGGACCTTATCAGGGCATCGACGAGTTTGTGGAATCGATCCCATTCACGGAGACGCGCGGCTATGTGGAGGCTATCTTGCGCAACATGGAAACCTACAAGGCGATTGACGCAGTTGGCGGGCAGCAGGCAAAGGCGACGCCCGCACTGGCCCGATAGAGTAAAAGTTCCCGCGGCGGGAAGAGGAATCCAGCTCGCCACCCGCCGACTTCTTTTCTGTTTGACTAGATGCACTGCCAAGCCGCACACTTATTTCCATCGGAGGAGTCTAAGCCTCTGAACGACCATTCGCAGTCTGCTGTTGTTGTTGCAAGACAGAACCGGCGTTATTGATTCGGCGCGGCTCTGTAGCTTGGACCAACCGGAGGGCACTATGTCAGCCGATTTGCAGTTTCTGGAAGAATGGATTCCCGAGAGAATGGACCCTGGAACGATCTTTGTGCTGGCCAACCAGACAAAGATGGGTCATGCCCAAAACCCCTTTGTTGCTGTGATGTCTTGTCCGCGCTGCGGGACCATGGGATTGATCACGCGCCGCCAACTTTGTCAGGGCGAAGCGATGATCTGCGGCGGCGATGTCTGTTCAGCCGAGTACCGACTGGACGGCGAGACGATCAACTATCGACAAGCCCAGTAAGCGGCAAGCGAGGGCGACCTACGGATTTGAATTGGTCTCTGGCTTGCCTTTCTCCGGCGGCGGAATTTCCTTGCCGTTGTAGATGACCTTCATGGTTGCGCCGAACTGTTTGTAGTCGGTGTACTTGATGGTCTGGCGAATGTGCACGTCCTGAGCCATCACGCCTTTGCCGCCGGCAAAGTGCAGTATGCCTTCTCCCTTGCTGTAAACCGGAAACCAGTTGTCGCCGTCCACCTGCTGACGCCAAGTCATGAAAGGCGGATGCAGATCTTCATTGTTCTTGCGCGTGTCGTCGGGAACCATGCGGCCATTCGTCACTACGATCTCCAGATCCTGCGTATCGACCCAGATGCGGCCATCCAAGTAGCGCTTCTTTTTTTCGATGATTTTGGGGCTTACATCGAAGACATAGCAATCGATCTCATCCACCTTCTGCTTGCCGATGTATTTAATGTCGTACTGAGCGATATCTTCCGTGCTCAGAGCAAAGTTGTAGCCGTGCTGCAGGTCTTGCAGGTCGGAAGGCGACATGGAAATCTGCTTCAATGTATTGGCTGGCGCGTAGACGGTTTTCTCTGTGCGCCTGCCGGTTGAATCGAAGATTACGTCGTCCACGATGTACCATTCGCCGCTCACTTTGTTATCGTCGTCGATCTCTTGCACGCGCGCCACGCGGCGATAAGTGTAATGCTCCAGCGCTTTCTGAAAGGTACTTTCCTTGGCGGCAAATTGGCGGATGATCTGATCGGGCGCAAGAGCTGGATCGGAGAGATCCATGCGCCCAAAGCCGCTGTCGAGAGCCATCGGCGTAAAGCTGTCTTTGTTCTGCGCGGCAGCAGGAAGCGAGCAGGCCGCAACCAGGAGGAACGTTAATGTTTGACTCATGCGCATTTTCTTCATCCGATCACTCTTCTTCAAGGTTAGACGCGAGCGATTTGCGATGGGCTAAACGGCGCTTGCGCGCGCTATGATTCTTGGAATTTCCGATGCAATAATCCCAGATAGTGGCATTTGGGAGGATTCAAAAACTGACGGAAGCTCAGAAAGCCTACCCTACGTTGCTGAAGCCATATCCGTCCTATGGGCTTTACACGGGTTAAAACCCCCGGCTCCCTCCGAGATCTTCCTGTTGCGGCGTTGCGGCATCCCACCCTTGTTCGCCCCAAAGACGAAAGGCCTGCCCGAAGCCGCAAAAACAAAGACGCGGAATGGATGGCACCCATGCGAGTTAGCAAGTTGTCGGAAGGTTCATTGACTCCGTAACTTGACCAGGCATTTGTGGCTTATTCATTTTCAAACGTAACTCGGTTGGGCGAGTCGGGCTGGTCAGGATGACAATACATTTGTTGACTCAATGTTCTTCGATTGGGATTATGTTGCGCACGGTTACCGGGCCCAAAGGGGCGCTGAGTCGGGATCTTCCTTCCAACCGACTACGCGGTTGTTGCGGAAGTAGACTGCCGAACGGCCGTACTCGAATTTGTCCGCGGTGAAGGCCGTGGGAGTTCCTTGAACGGTGAGCACAACATCCTTGGACGCGCCGTAGGAATAGGCGGCCAGAGCGGGGTCTATGGCCGAGGAGGGCCAGAGCTTGAGGCGAACCGGCGCGGCAACGGACTCGACACGCCAGCCGACGAGTGCGCCGTCTTTGAAGTACAGCTCCGATTTTCCGTAGACGAGTTTGTCGCCGGTGGATGCGCTGGGAGGGCCCTGCATCGCGAGAACCTCGTCGCGGGTGGAACCGACGGTGATGTAGGGCAAGATCTTGCGCGGGGTGGGCGGGCTGGTCTTAGTGGTTTTGGCGGGATGCGCGGAGGTGTTTTGGGCCGCTGGGGTTGTTAATTGCGCGGGCTGGGGAGCGGCGTCTTGTGGATTGTCAGCCATCACAGGCGCTGGGCTTTTGAGGCCGATTCCGCGCAGATCCGCGTTGACGGCTGCGATGAAGCGCTGCTTTGGGGCTTCAAGACTTTTGAGCAGATTTTCTTTTCCGGCGTGATAGACCTGCGCGGCCGCATCGTTGGGGGAGACGGGGACATCGAAGGCGATCCAAAGGTATCTGCCGAGCAGAAGAGCTACGGCGATGATGGCGAGTTTGAAGCAGACTCGCAGGATGGGGCCGAGGCGGAGGGGAGGAATCGGGACGGGGATGGCGCTCGTAGCCTGGGCGGAGACTGTGGCCTGCTGTTGCTCTTCGTAGAGCGAAGAGATGGTCTCATCCTTGGCGCGGGCGGGCGGGCGCCATGCTCCCCGCTCGGTGGAAGTTGACGTCAAAAACTCAAAGGCCGAGTTGATCTGCTGGAGTCTTTCTCCGGCGGACTCTTTCAGGTTGGGGTCGCTCTGGAAGCGGTCAGGGTGCCAGACTTTGACGAGGAGGTGATAGGCGCGGCGAATCTCGGCTTCGCTGGCGTTGCTATCGAGATCGAGCGCGTGGAGAGCGGTGCATCGTGGGCAGCGCGCTCCGTTGACATCCACCAAGTCACCGCAGAGACAGGCATTCATTTGGATCGCTAACCTCACTCTTCTTGTTGGATTGAGAGTTGGCACCATTATAGAGGCGGTTGTGTGGAGCGGTCGCGCTGAATTTGTAATCAGTAATAACAGGCGCGGGCGGGGACGCCCGCACTACAGCCGGCCGGGAGGCCGGCGCTACACTGCCGCAATATCTGCGCTACAACCCTGCAATAACGAATTGACTCGATTACGGTACGCGATGAATCAGATTCGGCGCGGGCGGAAAGGAATCCGTAGAATAGCGTTAGATGGCATTTACCGAGCAATACGACGTGCTGGTGGTGGGCGCGGGCCACGCGGGATGCGAGGCCGCGATGGCCGCGGCGCGCATGGGAATGAAGACCGCGCTGATTACGATGAACATGGACTTGATTGCGCAGATGAGCTGCAATCCGGCGATTGGGGGCGTGGCGAAAGGGCACCTGGTGCGCGAGGTGGACGCGCTGGGCGGCATCATGGGCGAGGTGGCGGACGCGG
>JBEKDN010000184.1:0-8004 GCA_050014335.1 Occallatibacter sp. | reverse complement strand
ATAGCCGTGAACATTTGACCATCGGCCATCAGGTGATACTCGTCCTGCGTTCCCCCACGGATGACGGTGACCACTTGCGCTTCGATACTGACCAGATCGATGACATGGCTACTCCAGGCAAGTTCCTGCCTGGTTGAGCGAAACGGGGAAATGGGGGCCTGTTGATGGCTATCCTGAATCTCGCCTCGGCTCAGGGCCAAGAAGCCGTTATGCGATTCGGGAAAGCCGGTTGCGTCCACCACATCGCCTACAATCAAGGGCTCGGAGGTTGAAGTTGCGATCCAGAGACTCTTTGTGCCGTCCTGCAAGACCACGGCCGCGCCGGGCAGATAGTAGGTAATGCTTCCATGGACGCGGACTCTCTGCGTGTGATCGATTACATGATAGCCAGCGATGATCTGATCCATGGGCGTAAGGGGAAGAGTCCATGGATTGGCGCCGGGGCGCCGGAGAATCCTCAAGGAAGTCTGGCCCGAGCTGTAAAGCCGAACTCCATGCATTTGCATTTTGCCGTCGAATTCACCAGCGGCTACTCCGGTGATTTCAACTTCGGCATCCAGCAGGCCGCCGAGCGCGGTGGTGGGGTATTTGTCCACGCCGGCGACCACGTATCCGCCGTCGGTCAACAACTGCAAATTGAGATAGCCCCCTTCCGATTCGGGGCTTGCATCGGCGGCGCGCACCGTGCCGCGGATGGTGACGAGCTGGCAGTCGTGCATGGAGCGGATCAACTCGTCGTAGGTGGTGGGCACGGGTTTGGGCAGATCGCCATGCTGGAGAATGGTGATGCTGTTGGCGATGACAACGGGATGGAAGCTGCCCGCGGTTGTTCCCCTCACCAGAATGCGATCGCCTGAAGCTACCTTTAAATCAGGTTTTGCGCCCACAAAAATGGCGAGGCCATCCTCCTGAACAAAGAGGGTATTTACCTCGGCGTGGCGGTAAGTAGCTGTGGCTTCAAAGGCTACGGGGATATGCTGATCGGCCTGGGCATTGCTGAGGGCGACGATGGAGCGCAGGGTGGTCAGCTCGACGGGAGCCGTTGCCCAAGCGGGCGAAACCCATCCGAGAAGGATGACGAACGCGGGAATCAGTCTTTTCATCGCATCGAGCCGATCATGCTGGCAGTGGATTCATGTGCCCTAAAGAAACATATCGGCAGAAACCGAGTATTGTTCAATGGATCACAATGGCAGCGCTGTCAATGATTTATCGCGTTGGATAGTTTACTGCGCAAGAAGGCGTGGCGGGAACGATCCTACTCCGAATCCCCGTGAGAAATACGGGAGGGACGATGGTGTTCGCGATCCTCGGAATGAGTCATTCTCTTGTGCTTTCTGCGCTTGATGGCGTACATGGCGGTGTCAGCGGCGCTGAGCAGGCTCTCACGGGTAGTGCCATTTTCGGGGTAAAGGGCCAGGCCGAAGCTGGCGGCGCCGCGGATAAGATTTCCTTCGATGGAAAAGGGAGCGTCGAAGCATCGCTCAAGTCTCTGTGCAATTTCTTCCACGCCGGTGCGGCTGTTGGTTACGGAGACCAGCGCGGCGAACTCATCGCCGCCCAGGCGGGCCAGCAGGTCATGGGCGCGGAGCTGGTGTTTCATGCGGCGCGCTACCTCTTGCAGATATAAATCGCCGATGTGATGGCCGTACTTGTCATTGACCAACTTGAATTCATCGAGGTCGATATAGACGAGGCCAAATAGACTGGCATTCTGGCGGGCCAATTCAATCTGGCTGTCGAGGTTCTGCTCCATCGAGAAGCGGTTGTAAATGTCGGTGAGCAGGTCATATTCGGAGCGGCGGCGAAGGTCGCTGTAGAGGTGGGAGGTCTCAATGGCCAGGGTGGCAAGTCCCGCGCCGATGGAGAGAGCCTCCTGTTCGGCCTTCAGGGCCTCTTTCCACGCCAGTTTCTGTGCCAGTTTCTGTGCCAGTTTCTGGTTTGGAGCGGAGGGTGGGACGCTTGGCGGCAGAGCAACTTTGAGCATGCCCAGCGGTGGACCGGAGCGGGCTGGTATCTCACAGAGAACGATGCGCAGGCCATCGAATTTGGGCGGCCGAAGGCCTAGTTGCGGCCCGTTTGCGATCTCGCACCAGCAGGGAGCGCCATTGAGGGTAAAGGAGACCAAGTCGGAGATGTTTTCAATGATCTCGGCGAGTGGCTCGGACCGATTGATTTCTTCGAGGATGCGGCTGCGGCGGCGTTCGAGCTCGGCTTCGGCCTCGGTATGAGCGGCTAGCAGAGCGGTCTGGCGGCGTACCTTGCGCTCCAGTGCCCAGCCGTTTGCGCCGACCAAAGCCACGACGATCAGCAGCAGGCCGACGAGAAAGGCGAGGTTGCGAATGCTGAGCGGGGAAGGGCCGGCAACGACTGAAATGTCGTCGGAGGAGCGCATCAGAATGTTGAAGGGCGCGGTGCCTGAGAACAGGATGGTGTCCTGAAGGATGCAGATGCCGGTGATGCGCACCCTGGATCCCGTCGCCACATGCTTCATGGGTGGGACCTCGAGCTGGCTGGTGGCATCGGGATGGTGAAAGATGGCGGAAAAGAGCTGCCCGTCATGGATCAGCACGTATTCGTCCTGGGAGGCTTCCCGCGCCTCCATGACGACCTGGCCATCGAGCGAAACCAGGTCGTAGTGGTGTTTTCCGGCCATGTAGGCATCGGCCAATTGCCTCCCGGTCACGTCGAGCGGGGCGATGGGCGCCGGGCTGCCGGTCTCCTGAATCTCGGCATGAGTCAAGATGGGCGAACCGCTGGCGACGTCGGGAATGCCGGTTGCATCGACCACGTCTCCGATGCGCAAGGGCTTGTCACTGAGGCTCTGGACCCATAGGCTGTCAGAGCCGTTCTGGAGGACGAGGGCCGAGCCGGGGCGATAATAGCCGGGCTGATAGTAGGTGATGCTGCCGCGCACGCGCACTCGCTGGGTGCGATCGATGAGATGGTAGCCGGCAAGCAGCTTGTCCATTGGGGTGACGGGGAGCGACCAGGGACTGGCAGCGGCGCGCTGAAGGATTTTGACGCCGGCAAACGATGAGACGCGGATGGCGATTCCGGTCTGATGCCACTTGCCGTCATAGATTCCGCCGTCGGCGCCAGTGACCTCGACATCGGCGTCGAGCAAGTCCTTGAGAGCGTTTTCATCCTGAGTATTGACGATTACATTGATATAGCCGCCGTCGGTGAGCAGCTCCAGATAGGCGACGCGCAGAGTGAGGGTGATCTTGTTGCGGACATCGGGGCGCAAGACCATGTTGGCTGCCCGGACCTTGCCGCGAACCTTGACGAACTGGCAATCGTGCTGGCCGCCGATCAGGTCATCGAAGGTGGCGGGGAGAGCCGGGGGCAGATTGCCATGACGGAGCAGCGTGATATCGTCGCTGGTGACGTCGGGACTGAACTCCGCATTGGTGACGCCATGGACCAGGACGCGGTCTCCGGGAGAGAGCATAATGCCGTCTGGCGCGTAGACAAAGATGGCCTGGCCTTGATCCTGGACAAAGAGATACCGGAAGCCGGCGGCGTAGTAGGTTACGGTGCCTTGAAAGGCGACGGGCAGCGCGCGGTTGGCCTGGTTCTTGCCGAGAGCGAGAATGTCATGCAGCGAGGTCAGCGGCGGTGGCGGGGCGGCAAGGGCGGCCGATGCCCACGCAAGCAGAATCGCGACGACTGGGAGGAGTTTCTTCATTGCGGGGACACTGGTCTTGGTTGTTCTGTTCTCTCCAGGTTTGCCGGTCGAAGCAGGCAAACCAATCGGTTTGGTGGCGGGAGCTGCCGTTGGCAGCGCGCCGGGTTATGGCGGAGGGGCTGGAAACATGGTAACCCCAAAACAGGCTGCGGCGCGGTCATCGGCTAGCGGCCGCCGGCGGGCGCGGATTCAGCTTTGAGTTCTTGACCGGAAGCCTTTTCCGCCTGGTGCTTGAGGTTCTTGACCGCATACATGGCGGCGTCGGCGGCGCTGAGCAGGCTGTCTCTTGTTGTGCCGTTCTCAGGATACATCGCAACGCCGAGGCTGGCCGAGCCAGTCAAGCCGATTCCTTCCACGACGAAGGGCTCATCGAAGCAATGCACAAGCCGGGCAACGATCTTGTCGAGGTCGGCGCGGCCATGGTGGAGCGTAACCAGGGCGGCGAACTCGTCCCCGCCGAGGCGGGCCAGCAAATCGCCGCCCAGCAATTGGCGATTCATGCGCAGCGCCACCTGCTGCAGATAGACGTCCCCAACGTGATGGCCATAGGTGTCGTTGATGGGCTTGAATCTGTCGAGGTCGATGTAGATCAGGCCTAGAACCTCGCCGAGCCTGCCAGCCTCCGCGATGCGCAGTTCCATGAACTTTTCCATAGCGAAGCGGTTGGGAATGTCAGTAAGCAGATCGAATTCGGAGCGGCGTCGCAGGTCCGAGTAGAGCCGCCGAGTTTCCATGGCGAGAGTGGCGAGCCGCGCGCCGTTGCGCAAAGCCTCGGTCTCGCGCGCATCGGGTGTCGAGTGGGGATTCAAGCCGGCAAAGAAGGTTCCCAGAACCGGATCGGCGCGGCCTTCGATCCGCGCCTGCACAACGCGCAGGGCGGATTGTATCCGCGGCGGATTGCCGAGAATAGCTCCGTGGGTAACTTCGCACCAGCACGGCGCGCCATCGAGCGTGGAAGAGACCATCTGGGCAATTTCGTCGAGGATCTCCGAGAGCGGCCGCGATCCGTTGATGTCTTCGAGAATGCGGCTGCGCTGGCGCTCGATCTCGGCCTCGGCCTCGGTGCGCGCCGACAGGACGGCGGTCTGGCGGCGCACATTGCGCTCCAGCGCCCAGCCGCGTACGCCAACCAGCGCCATGAGACCTAGGAGCACGAGAACTACAACGATCAGGTTGGCGATATTCAGCGGGGAAGGCGCCTTGATCACTTCAACATCGTCGAAGTCGCGCAGCAGAATATTGAAAGGAACATTGCCATCGAAAGGGTTGGTGTCCTCGACAACGCAGATGCCGGTGACGCGGATCATGGAACCGAGCGGAACTTGCTTCATCGGGGGGAGATTGTAGTCGTGACGGTAGATCGCAGTGAAGAGCTGGCCGTCGGTGGCCAGTACATACTCGTCTTGCGAGGCCTCGCGGACCGCGGTAACGACCTTGCCTTCAATGGAGACCAGATCGTAGAGGCTGCCGCTGGTTGTCAGTTGCTTCCATGTTACGGGTATGGGCTGTATGGGTTCCGGCGCGTTGCTATCGAGAATTTCGGCGCGGGTGAGGGCCATCAGGCTGTTGTGCGCCTCGGGAAAGCCGATGGCGTCGGCTTGATCGCCAATGTGCAGAGTGCCGCGAAATTGCGTAGCGATCCACATGCTTCGCGCGCCGTCTTGAATGACTGCGGCCCAGCCAGGATGGTAGTAGGTGATGGTTCCATGGACCCGGATTCTCTGGGTGCTATCGAGCACGTGATAACCGGTAATGGCAAGATTCATCGGCGTGACGGGAAGAGTCCAGGGGTTGATCTTGGAGCGTTTGAGGATCTTCACGTTTTCGATTGAGGGGACGAGAAGCTGGGCGCCGGTGGGCTCCATCTTTCCGTCGAAGCTTTTGCCGGCGACGCCGGTGGCCTCCACCTCGGCATCAAGCATGCCGGAGAGCGCGCTCTCGTCCTTGCTGTCGAAGAAGGCCTCGATGTAGCCGCCTTCCATGAGCAACTGAAGGCGCACAACCGAGTGCATGGGCAGCTTCGGATTGCGCATGTCGGCGCGCAAGTGCAGGTCGGCAGAGTGGACAATGGCATGAACGGTGACTAATCTGCAGTCGTCTTCGGTTCGGATCATGTCGTCGAAGGTGGCTGGCAGGGGTGTGGGAAGGGAGCCGTGGCGAAGCACGGTGATGCTGTCGGCGGCGACATCGGGAGTAAAGCCGGTCTGCGTCTTTCCATGGACGCGCACACGATCGCCGGGGAGTAACTGGAGGCCGGGGGGCGCGGCGACGTAAATGGCGACGTCATCATCCTGGACAAAGAGCGTAAATTCGGAGGGGCGAAAAAAGGTGACGGTGGCTTCAAATTCGACGGGCAAGCCCTTTTTGGCTTCTGTGTTGCTCAAGGCATGAATGGCGCGCAACGCAGTGAGCGGCGAGGGCTCGGCGGCCCATGCGGCCATCGAGCCTGCAAGAATAATCGCGACTGCTGGAAAGAATCTTTTCATCGGCGAAGCGCCAGTCGGGCAGGACGCAAGGTTATTGCCTCTTGAAGTAGCTATCGGCAAAAGTTGCCAATTGATAAGCATCCACATAAATGAGATCTCCGGGCAGGGGGGCATTTTTGTAGTCAGAATAGGCATGGGATTGGCCAGGCGGGAGAATCCTGGCGCAAAAAGTTGGATCGAGAAATGCGATCGTCCCCAATTTCAAAAGCGATCACCGGGGCACTCATCGCAGAAGGATTACTCAACCTTCCAAGCTTTTTCAATTTTGCGAAGGAGGACAGCGCCCTCGCCTCAGACCAGCAATTTGCCGGTGTGACGCCGTTCATTCTTGACCACATACATGGCGGCATCGGCGGCGCTGAGCAAGCTATCTTTGGTAGTTCCGTCCTGGGGATAAAGCGCCACACCGAGGCTGGCCGAGCCTTGAAGCAGATTCCCTTCAATGAGGAAGGGTTCGTTGAAGCACTGTTCCAGGCGGGCGAGAATGATGTAGAGGTCGGGACGGCCGCGGTGCAGCGTTACCAAGGCGGCGAACTCGTCGCCTCCCAGGCGGGCCAGCATGTCGCCGCCGAGCAATTGGCGGCTCATGCGCAGAGCCACCTCTTGCAGGAATAGGTCTCCCACATGGTGGCCGAAGTTGTCGTTGATCGGCTTGAAGCGGTCGAGATCGATGTAGATCAGTCCGAGGGTTGCACCGGAGCTGCGGGCCTCTTCGATGCGCAACTCCATAAATCTTTCCATGGCGAAGCGGTTGGGGATATCGGTAAGCAGGTCGAACTCGGAGCGGCGGCGCAGGTCCGAATAGAGGCGGCGAGTTTCAATGGCCAGCGCGGCGAGGCGCGTGTCGACGACCAGGGTTTCCTTCTCGGCGGGGGTTGGCATTGTCTTGGCGGGGAAGGCGGCAAAGATCTGGCCCAGCGCCGGTCCGGAGCGGGCTGGGATTTCCTCGCTCACGACGCGCATCCGCTCCGCATCGGGCGGGCAATGGCCCACAGGCTCGCCATCCCTGACCTCGCACCAGCAGGGAGCGCCGTCCAGCATGAAGGAGATTTTTTCAGTTGTCTCTTCCAGAATCTCCGGCAAAGGGCGGGTGCTATTGATGTCTTCAAGGATACGGCTGCGGCGCTGCTCGATCTGGGTCAATTTCGAGAGTATTCCAGTCTGTCGGCGGACCTTGGCGTGCATCGTCCATCCCCATGCGCTGACGGCGATCATGGCCAGCAGCATAAGACTGAGCGCGGCGATCAAGTTACGCACGTTGAGCAGGGGCGGCTTGGCGACGATCAGAACGTCGTCCGGGGACCGGAGGAGAATATCGAAGGGCACCTTGCCCAGGAAAGGGTTGGAGTTCTCAAGGACACAGATGCCGGTAACGCGAATTCTTGCGCCCTGGGGAACCATCTTCATGGGTATGGTCACCGGGCCTGAATGGCGGAGGACCGCGGTAAACAACTGGCCATCGGAGGAGAGGACGTACAAATCCTGCAAGGGCTCGCGCACCTCGGTAACCACTTGTCCTTCAATGCTGACCAGATCGAAAAGATTGCGGCTGGAGGCGAGCCTGTTCCATGAGGCGGGCAGTGGCGGAACATAGTCGGAGATGCCGGAGTCCCAAATCTCGCCATTGATAAGCGTTACGAAGCCACCGTGGGAGTCGGGAAATCCGGTTGCATCCGTCCGATCCCCCAGGTGAAGATTGTCGGTCGTCAAACTGGTCCCAATCCAGATGCTCTTGGAGCCGCTTTGCAGCACAATAGCCCGGTGTGCCTCGTAGTAGGTGAGGATACCTTGCACATGGACCCTCTGGGTAAGATCGTTGACGCGATA
>JBEKDN010000183.1:0-8043 GCA_050014335.1 Occallatibacter sp. | reverse complement strand
TTTCTTCCGGGCCTCTTTTTTGAGTCCAGCGGCAAGCATCCCTTCGTCACAGACGACAAACGCACCACACCAATCGACGTCCACTACCCAGAGATGCAACAGGATGAATTGACCTATCATCTGCCGCCGGGATTCAATGTCGAGAGCCTTCCGCAGGATGCCAGCGCATCGTGGCCCAATTACGCCGTGCTGAAGATCCACTCCAGCGCGGCCGATAATGCGGTTAGTGTGCAGCGCGCCCTCGCTTACAACTTCACGCTTCTCGATCCCAAGGATTATCCCAGCCTGCATGATTTTTACTTGAAGGTTGCCACAGCCGATCAACAGCAATTGGTGCTCACGCGCGCTCCGGCCGCAAAAGGAAACTGACGATGCCCCGACCATTGAAGCCCGCGGCCTGCCTGGCCATTCTGCTGCTCGCTGCCAGTCCTTGCTCCGCCGGCTTGTTTGGCAGAGACAAGGCGGTTCCCGATTGGGGACTCGACGCAGCCAAGACTCCCACGCCCGCTGACGTGAAAGACGCAGCCGCGGTGATTCTTTACGACGAATATGTCGAGAGTGTCGATATGCAGGGTCGCGCCGTGGAGCGGGAGCGGGAGGCGATTCGCATCCTGAAGCCACAAGGCCGCCGCGATGCCGAGTGCCAAGTCTCTTTTGACGTGGAAGAAAAAATCAACTACTTCCGCGAGTGGACGATTGCCGCCGACGGCAAGCAGTATCAGGCCCAGGATACGGACTTTGCCGACGTTGGAGACCTGGGCATTCCGATCATGCTCTCGACCCGAAAAAATCGCATCGTGCATCCTCCCGCAGCCGATGTGGGCGCAACCATCATTTGCGAGACCGAGGAGTTGCTCGAACCCTACCTTCAAGAGACCGACTGGCAGATTCAGAGCGGCATTCCCGTCGTCTTCGAGGCGCTTGAAGTGGATCTTCCGGCCAGCCGATCCTACTCCGCTGCGTGGCACAAATATTCGCCCGCCAAGCCAACCGAAATTGCTCCCAACCACTGGCGCTGGGAGATCAAAGATATGCCCGCCCTCGACCTGCGAGATGTGAAGTCTCATCCGGATTGGGCGGCTTTGGCGGCGCGCATGTCGGTGCAGTGGGGTGATGCTGCCGTCGAGGGAAAAGATAACCAATGGCGCGCCATCGGGCAATGGTTCACTACGCTTGAGGCAAACCGCCCCGACCCATCGCCGGAGATCACCGCACAGACACAAAGCCTCATCGCAGGCGCTCCGGACTTCTATACAAAACTTAGCCGCATTACGGAATACATCCAGAAAAACATTCGCTACTTTATTGTGGAGCGCGGCATCGGAGGCTTGCAGGCAAATCATGCCTCTGACATCTTTCGCAATCGCTACGGCGACTGCAAGGACAAGACAACGCTGCTGATCTCCATGCTGCAGGTGGCGGGCATCCACGCTTTCTATCTGCCTGTCGACTCCAACCGCGGCGTCATCGATCCCGATGCGCCTTCGTTGGTTGGCAACCACATGATTACCGCCATCGAGCTTCCCGCCGACGTGCGGGATCTGCGCCTGAAAGCCATCGTCAAAGCCAACGACGGCAAGCGCTATCTCATCTTCGATCCCACGGATGAGCGCACCCCGGTCGGCAATCTGCCTTCAGAGGAGCAAGGCAGCTACGGCAATCTTGCGGCGGGAGCGGCGAGCCAGATTTTGGCGCTGCCGGTGCTCGACCCGGAGGCCAATGGCTCCGAGCGCAAGGGCAGCTTCACTCTTGCGGCCGACGGCACTTTGACCGGCTCCGTCGATAGTTCGCACATCGGCCCGATCGGCGCAGACCTGCGCAGCTTTCTAAAGTACACGGACGAGAAAGAGCGGCGCGAATATTGGGAGAAACTCGTGGCCGAGACGCTCCCCGGCGTCACGCTCGATACCTTTCAATTCACTGAACCCGATGCGCTGGACAAGCCGCTGGAGTTTCATTACAAAGTGACGGCGCACCAATACTCTCATCAGGCGGGCACGTTGCTGCTGGTGCGTCCGCGTGTCGTCGGCAGCTTTGCTTATCCTTTTGACGACAAGCAGCGCATCTATCCCATTGATTTTTACGCCACCGGACGCTGGCGCGACAGCTTCGACATCACCATTCCCGTCGGCTATGTTGTCGATGAAACGCCGGACCCCGTCAGCGTCGATCTGGACTTTGCCAGCTACCATTCCTCTGTCTCAGCCAAAGGCAATCTGCTGCACTACGAGCGGGAGTACGTCGTGCGCCAGGTGGAGATTCCGCCGGCTAGGGCTGCGGACTTCCGCAAGCTCGAGTCGGCCATTTTGTCCGATGAAAAGAACGCCGCTGTGCTGAAAAAGCAGTAGTCTTTTGGGAGAAGAGAGATATTTTTTCCGGCGGAATCAGCTCGGGTAAATGTATTTGCTGCACAATTGGTGCAAAATGTGGCCTATAATTCCTCTAGAGCAGGCAGTTCCCCAGTTGCGACTTCCTGCGGACTTTGATTATGGCCATGCAATTATCCCAAAAGCGTGACCTTGACGCACCGGAGATCCCCGACCGCCTCTACTTCAAGATTGGCGATGTGGCGCGGATCTGCGGCGTGGAAACCTATGTTCTGCGCTTTTGGGAGACACAGTTTCCCCAGCTAAAGCCCAACAAAAGCGGCACCGGGCAGCGGCTTTATCGCCGCCGCGATGTTGAGTTTGCCGTCAAGATCAAGCAACTGGTCCACACAGAAGGCTATACGCTGGCTGGGGCGCGGCAATTGCTGGAACAGGGCAACCGCCGCGCGAGCGCCCGGCCCGCGCTGGTGGAAATTTCCCAACTCGATTCGCAAGATAGCTTACCGATGCGCTCGGCTTCGGCCGATTTGAATCCGACGCAGAATTCCGTAGCGGCTACGATTGCATTTGCGCGCGCCGAGTTGCGAGAGATTGCCGCGCTGCTGGCCTCGCCCGAGCCGAATTTGCCCGCGCAAACGCCCCGCCGCCGCGCGCGGCTTGCCACCATGCCCTCCAAATCGGAGTTTCTCTTCCCGCTTGCTTGAACCAGCCAGCCGATAGTGCGTTCGCGCCAAGTGATGTGCTGCAAAGCCTTTCCTCAGGGGTTAAAGCCCAAGGTTATGCTGCATCGTAGCGGCACGACTGAGGTCGTGCCCTTTCAAAACAGAGGCTTCGATTGAGTTTTCCCGCAGCCTGTAAATTCGTGCTCTTTCAAAGCAGCGAGTTTACAATCGATTCAGTGGTCTTCCCCATGCCCAAGCAAACAACCATCGCCGTCGCCATGTCCGGAGGAGTAGACTCCTCGACGGTTGCGGCGATGCTGGCGCAGGGCGACGACACAGTCGTCGGGCTGACGCTTCAGCTTTGGGACCAGACGCGGCTTGCAGGCAAGCACGGAATCCCCGATGCGCCCAAGGCCGGACGCTGCTGCTCCTTGGATGATGTGTATGACGCGCGCCGCGTGGCCGAGCACCTGGGCATTCCTTATTACGTGGTCAACCAGCAGGAGCGCTTTGAAGAGGCTGTTGTGAGGCCTTTTGTCGCCGAGTATCTGGCGGGGCGTACGCCGATTCCCTGCTCGCTGTGCAACAACCATCTCAAGTTCGATCAGTTGCTGCAGACGGCGCGCTCGATTGGGGCGGAGCGCATTGCCACCGGGCATTACGCGGTAAACGATTACAATGCAGGCCGGGGGCGCTGGATACTGAAGCGGCCCGCCGACAAGGCCAAGGATCAGACTTATTTCCTCTTCGGCCTGACGCAGGAGCAGCTTGCGCACACGCTCTTTCCGCTGGGCCGGCTGACCAAGCCGGAGGTGCGCGAAGTGGCGCGGCAGCGGGGCCTGGCGCTGGCCGAGAAGCCCGACTCGCAGGAGATATGCTTCATCCCCGGCGGCGACTACAAGCAGTTTTTAACGGCATATTTGGAGGAACAAGGCCAGCGGCTGCCGGAGACGGCTGGCGCGTTGGTGGCCTCGGACGGGACGGTGCTGGGGCAGCATGAGGGGATCTCCAACTTCACGGTGGGTCAGCGCAAGGGTTTGGGCGTCAGCTCGCCAACGCCGCTTTACGTGCTGCAGATTGACCCGGCGAGTCATCGCGTCACGGTGGGCGCGGACGAAGAGCTGGCAACGCTTACGCTACGCGCGCGCGGGTTGAATTGGATTTCGATTCCCGCGCTGACCGCGCCAATGCGGGTGCGGATCAAGATTCGCCACCGGCACGAACCGGCCTGGGCTACGCTGGAGCCGGCTGGGGCCGATGAAGTTGTTGCCACCTTCGATGAGCCGCAGCGCGCCGTTACGCCGGGGCAGTCGGCAGTCTTCTATGATGGCGACGAGGTGGTGGGCGGAGGATGGATTGTGTAGGGCGGCCTACCCGATCTCTGAGTCCCACTCCTCCAGCGTCCTCTTGAACTCCACCATGAACTTGCCGGAGTCTGCGCCGTCGATGAGGCGGTGGTCGAAGCCTAGACAAAAATATTGCACCGACCGAATGGCTATCGAGTCGTTGCCGTCGGCGTCGGTGACGACGACTGGCTCTTTGCGCAGGCCGCCGATGGCCAGAATCGCCGACTCGGGCTGGTTGATGATGGGTGTGCCGAACTCGCCGCCGTAGACGCCGGAGTTGGTAAGCGTGAAGGTGCCGCCCTGGATTTCGTCCGGCAGCAGTTTTTTAGAGCGGGCGCGGGCGGCCAGATCGGCAATGGCGCGGGCCAGGCTCAGGAAGCTCTCCGTCTCGGCCTGGCGCACCACGGGCACAATCAGCCCCCACTCCAGAGAGACGGCGATGCCCAGGTTGACGTTGGGGTGATAGTGGATAAAGCCGTCTTTGAGCGAGGCGTTGAGGATGGGGAAATTGCGCAGCGCCTGGGCGGCGGCGGCGGCGATAAACGGCATGTAAGTGAGCTTGACGCCGTGCTGCTGCTCGAAGCGGGTCTTTTCGCGCTGGCGCAGGCGGACGACGCGGGTCATATCCACCTTGTAAACGGTGTGCGCGTGGGCGCTGATCTGCTTGCTCTCCATCATGCGCTGGGCAATGATGGCGCGCATTTTGGTAAGAAGTTGCGGGGCCAACTGCGCCTGCGGCGCGGAAGTGCCGGGGCCGCGCTCGGCCAAATGGCGCAGAATGTCTTCCTTGGTAATGCGGCCTTGCGAGCCGGTGCCGGAGATCAGGCGGAGATCGAGATTGTTTTCTTTGGCGATGCGGCGGACCAGCGGCGAGGAGCGGAGCTGTTGGCCTGGTGCGAGTGGCGCCGGCGAGGCCGATGAATCAATGGCAGGGGCATTTGTGGAAAGGTGCCCCTCAGGTGCTAAAGCCCCCGCCGATACCTCACTGCTCATGTACGTGCTAATGCCCGTACCCTTCACTTGCCTGCCCGAATTCGTTTCTTGAGACCCCGCGTCCTGCACAGCAGGGAGATTTTCAAGGGATGGTTCCGGCGGCGCAACCGAGGCCGCGTCGTCGATGACCGCAACCACCGTATTGACCTCAACAGTGACGCCTTGCGCAATCTTGATCTCGGTGAGCACGCCAGCCTCGGGCGAGGGAATCTCCGCATCCACTTTGTCGGTGGATATCTCAAACAACGGCTCGTCCTTTTCGACGCGGTCGCCGGCCTTCTTGAGCCACTTGGTGATAGTGCCCTCGAAGATCGATTCGCCCATCTGGGGCATGATGACGTCTGTTGGCATGGCGATTCTCCGCAGTACGTGTAGCCCAAGATCAAAGGGCGGGATTTCGGCAAGCTAAGGGAAGCCTGGGGCGCGCCGTCTTCATGCCGGATTATAAATTGTTCCACTTGCGGAAGCGGGAAGGAAAGGCTCAGGCGCGGACCGGGCGATCTTGATCATCCGCGCAGCCAAGCAGACGCTCCACCTCCGGCGGAGTCTGGAGCGGCGTGTCTTCTGCGGGAAACTGCGGCCCGAAATCTGGAACGGATACTACCGCAGCCGCGGCTTGAGCACGAAGCGCGGCCAGACTCTCGATCGCCAAAACCTGCTCACCAAAGACCTGCCCGAAGTATCGCGCCGCATGGTGCGCCAGGGCCTCGATCGATGGCAGCAACGTCGCATCCACGACCTCCGACCGCAAACTGGTGACCGCGTGATCGGCTATGCCGCATGGAACTATCAGCTTAAAGTCGCGCAGGTCTGTGACGAGGTTGAAAGCAAAGCCGTGCGAGGTGATTCCGCGCGCCACATGAATGCCGATGGCGGCGATCTTTTTTTCCTGCCCACTGCTCTCAACCAAAGAGCCGCCGCGCGCAGGGCACCAAACGCCGGTCAGCCCGGGGATGCGTTCGGCGCGCACGCCAAAGCCGCCGCAGAGGCGAATCAGCGCCTCTTCCATGCCGCGCACAAAGTCCACCGGGCCCATGCGGCCGCCGCTGGGAGCGCGCAGCGTGCGCAGGTCGAAGATGGGATAGCCCACCAACTGCCCAGGCCCGTGATAGGTCACGTCGCCGCCACGGTTAATCTCGTGAACAGTAACTCCGCGGCTGGCCAGCAATTCGTTTGAAGCCAGAATGTTTGCGCGGCTCGCGTTGCGTCCCAGCGTGAGCACCGGCGGATGCTCCAGCAGCAGCAACACGTTCTCAGCGCGGCCCTCGACAACCAGCGCCGCCATCTCCGCTTGCAGTCGCAGGCCTTCTTCGTATTCGATGCGGCCGAGATATAGATACTGAATCATCGTCTTTGATTGTAGCGAGGGGGGTAGCGGATTCCCACCCCAGCACAAAGCGCGTCATGCATACCGGCTCTTCCAGTCGCGCACCAGCGCCTCGGCGGCCTCAAACCACTCGGCATACTCGAACTCAAAACCTCCGCTGAGCAGGCGCTGGGGAACTGCGCGGCAGCTGGCCAGAACGAGCTCAGGATTGTTTCCCATCAGCCACGCGCCAAGCCGAATCGCCAATGCCGGCGCGGGAATGCCGTTAGGCACCTGCCATGCCTCGCGCAGCCCCGCCATGAACTCGCCATTCGGCAGAGGATTGGGCGCGGCCAGATTGAAGGGGCCGTCCACATCTTCGCGCGCAATGAGAAACTCGACTGCGCTGGCATAATCGGCTTCGTGAATCCAGGGCACGAACTGTCTTCCGTTGCCTTGCGTGCCGCCCAGCGTCAAGCGAACAAGATTGGAAAGCACACCGAAGGCACTGCCCGCCGCAGGACTCAGAACAACGCCGCTGCGTAGTGCAATCTTGCGCGTGCGCGGCGTCTCGGCGGCAAAGAACTCGCGCTCCCAGTCTCTCGCCACGCGCGCCATAAATCCGTGGGAACGGGACCACGGTTCGCCTTCCATTGCGAAGGCCTCCTCGGCAGCGCTCGTCTCATCCAACAGCAAATCCACACCCTGTGCGTCCACCATCTGTTTGTACAAAGCGATTGCCGAAGCATTCATCCACACTTTAGGGGGCTCGGCAAGACCGGCAATTACGCTTCCCAGCAGGCGCGTCGATTGAATGCGCGATTGGTAAACCGCCTGCCGATTGGCTGTCGTGGAACGGCAGTTGACGCTCTGCCCTGTAAGGTTGATGCACAGGTCCGCACCTTCCAGGTACTCGGTCCAGGGGCCGGTTGTCTCGCCATCCCAGTGGACGGTCTGCCACTCCGCGGTGTAGGGGCCGCGCGTCAGAACCGTTACGTGATGGCCGCGCGCTTGAAATCGCCGCGCCAGCAGTTGGCCGATCTGTCCGCTGCCGCCCGGCAGAACAATGCGCAATCGGGCGTTCGGCCGTATCCCACCGGCAACAGCGTTCGTCTCCGCATTCGATCCCATGGATTCAGCTTACGGCTTTAGACCGGCTTTGGCTTATCGATTACGGACGAGGGGGAAACGGATAGCCCGCAATGTATTGCCGGCGGCGATGTGCGCGAACCACTTCAACGATTCCAAAGATGATCAAAGCCAGGAAGGTCAGAGGAATCCACAGCAGCCATGCCGGCTCAAAGACTCGGTCCCCGCCCACGGGAACAGAAGCGGGCGCTCTCAAGTCGCTGAAGATCGCCACAAGATCCTTACCCACTGAAGTGTCTTCGCCCAGCCGGACCGAGCCG
>JBEKDN010000182.1:0-8144 GCA_050014335.1 Occallatibacter sp. | reverse complement strand
CGAGCACACACTTGAGCAGATGCGCAGACGGTATGTCTTTCATGTCTTTGGCTATGTGATCATGCCAGAGCACGTGCATATGTTGGTTTCAGAACTGGGAAGAGGATTGTTGGACAGCGCAATTCAAGCCCTGAAAACTTCTGTCGCCAAACAATCTAATCAGCGGCCGTTCTGGTTGGCGCGCTACTAGGATTTCAATGTTCATTCGGAAGAGAAACGCGTCGAAAAGCTCAAGTACATACACCGCAACCCTGTCACACGAGGCTTGGTGACGCGTCCAGAAGAGTGGAAATGGTCCAGTTTCCGGCATTACCTGACAGGAGACGTAGGTATTGTTGAGATTGAGTCGTTTTGGACGGCGGGAAAACGTGCAGGACTGACGATGCCCGGAGAACATGGATTCCTCCTTGGCTCGAACCCACCCTAGCCGCAAAAACAAGAACGCGGCGAGGGTGGGGCACCCGGCTTTTGTGCGAGGAACAGGGTAAAAAACGAAAGGCAGCAACGCTGAATGACAACCACTGGCGCCAAACCGCCCGGAACCACCGACGAAGCCAGCGCTGCGCAAGCCGTGCGGCAGATGTTCGATGCGATTGCGCCGCGCTATGACTTGCTGAATCACGTGCTCAGCGCCAACGTGGACCGTCTTTGGTGGGGTCGGGCGGCGCGTCGCTTCAAAACAACCCTGGCCGATCCCGATGCGGCTGTACTCGACATCTGTTGCGGCACGGGCGACATGACGATGGCCTTGCTCAAGCATCGTCCACAAGGCGCGCGGCCAATTCTCGCGGCGGACTTTTCTCGCGCCATGCTGAGCCGCGGAGCGAAGAAGTTTGCCGGCTGCCACCCCGGTGCAATCCCTCTGGAAGCCGATGCGCTCCATCTCCCTCTGCGCTCCGCCTCGCTCGACCTTATCGTCTCCGCCTTCGGCTTCCGCAATTTGGCCAACTATGAGGCGGGCCTTCGTGAGTTCCATCGCGTGCTGAAGCCAGGCGGGCAGTTGGGCATTCTGGAGTTCAGTGAGCCCGGCGGTCTCATCGGCAAGGCGTACGCGGTTTACTTTCGCCGCGTCCTGCCGGCCATCGGTCGTGCCATCTGCGGCAATGCCGGAGCTTACAGCTATCTGCCCTCTTCGGTCGGCAAGTTTCCGCCGCCGCCGGAGATGCTAGCACTGATGAACGCCGCTGGATACGAGCAATGCGCTTGGCAGCCTTATACTTTTGGCATCGCCGGCCTATACGCGGCCTCCCGCGCTGTGTCCGCAGTATCCTAAGAAGACCATGACCTTTACCGCCGCAACCATCGCCACCCACTCCGCTGAAAAGCGGCGCGTGGCGCTGCACTCCGTCTTGGCTGCCGCGGCAATGACGCTGTTGAAGCTGGCGGCGGGACTGGTCTCCGGCTCACTCGGCGTGCTTTCGGACGCAGCCCACTCTGGACTGGACATGGTGGGCTCGGCGCTCACCTTCTTTTCCGTGCAAGTGAGCGACAGGCCGGCAGACGAGGACCACACCTACGGCCACGGAAAATTTGAGAATTTTTCCTCGTTTGGCGAAGTGCTTCTCATGGCCGTCTCCAGCGCGTGGATCATCTGGGAGGCGATTGAGCGCATTCTTCACCCCACGCGAGAGCTGCAGAATCTCGCCTGGCCGGCAGCGGTCGTCCTCTGCTCCATCGGCGTGGATTTCTGGCGCTCGCGTCGGCTGCGCGCGGTGGCGGATCGCACCGGCTCAACCGCGCTCGCCACGGACGCCTTTCACTTTGCCTCGGATATCTGGTCGTCGCTGGCCGTGCTGGCCGGCCTCGGGGCAAGCTGGGCGGGTGTGCATTTCGGCATCGCCGCACTGCGCTTTGCCGATCCGTTGGCGGCGGTGGTGGTCTCCCTGCTGATTCTCCGCCTCACGCTGCGCTTGGGCCGTGAGGCAGTTAGTGTTCTGCTGGATCAGATTCCCGCGGAGACTCGAAGGCAGGTCATTGAAGAAGTTGCGCGCGTGCCCGGCGTGCTGGCCGTAGAGAAGGCGCGCGTCCGCCAGGCCGGAGCCAACTATTTTGCCGACCTGACCTTGGCCTTGCCTCGCCGCTATACCTTCGAGCATACCGGTGAATTGGTGCGCGCAGCCACTGAGGCCGTGCAACGCATGTTGCCCGAGGCCGACGTCGTGATTCACACCGTGCCGCGGAAGGCGCGGGCTGAAAGCATTTTCGACAGAGTTCGCGCCGTCGCCGCGCGCAACAACGTCAGCGTGCATGAACTCAGCGTGCAGTCGCACCAGGGGCGAATGCGCGTGGAGCAGCATCTGGAGCTGGATGAAGCTTTGCCGCTGCTCCAGGCGCACGACTTTGTCTGCGCGCTGGAATCCGAGATTCTGCGCGACGTGCCCGAGATCGACGGCGTGCTGACGCACATTGAGAGCGAACCGGCCACCATCGAGCCGCCTGGCGAGATGGTCGAGGTGGATCGCCGTATCGAGCAGGCGCTCCGCTCCACGGCCGCGCAGTTGCCGGAGATTGTCGATGTCCATGAGATCATTGTCGGCCGCGCCTCCGATCATCTCCATCTATCGCTTTCCTGCCATTGCACCTTGCCTGACGAGCTGACGATGCGTCGCGTGCACGAGGTAATTACCGCGCTTGAAGACCGCTTCAAGCTGGAGTGCCCCGAGGTTCATCGGGTCACCATCCACCCAGAGCCGGTAACGGATAACCTGCGATAACGTCTGCATAAGTGAAGGTTGCTCGCCGATACATACCATAAGCCCGTCGTTCGCCGGTGCGTTGCCTTGCAGCACTGGGGCGCCCCGTAAGAGCGGGATTTTTTGCACCGCTAACATGGGCGGCAGGCTGCTATAAAGTAGAAAAAGCCCCCAAGGAGATACCCGTCAGTGAATTGGAACGATCTGATCGGTTGGCTCAAGCAGATCCCGTGGGGGTTTTGGTTCACCGTGGCTGTCTTTCCCCTGTCCTGGTATTGGTTTTATGAGAAGCGCCAGGCTGAGTTGTATAAGGCCCGCGTGGCTGAATCCTGGCCAGTCGTTGAAGGAAGAGCCTGGTCAACGGTCGGCTCAGGCCTTTCACTAGGAAAGGACACGCAGGGTTACAAGGCTTGTTTTACCTATAGTTTCAGGCTGGTTAGAGATGGCCAATCCGAGTATTTTTCCGGCAACTTTTCCCGCATCTTTTCTGATGCCGCCGTAGCGCAGGAGTGGCTCCGGCTCGTGCGCACACAAGAAATTCCCATCCGCGTCAATCCCGAAGATCCTAACATTTCGGTCGCTCTCTTCTCCGATCTGATCGCCAAGTTTCCTCTTCCCATTCCGGCAATTCTAGAGAGCGGACTGCAAGATCCCGCCACCAGCCCCAAGCAGCCGCACATCCTCCGCTGGCCCACTGAGATGGTCGCGCTGTTGGTTGCGTTGGGGTTTTGCCTCAGCCTTGTCGATCATCTTCTCCGCGTGCTTGCCGACGCTCCGCTTTACCCCAAGCTCGCCCCCACTCTCTGGATTGGATTCGCCGTCGTCGTCATTCCCTTTGAAATATGGTTCTATGCCAAATCCAAAACTCCATCGCTTAAACTTCGCGCGCCCCAGGCAAAACGCCCAAGCAACCGGCGGCTTGCGGTGTATGCGCTCAACTTGTATGCCTTCTTTTATCCGCTGATTACCGGAACGCATTTTGTCGAATATTACAATCTGCACTGGAACATGAGGCGCTTTGACCCCATGGAGAACGGCGCATTTCTCACCATCCTGTTGGGAAACTTTGCCGCATTCCTCTACGGCAGGCTGGAAAACATTGAAGATGCCCCCAGCTTTCCCACATCGATCATCCCTCGAGATTGAATGCTGAATTCTACTTCGTCTCTCCGCCAGGCGCGTAGTAGCCTTCGCGCGTCACCACGGTCAGGTCATCCTTGCTCGCCTTGAGTGCGATCTTGTGGTAGCCGCCCTCGTTGTCCACCGCATCCGGCGTGTAAGTCAGCAGATATTGACCGCGCAGCTCTTCCGCAATCTGGCCGTATATCTCTTCCAGATTGTCCTTTTTCTTGGCCTCGAAGTATCTGCCTCCGGTGCGCGTGGCAATCTTCTCCATGTTCTTCCTGCCGTCCACATCCGGTTGATTGGAGCCTCCGCCCCCTCGATGTCCGCCACCGCCGCCGGGCCAACCGCCGCCGCCCCCCGGCCAGCCACCACCGCCGCGGTGTCCGCCGCCGTTGTGGGATTCGTTCTCGCCGTGCTCCTGCTCGCCTTTGAAGTAAACGGTGTACACAATCACATTGGCTCGGTCCGCCGCATCCACCGCGTCGTTCAGATCCATCTTGCTGCCGCTATCCACGCCGTCTGAAATGACAATCAGCGCCTTGCGTCCATCCTTGGGCCTCATCAAATCATTCCCTGAAGCCAGGTAGATCGCATCATAGAGCTGTGTGCCTCCGTGGCCCCCGTGCCCGTGGCTGTGCGTCTGCTCGCCGCCGCCGTTCTCGCTCCCGCCGCTCTCGTCCCCGCCGCTTCCCGCGGACCGCGTTTCGTTCTGCGAGGCCCTCGTCGGTCCCATCTCGTCCAGTTCGCGGTGCAACTTGTCGCGCGATGCGGTGAAGTCTTCCAATAGCTCGACCTCGCGGTCAAAGTGGATCAGGAATGCTTGGTCGGGCAGCGCGTTGGGCTTTTCCGGCAGCATGGTATCCACAAACTTGCCCGCCGCTTTGCGCTCTTCTTCGATTGCGCCGGAGACGCTGCGGCTGGTGTCCACAAGCAAGCCCAGCCGGTACGGCAAATCGGTCTCGCGCGCAAAACTCTTGATCTTCTGTGGGTGCCCATCTTCGGTCAGCGTAAAGTCGGAAACCTTGAGGCTGGCCACCAGCGCCCCCTTCTTGTCGCGCACCGTAACCGGCAGCACAACCTCGCGGGCCTGTACCTTCAGCGTCGTAGCCGGTTGATCGGAGGCAGCCTGTTGGGCGCCGCTTGCCGCGGTAAAACATGTCAGAGCGGCCATCGAAAGTACAAATGGAAAAACGATTCGGATTCGCATGTCTGTCAAAGTGCGCATACCTTTAACCGGTTAGACGGCGCTGATCGTGGAGTGTTGACGAACGCGCGCCCGCCCTACCAGCCCCCCAAAAAACTCGCGCCCCTTCCAGCGGCCAAGTGTAGTACCCAATCAACTTGATCGCCATGCATTCACAGTCCACAAGTCCACATTGACCAGCCGCCTCGTTTCCCGTACACTAAGAAATTGCGAGGGATGCGGCTCAAGTTGCATTCTCACACCGCATCATCCCTAGGATTGAAGGACAAGCAATGGCAAACCATGTATCGTCTCTGAAGCGCGCCCGCCAAACTGAAACCCGCACCGCCGTCAACCGCGCTAACCGCAGCCGTGTGCGCACCAGCCTGCGTGATCTGCGTGAGGCGCTGGCCAAGGGCGACGTCAAGGCCGCTCAGGAGCAATATCGCTCCACCGTCTCCGCCCTCGACAAGAGCGTGCAAAAGGGTATTCTGCATGACAACACCGTCTCCCGCTACAAGAGCCGCCTCAACGCTCGCCTGAAGGCTCTGGTTCTGGCCAAGGCGTAGCAGGACGCTTGCGTGGCTCAAAAAGACAGGAAAGACGAAAGCAGCCGGGAGCGATCCCGGCTGCTTTTCTTATTTTACGGAATCCATAGCAACGACCGCGAGAATCTGGGCGCGGCGCTCGGGCATGATGTTTCGCACAGCAGCACCCATGCGCCGGAGATGAAGCCAGAACAGAAGCAGGAGCAGGCAGTCACGCCGCATCGGGAGATCGCGCCGGAGCAGGAGCAGAGCTTGGATATTGGCTTGGGCATCGAGTCAATATGTCGTCCCCTCTGTTCCCTGCACCCCAACTGCGTCAGTACTGTTCCGGTCCCAGTTTGGGATATTTAGATACGGATTTCCAAGCGCCAAGGAGTAGCGAATAAATAGCAAATACTTCTTGCAATGGCGCCAATATGGCGCCATGATGTCTACATGACTGTATGCACCCCTGCGAAGCGCCCGTGTAAGAACCTGAGACTGGACCCTGATATCTGGGGCCAGATCGATCTCAAGCGCGAAAAACGTGCGGGCAGTGTCTCTCGCAACACATGGATAACGGAAGCCATTCTTGAAAAGCTCGCACGGCAAGAGCAACAAGATAGGCAGGATAGGAGCGAAAATGCCTAATTTTTACGAGTTTTTTGCTGGTGGAGGCATGGCGCGCGCCGGACTTGGCAATGGGTGGAATTGCCTATTTGCGAACGATTTTGACCACAAAAAGAGCAGTGTTTACAACGATAATTGGGGGAAAGGGAAGCTAAAGACGGCAGATGTAGGTTCCCTCACCACCGAGAATCTTCCAGGCGAAGCCGATTTGGTTTGGGGTTCGTTTCCATGCCAAGACCTCTCCCTTGCAGGGGGCGGCGCTGGGTTGAAGGGCGACCGTTCAGGCACGTTCTGGCCGTTTTGGAACCTAATGACGGCACTGATTGAGGATCATCGCGCGCCGCGCATGATTGTTCTGGAGAATGTATGCGGCACTCTCACTTCCCACGAGGGGAAGGACTTCACAGCAATTTGCGGGGTTTTTGAGGAAGCCGGATACAGTGTAGGCGCAATTGTTGTGGATGCCGCATTGTTTGTGCCCCAATCCCGACCGCGCCTATTCATTATTGGTGTTCGCGGCGACGTGGAACTGCCGGAGAACCTCGTAAGAAAAAATGCCATGGAGCCTTGGCATAGTCGGGCGCTTATCAGAGCTTACGAAAATCTCCCACCGAAGACCAAGCGCGCCTGGTTATGGTGGAAACTCTCGATGCCACAGAAACGAAAATTGAATTTTGCAGACCTGACCGAGGAGCCATCCGACAGCGTGGAGTGGTTTACTGCGGAAAAAACGCAGCAATTGCTTGACATGATGAGTCCCTTAAATCGAGCGAAAGTGGCTGCGGCTCAGAGGCAGAAGCGCAAAATCTTTGGCGCCATATACAAACGAACTCGGCCGAATGAACAGGGGCGGAAGGTGCAGCGCGCAGAAGTGCGATTCGACGATATATCTGGATGCTTACGGACTCCAGCGGGCGGGTCGAGTCGTCAGGTGATAATTTTGGTCGAGGGAAAGTCAGTCAAGGCGCGGCTAATTTCTAGCCGCGAAACAGCACGACTGATGGGGTTGCCCGATGAGTACAAACTCCCGGCAAACTACAACGAGGCATATCATCTCACTGGCGATGGCGTCGTGGTTCCTGTAGTGCGGCATCTCGCGTCAAATATTCTTGAGCCAGTTTTGGCAATGACTCAGGCGGAAGCGATGGTGGCGGCATGAGCGTTATTCCGTGTCACCGAAACGAAAAGCTTCAAGAGCTCATTGTCGATTATGTAGAGGCGCTAAAAACGGAAGCCCATAAGCTGGGCAATCACGGGCTTAGTGAGGAAGAGTTTTACAATAGCGGACTTTTCAGAGGTGCGATTGAGCGTGCGCGAGGCCAGTTTTCCGCTACCATGCGGTCGAAACGGGAATTTGCGCGCGATGTCCTGAACTACATGCAGGACAAGAAGTACATTGAAGAATGGGAAGTCGCGGGCGAGTCCAACAGGCACGATTATGTCGTTCGACTGAACGGCGGCAGGGTGTGTGCAATTGAGTTGAAAGGCTGTCTCGACGGCAACAACACGAACATTTTCGAGCGCCCGCCGCACGCTCAAGAATTTATCATTTGGAGCCTCTGCACCAATCCGGGTGCAGATCCACGTCTCAACGCGTGGTCTGGCATCCATACGCGTCTCAGCGCCGAGATTATCTCCCGACAACAGCGTGTTGATGGGGTGATTATATGGGACATGGTTTGCGGGACCGTCGGCCGGCCCTGCCCGAAACTTGAAGGAAACCCGCAACGAGTCACAGCGGTTTCACATTTCATGTTGCCGCCGCCGTGCATCTACGTTTTTCCCGGTACTATCGCCAGTCCGAGGAACAATCCCTGCCCCGTGGCGCAATCTTTGGAAGAAGTTCAGCTCTTGCGGGCATTTCATCAATGCTTCGGTGGCGTTGACAAAGAGGTCAACTATGTTGACTTTGAAGTCGAGCATCGCGGTGCCGACACTTTAAGAAAAACGCGCATTCGCAGAGGTGGCCAAGTGGCGCATGAGTCC
>JBEKDN010000181.1:0-8198 GCA_050014335.1 Occallatibacter sp. | reverse complement strand
CATATCTCCTCGGGGAATTCTTGAGGATTTGCCACCAAGGTTGGTTGAGAATCGATCCGCCAATTATCAACGCCGTTCGTGGATCGTGCCGCGCAAAGATGCGACAAGCCGCTCCGATCTTCAACGCGGCACAGGAGCAATGTTTCTCCGTCTGCCAGCAATACCGAACCCGCGTTCAAAACACTATTGATCGGGTAGGGCCAGTTTTCGCGGCTAAGTATCGGATTGCCGCCATGCCTCGTAAACAAGGGAAGATCGGAGTCAGCTTTCACCTTTGCTTGTGCTGGGGCGATTGGCTCAGGCGACTCATTCGGTGCGGTGACTGGATTCAACAGATGACGCTCATTCCCTGATTCAGTTCGCTTGCGCTTGTAACTTTAGCCGCCTGCATTTCAAGCAAAGCCATGAGAAAAGAGAGTGTGGATTCAGCTCCCTGATTTTCATTCACGCGATCGGGATGAAGCCCATCTCTGCATCCACCTGTGACTGGGTCGTAAAGAGCCGCCTGCAAATCGTTCTTGCCGAGAAACCAGGAGAATACTCGTTGAGCCTCCTCGCGCCACTTCCGTTCTTCCGTCAGCTTATAGACTTCCAGACAAGCGGAGATTGTGGCGCATGCCTCGACAGGCTGCTGATCGAATCGCGCCTTTTCATTTCCTTCGATGAAGAATCCATTGGAACCGATCGGCACAAAGATGTCTTTGTCGTCGCGGTGTTGTTCGGCTACAAGCCACTTCAGGGAATCCATTCCCGCCTCGATCATCCTTTGGTTATCGCTTCGCCATCCGGCCAGAATGAGGGCCTGCGATAGTCGTGCATTCGAGTAGGAAAGGCTCTTTTCAAACCACTTCCACGATTCGGAGTAAGTTCTCTCATAGATATCCAGAAGCCGATTCGCCAGGACATTCCGAACTCCCTGGATGGCTCTGTCTCCGGGAAACCAGTCCAAATAGGCTTGCAATCCCAGAATGGAGAATGCCCAGGCTCGCGGACTGGTGAACTTGAGTGTAGCAGGTACAGCGGCTTCAAACAGCCTGCCTGCCGCTCCTCTCAACCCAGCGTTTCGTGAAGCCCCAAGCACCATTCCCAGCGACCACAACGCGCGCCCATGGCTGTCATCTGATCCGGCATCTTCAAGCCACTTGCGGTCATAGCCAAGGAAATTCCTAAATCTCCCGGTGTCGGAATGAAAGGCAAGCCACAGAAATGACAGATAACGATTTGAGAAGCAAAGATAGTCGCGGCTTCCAGGGTGCTTCTCGTTTTTATCCAGAAGAACAGACACAGCCAGCGCGCGAGCATTATCGTCGGTCGTATAACCTTCGCGCGTGTTCGGCACACAGAAAATGGCGTGCTGCAATATCCCCGTGTCATCCGTCATTTTCAAGAGGTGGCCGGGATTCAGCGTGGGCAAAAAGTCCACCGCCGCCATCACGGAATCTCCTTGCTGAGCAGCTCTTGGATGCAGCGAGCGTTCAAACCTCGCGCGCTGAAAACTTGCCATATAGGCTCGCGCCGTCTTTGGCCAAGTCGTTTTGCGAGAGTATAGATAGGCGCGCTTTCTCATGGCATGGCGTGCCGCCTCGTTCTCCAGCAGCTCGATCACCGCCTCTGCAATGGCGCCTGGATCGGCAAAGGGGACAATTACGCCTCTCTTCTCGGCGAGCAGTTCCTTGGCGTGCCAGTACGGCGTCGATATGATGGCCTTTCCCGCTCCAAGGGCAATGGCCAGCGTGCCGGAAACCACCTGTGCCTCCTGGAGATAAGGAGTGATGTAAATGTCCGCCGCTCCCACGTGTTCTATCAACTCTTCGGTGCTCACAAAACGGTTATTGAGAATCAGGTGCTCAGAAACGCCCAGACGATCTGCCAACGCTTGCAGTCCTTCGCGGTATCTCTCGCCTTCGCGCCGGCGAATATGCGGATGGGTAACGCCTGAAACAATATAGACCACATTCGGGTGCCTTTCCAGAATTGAAGGCAACGCTTGAATTACGTTCTCGATCCCCTTGTTTGGTGAAAGCAAACCAAAAGTAAGCAAAACCGACTTGCCTTCCGTGTCGAATTTGTCTTTGAAGTAGTTCGGATCCATGAAGGGGAGATCCGGTACGCCGTGTGGAATAATATCGATCTTTTCGCTCGGAACTGCATACACTTCGTGTAAGAGTCTGGCCGCTAATTCACTCATGACGACAAGGCGATCGGAGAGTCGGGCAATCTCTTCGAGCACGATGCGTTGATTTGTATCCGGCTCTCGCAAAACCGTATGTAACGTTGTGACCAGCGGCATCTTCAGCTTCCGCAGTAAAGTCAAAATGTGACGGCCTGCCGGCCCACCATAGATGCCATATTCATGTTGCAGGCAAACAAGATCATTGCCATTGAAGTTAAGAAACTCCGCAGCCCGCTCGTAAGATTCCAAATCTTCCTGCTCAAGTTCCAGGCGCACCTGCTCTGGGTACTCGTAGTGCGACTCGGGGTCGTTGACCGGTATGGCAAATAATCGCTCACCTCCATATTCGCCTGCAAGCGCGGCGCATAAGTCGGTAGTGAATGTAGCGATCCCGCATTGTCGCGGCAGAAAATTGCCGACAAATGCAATCCTTGTGGGCAATGGAAGGCTGCTGGCCTTCACGGCAACAGGATTCAAGACTATCTGAGAAACACTACTAACCGGTTCTTCAGGACGAACGACTCCAATAAAAGACATGTTGTCCCACTTTTCCTGGTACCGACGCCCCATAGGTCGCCGCTGATGATTCGCAAGCATGACGATTGGTCTGAATATGCTTCTCCCCGCGATAAGATGCGGTCTCCTCGGAGACCGCATCTATCTAGCCGTCACAACTATGACTGCGGCGAGCGGTCGCTTTACTTCAGGCTTCCGATCATCGAGCTCGCCCCATTGCCGATCGCATCTCCAGATACGACCAACTCAACTCTCCGGTTTTCCTGACGGCCGCTGGAGTTTTCATTGGACGCCACAGGCATGGAATTGCCGAATCCTTTTGCGCTCATCGAGTCTGTTGTCACGCCTTCTTGAACAAGGTAATCGCGGACCGCGTCTGCGCGATTCTCGGATAGCTTCTGATTCATCTCGTCGCCGCCGACGTTATCGGTATAGCCGCCCACTTCGATGTTGAGCCCTGGATAGGCAATCAAAATGCCGGCGACCTTGGCGAGCTTCTCGCGCGCGCCCGGCTTCAACGAATACTGTCCAGTGTCGAACAGCACATCGGACATGCTTACAATCAGGCCACGCGCGCTATCTCGAGTTGCAAGAACTTTGTTCAGTTGTTCGGATAATTGGGCGCGCATGGCGGCCTTGTCGCTTACCGCTTGATGTTCACCCTGCTGAGCCTTCTCCGCGGCTAGGCGCGCCTGTTCTGCATCCGCCTCAGCTGCGGAGACTGCGGCCGCTGAGGTTGTTTGGTTGGCGGCCATGTCGGCCTGTGCCTTTGTAGCGAGAGCTTGAGCGCTTGCGGCGTCAGCCTCCGCCCTTTTCTTTAGAAGTGTGGCGTTATCCGCCTGCGCCTGTGACTTTTGCTGTGCGTCGCTGGAAGCCTGACGCTCAAATGCGATGCGCTCCTCGTCTATCTTCTTGACGGCGATCTCTCGCGCGTCTTCGGCAGTCTGCACTGCCTCCCGGGAAACTGCAATTAATGGCTTTCTGTCAATGTGAGCGCCGACCGCATCGGCGTCAGCAGTGTTCATCAACTGTACAGCGTGCTGATAACTCGCTCCGGCATAGCTCTCCGCTCCTTCTGACTGAGCAATCCTGAGAGCATTCCGCGCCTCGTAAAATTCAAGTGGGAGACTGGCGCTCAAAACAACCGGGTCAAATTTGTATCCGGTGGGAATATAACCGCCGCGTTCCAATAGTTCATACTTCGCATTCACGTCTTCACTGGTTCCCTTGGTGTCCGCGCGAATAACGTTTTCAAGAACGACGACGTTGCTGGGCTGCCGAACAGCATAGTAGGGCTCCGCGGTAACAATAAGAGCAAATGCTTGCAGGTCGGTGGTTGCAGTCAGCTTGCTGCGATCGTTCTCTCCCACCAGAACTTCCCCAAGGTTGATTGGACGGCCTTCGGGTGAGATTGCCCATAAGACATAAGTGAGATATTCGCCGCCAAAAGTAGCTGGATTTTGCAGGCTTCCGAATTCCGCTTCAACTTCCATCGTGCCACGTTTGCTGCGGACTTTAGCTTTTCCGTTTGCGGAAGGCAACAAAGCAGTGCCGACGAAATCCACATCGGTAGCTCCGCTGCGATGTTGATAGTTTACCGCTTGGACCGAACGGCTGGTTTCGATTGCACGGTATGTGGAAACCGGGCCCGAAGTTTCTACAATAGTCGTCGTTTTTTGACTGGTCTGAGCAAACGCGCTCAAGCCGAGGACGCTTCCCACTGCGAACAAGAATATCTGCTTCACAATTTCTCCTACTGGCATAGTTTTGCCAAGCTGCGTTAGACCTTCGTTGCGTTGGCGAACAAAAATTCCTCGGCTTCGACGGAATGATTCCTCAATGCCCGACACGAAATTGAGAAACGTAATTGAAGAGGCCGAATACCTTCAGAATCCATAGAACGACGGCAATTACCACAACGGCGTTCAGAATTCCTTTGATTTGACCCTGCATGGGTATGTAGCTGTTCACGAGAAAAAGCAATATGCCGACTACGCCTAAAGTGATGATCACAGTGACGAGAGGCGTGTCTTGTCCGATATGAAACTGAGAAAGGTTGTCCAGAAGGCCGAAGACCTTCAGAAGCCACAGCACAACGGCAATGACGACAACTCCATTCAAAATGCTTTTAATCTGACTCTGCATCGGAATGAATCGGTTGATCAGCCATAACAGCAGGCCGACTACGCACAGCGCGATAACAACAGTGACAAGTGGCATATTCTAAACTCCGCTTATTGAATTGAATCCCGTGACTGCCAAAGCATCCTCGTGCGGATCGATAGCGTAGGGCCGACTTACTCGCGCCATGCGCGCCTCGATCCGCGAAAGCACGAGGCAAAAGCTCACTTAGCTCTTTGTCTGCATCTTTTCAAAATCAATAAATAATTACTGAGCTACAAAGCACACCTGACACGACCATGCTCTCTTCAAACAAATCGCCATTCCCGCGTCAAGTTTCTGCTCAATTAAAACGCTTGCCGGCCGCATGAGTTATGGCTGATGAGTTGTTGCCGCGGGAGCTTGACCAGGCCGATCACCACTCGTCAGGGACGAACTGCTTGGCGAGGGCGGAGTCCCGACAGGAACATCGGTGCCGACTGGAAAAATAAGAATCTGAATTGAACCCCAGTCCGCGTCCAAGTTTGATCCAGGCTGCTTTCCCATGCCAAACGTTTTCACTTGGCTGTCGTCAAATCCATAGTTATCCACCAAGTACTCGCGCACGATCATGGCTCTGGCCTCGGTGAGAACCAGATCCTTCTGAGTATCGCCTTCCATTCCAGTTGAAGCCACTACCACCGCAAGACCAAATTGATTTTGCGCCAGATATTCTCCGCTGGCATTGAGAGCGTTCTTATTCTTTAGCTTGGAAGAATCGCGGGCGTCGAAGAGCTGTTTTGCAGTGTAAGTAAACGCTTTCAACGGCGGACTCGTAGGAAGCTTGTCAATCTTATTTGCCGCAAGGCTTTCGGAATCTTCGTAGCCGCGCTTCTTGAAATATCCGCTCAAAAGAAAGTTATGTTTCAACGCTTCCATATTCTCCTGAAAATCGGTCACTCCCGATTGCGCCTGAACCATCGTGGCATTTAGCGTTGTCGTAGTCTGTGCAAGGTTGTTATACAGTTGCTTGTCGTTCACCAACGCTCCGATCGTTCCATCGCCTGAATCAATCTTGGCGCTTACGGAGTTTAGATGTGCTGTGGCCAACGTTGTATTGTCGATTGCTTGCTGGGTGCTGTTTAGGATGCCGCTTGTTTTTTTAAACAAATCGGAGATTTGCAACGGCGGTTCACTCTGAATGATCTGGCCATCCTTGACATCGGCCTGTCCCGCCGATCCAAATGAAATCGCCATAAACTGGTTTCCTAACACTCCCTCCGTTTCGATCGACGCCACCGAGTCCTGCTTGATAATTTCATGTGTGGACTTATCAAGGTCCATGAGCACGGTAACTTGGTCGCCCGGTTTGTGCGGCAACGCAATACTTTCGACGGTGCCGCTGTGGACTCCACCAACTTGCACATCCGCTCCCGCAGCTAGACCCGCGACGTTGGCGAATTGCGCTTTGAGTTGGTAAGTTGAGCTAAAAAGATACTCCCTGCTCCCAATAATAAATACTCCGGCGGCCAGAACAGCCAGCGTTACAATGACAAATGCTCCCAGACGCGCCACTCTCGACATAACTCCTCCTACGACTGTTTTAAGAATTCTTTAACAAATTCGACGTTGCTGTGTTGAAGATCCTCAAAGTTACCTTCAATTACCACGCTGCCTTGATCAAGCAGAGTCAGGCGATTGGCAATTGTCCGTGCGCTGTGTAAATCGTGAGTTACTACGATGGAAGCCATCTGGCGCTCCAGTTGGAGCTTCAGAATCAGATTGTCGATCTCCCCTGAGCTAATCGGGTCCAGCCCGGCTGTAGGTTCGTCCAGAAGCAGAATCTCTGGTTCTAGCGCAAGCGCGCGCGCAAGACCCACGCGCTTCTGCATTCCACCGGAAATATCGGAAGGCATCTTTTTCAAACTGCCATCTAATCCCACTTCAATGAGTAACTGATTCACGCGATCGGATCGTTCTGACTTAGATAGATCTTTTCGATGGTGTTCAAGAGGAAATGCGACATTCTCAGCTACCGTTAGTGAGTCGTAGAGCGCGGCATGTTGAAAGAGAAAGCCCATCTTCTTTCTGATTTCACCCATCTGATCCAGCGCAAGTCCTACAATGTTGTGACCCTTAATGCGTATCGACCCAGCGTCGGGCTTTTCAAGGCCGATGATAACCCGCAGCAGTACGCTTTTACCCGTCCCACTGCGCCCAAGCACCGCCAATGTCTCACCGCGATTGACGCTGAGAGTGACCCCATTAAGAACCCGATGAATGCCGAAAGTCTTTTGCAGATTCTCGACTGCAACGACGGGCGCACGGCTATCTTCCGCATATTTTGGTTTGTTCATCGCAATGTCAGTGGCAGTGGCCATTAGTGCCTCGATAATTCTGGAAAGGTGTTAAGGGAAAACTACCAGGATAAATTTCACCAATACGACATCGGCCAAGATCACGAAGAGCGATGCAAGAACCACGGAATTGGTGGCCGCGCGGCCCACGCCCTCCGCGCCTCCCCGTGTGCGCATTCCTAGAAAGCATGCAATGGTGCCAATGATTAGGCCATATACCGCGGTCTTGAAGGTTTGCGGCAGAAAAGCACTGAACGTCGCGCCCTTGAACCCGCTTTGAATGAACTGGCTAAAAGAAAGCGGTTCAACCAGAGATTGCGCAAACCATCCGGTCAACAGGCCGGCTGCATCGGCGGCGATTGTGAGTAGTGGAAGCATCAGAATGCAGGCGAGGATTCGTGTTGCCGCAAGAAATCTGTAGGGATTGATCGCGGATGCTTCTATAGCGTCTATCTGTTCGCTGACTTTCATTGAAGCCAACTCAGCGCCAATGCCGGCGCCCACACGGCCACTAACAATCAGACCGGTAATAATCGGGCCCATGACTTGAACAACTGAGTAAACAAGAGTTGTGGGAAACATCGATTTGGCCCCAAATCGAGTTAAACTGTAGCGGGCTTCCATTGAGATAACAACGCCGATTGCGGCGCCGGCAAGGGCGATAAGAGGAAACGACTTTGAACCCACCTCGTCCAGTTGCCGGATGAGTTCGCCCCATTCGTACGGCGGCGTCGCCCCCGCTTTAAGAACTTGCCAAGAAAAAATGCCAAGATTTCCAAACCATTCAAAGAAATTATTGACTAGCCTCGCGACAGGAAACTGAGATTCCGGCAGAGCCTGGGTGCGCTGCCCCACAGTCGGGGAATCAAAGCCTTCCACTGCGATAGTTCCGCGTTCGCTCATTTGTTCGGTCCTTCAATTGGGGAGCCGTGCGTATTGTTTAGATGCATACGATGAAGAAGCGAATGAGGCCCGCTATAGAAAAACTCAAGGGAAATGTTCTCGCCCACATAGACCAGCAAGCTATAGTTGCCCAGGCGGAGAGCATCCTT
>JBEKDN010000180.1:0-8217 GCA_050014335.1 Occallatibacter sp. | reverse complement strand
CCTGTCGGAAAATCCATCTTAAAAGCGAGATTGCAAGAGTAGAGGGAAATATTGCCGTCGATACTAGTTGCGAAGTCCACGGTCTTTCGGCCAAGGGTCTCTGAGCAGCGAGCAAAGTCCCAGATCATTGCCATACCGCTCGACTTCGACTTCGCCCATTTGGATATTGCTGGTCATGCCGCGAAAGGCGGGGATAGCGTCAGAGCCCATGATCTGCGGCGAGATAAAGAAATGCGCGCGGTCCACCAAACCGGCATCAAGCAGAGCAGTATTGAGACGTGTGCCGGTTTCGGTCAGCACGATTAGAATGCCCTCCGCGCCGAGTTTTTCCAGCACCTTGACGAGCGGCACGCGGCCTGCCTCAGCCGGTAGAACTTCAACGCGGACGCCGCGGCTGTTCAGTTCGCGGGCACGTGCCTGATCAGTTGAAACCGTGAAGACGACTACATCGTTTTGCGCCGTGGCCACCAGTTTGCAGTCGAGAGGCATGCGCAGCGCCGAATCCAGCACGACGCGCAGCAGCGGGCGACGGCGGCGATTCCCGCTGCGGTCGGTGAGATGCGGGTCGTCGGCCAGTACTGTATCGACGCCAGTGAGCGCGGCGTCAGCCTGCCAGCGCAGCGGCTGCACGGCGGCGCGGGCGGCTTCGCTGGTAATCCAATAAGGCTGATGCGGAAGCTGTTGGCCGACTGACGGCGCGATGCGGCCGTCGAGCGTCATGGCCACCTTCATCAGCACCAGCGGACGGCTGTGCTGGCACCAACGGGCAAAGCCCTCGTTGAGGCGGCGGGATTCGGTCTCGCAGATCCCTACAACGATTTCCAGTCCCGCTGCACGCAGTGCGTCGAGACCACGGCCTGCGACGGTTGGATTGGGATCGATGGTCGCGGCCACAACTCGCTTTACGCCCGCGGAGATAAGGGCTTCCGTGCAGGGACCAGTGCGTCCTGTGTGGTTGCAGGGCTCGAGCGTGACGTAGGCTGTGCCGCCGTCGGCGCGCTCACCGGCGGCTTTGAGGGCGGAGACTTCTGCGTGGTCGAGCAGGTCATACTCATGCCAGCCCTCGCCGGCAAGCTGGCCTGCGGCGTCTAGAATTACGCAGCCCACGACTGGATTGGGCGAGGTAATGCCAATGCCTCGGCGAGCCAATTCCAGGGCGCGCCGCATCCATTGGCGGTCTCGGTCCAAAGTGGTCATGCTACTCCAGTAGCGAATCCACAAACTCCGCGGGGGAAAATTCTAGCATGTCGGCCATCTGCTCGCCTACGCCTACGAAGAGCACTGGAAGGTTGAGTTCCTGCGCGATAGCTACGGCGATGCCGCCCTTTGCAGTGCCGTCGAGCTTGGTGAGGATGATCCCTGTAACGCCAGCTGATTGAGTGAACTGGCGCGCCTGTTGAACGCCGTTCTGGCCCGTGGTCGCGTCCATGACGAGCAGGACTTCATGCGGCGCGCCAGGAATGAGCTTGGCTGCGGTGCGGCGCATTTTATCGAGCTCATCCATGAGTCCGGTCTTGGTGTGCAATCGTCCCGCTGTGTCAACAATCAACTGGCTGATATGGTGAGTCTTGGCGGCGGAAGCGGCGTCGTAAAGCACGGCCGCTGGATCGCCGCCTTGGCGAGTCTTGATCATCTGAACGCCGGAACGCGTTGCCCAGACCTCAAGCTGCTCAATTGCCGCGGCGCGAAAGGTATCCGCGGCGCAGAGTAGAACCGATTGATCCTGAACGCGATACCACGCAGCGAGCTTGCCGGCCGAAGTGGTTTTTCCGGTGCCGTTTACGCCGACGAGAAAGGTTACGTGCGGACCGACGACGGATTGAATGTTTGGCCTGTTGGCGATTGGTTTTTCCAGAATCGCGCGGATCTGGGCCTTGAGCAGGCTGCGCAACTCGTCGCCGCCTTGGATGGCTTGATGGCGCGCGCGGTCGCGCAGCGCGTCGAGAATCGCGGTTGTGGTCTGGATGCCAAGGTCGCTGGTAAGCAGCACGGATTCAAGATCTTCCAATGTGGACTCGTCGACCGTGCGCGTAAGCGCGACGAGATTTTCGATCTTGGCCGAGAACGACTCGCGGGTGCGCGAGACCGCTTGCTTCATGCGGCTGAAAAGGCTGGACTTGGGAGTCTCGCCTGTGCCCGGATTCTCTTTGTTTTCTTTTTTGCCGGCGAAGAACTTCATCGTAATCAAGTTTAGAGCATTGAGAAGGCAGAGAACAGAGATCAGAGATCTGGGAACAGGTCAATCGCATTTGAGGTTTTAGCAGAGGAATGGATGGAGCGCTTTCAGGGTTCTGGAAGAGGGTTTGAGTTCGAGCGGGATTGGTGGAAAGCGGCTGCAAAAACTGGCTAAAAAACGAGCGTTTTGGATGTAAACGGCGCTGTTTCTGGCCAAAAAGTGGGCAAAATGGGCGGTTTGCAGTTACTAATTGGTAAATATGCTGAAAATGCAAGCAATTGATATTAAGCTTGTTACGGGAATTATTGTTGCAAAAAACGGGCTCGACAGGGTAGGGGGGGTGGGGGGTGCGGGAAAAACAGGGGTCGGGGAACGGGGATCAGGGGTCAGGGAATTGTGCTTCAATACCAGTTCGCGGCTCTTTTTTGGGTTCATTCTTCAATTGTGCGCGCTTTATAGAAATAATCTGCAAACCACCTTAGGTGGGGCTGACTGCCCGCTGAATGCTCGCAGGGGGTTCGTGAACTGATGAATTGATAATCGGTAGAGGGTCGTGGTTTTCCACCCGAACCGCAAAGAGCGCGGTAAAGGTGAGGTGCCTGCGCACTCTGTTCAGCCAGCACGAATGCAAGCGATTCTCGGCTATACTGGGCACTGTGACTCCGATTCTGAGCGACTGGAAACTCGATGCCGCGCTGGGCTCCTGCTTGCTTCTGGGGCTGCGGCACGGCTTTGATTACGACCACCTGGCCGCCATCAGCGACATCACAGCCGTGCAGCACAACTGGCGCAGCGGACTGCGGCTGGGAATGACTTACGCCCTGGGCCACGCCTTCACAGTGGCCGCGCTGGGCATTGCCGTGCTGGAATTGCACCTGGGCCTTCCCGAGGGGCTGGACCACTGGACGGAGCGGCTGATCGGGCTGACGCTGATTGTGCTGGGCATTGGCGTGGTGGCCGGAATTCTGCGCCGCGACGCGCATGGGCACAGGCATAGCCGCGTCGAGAGCCGCCTGGCGATTGCCATCAACGGCATCCTTTGGCTGGCTTGGCGGGTGCGCCGATGCTGGAAACCCGACGCGCCGCAACCCGAGCGCTTTCAGTGGATGTACAACGGCAAGTCGGTCTTCATGATTGGCATGTTGCACGGCGTGGGCGCCGAGACGCCAAGCCAACTGGCGCTGTTTTTTCTCACCGCGAACCTGGGCGGGACCTCGCGCGGAATGATGGGTTTGGGGGCCTTTGCCGTCGGCCTGGTGGCCATGAATGCCGTGATGACGGCGACGATGGGCGGCGCATTCAATGCCAGCGGCCACCATCATCCGCGGCTTTATCATGCGATTGCATGGACGGGCGCGGCTTACAGCTGCATCATTGGGATCATATTCTTGTTTGGAATATCGGACCATCTCCCAGCGCTTGGGTGAGGCTGAAACAAGGGAACAGGGAGTAAAGCTATTGGAATGGAAAGAGTTTCCTCCCCTTCTATTTATCGATAAAAAAGTATCTATATACCATGGTGACCGGTGTCACGGACCGGCCATCACACGGCCACCTAAACTCACTTCAGACGAAGGGCGGAGCAAGGCGGGCGCTATCCCCTTGTATCCGATGTCTGTGTTTTGGAGGATTTGTGGCTGCATTCACACCACCACCGCTGCCCAGCGACGATAAACGCTGGAAGATTGTCAACGGCACGATGCGCAAGAACGGTTTTGCGCGTCACGCGCTGATTGAGACGCTGCACACCGTGCAGTCAGCCTTTGGCTATCTGGACGATGATTCGATTCGCTTTGTGGCCAAATCGCTGCGCGTGCCGCTGAGCCAGGCTTATGGAGTCGTGACGTTTTATCACTATTTCAGCTTGAAGCCGCCGGGCAAGCACACGGCTACGGTCTGCGCCGGAACGGCCTGCTACATCAAGGGCTCTGACAAGCTGGTGGCCGCGGCGGAAAAGCGCTTGGGCATTGCCCACGGCCAGACCACCAAGGACGGCGAAATCAGTCTGCTGACGGCGCGCTGTGTTGGCGCTTGCAGTCGCGCGCCAGTGGTGCTGTGCGACGGCGAGGTGATGGGCGAGGTGACCGAGGAGCAGATTCTTGAGCAACTGGAGAGGTGGGCAGTCGAATGACGATCGAAGAACTCGAACAGATAGCCAAGAGCGTCTGCCAGGAAAACGAGAAGTACGATTTTGAAGTGAACGTCTGTATGGACTTGGCGTGCATGAGCCAGGGCTCGGAGCGTTTGCGGGATGCGCTGGAGAAAGCTGCCGGCGCGTCGGACAAGAATGTGCTGGTGCGGCGCACCGGATGCATGGGTCCGTGTTCCAGCGGCCCGCTGGTGCGCGTCGATCCCGATGAGCATCTCTATCACCACGTAAAAGCCGACAATGCCGAAGCGATTGTGGCCAGCCTGGGTAAAGACCCGGTGCCTGAGCTGCAATGCGATTTGAGCGACCACTTTGACAAGCAGGTTCGCGTGGTGCTGGAGAATGCCGGCCACATCGACCCGGAAAAGATTGACGATTACATCTCGCGCGACGGCTACAAGGCTTTATTGACGGCACTGACCGAGATGACGCCGAACGGCGTGGTTCATCGCATCACGGAGAGCGGCCTGCGCGGACGCGGCGGCGGCGGCTATCCAACCGGGCTGAAGTGGGGCACGGTGGCCAAGGCCAGCGGCGATTTGAAGTATGTGGTCTGCAACGGCGACGAGGGCGACCCCGGCGCATTCATGGATCGCAGCGTGATGGAAGGCGACCCGCATCGCGTCCTCGAGGGCATGGCCATTGCCGCATACGCGGTGGGCGCAAGCAAAGGCTTCATCTATGTGCGGGCCGAGTACCCGGTGGCGGTGGCGCGGCTGACAACGGCTCTGCGCGATGCGCGGCGGCGGGGCTTGCTGGGCAACAGCATCTGCAATACGGCATTTAGTTTCGATGTGGAGATTCGGCTGGGCGCGGGAGCTTTTGTCTGCGGTGAAGAGACGGCGCTGCTGGCCTCGATTGAAGGACGGCGCGGCACGCCCAGAACACGGCCTCCGTATCCGGCGGTCAGTGGATTATGGGGCAAGCCGACGCTGCTGAACAACGTCGAGACCTATGCCAACATCGCGCCCATTATCCGCAACGGCGGCAAGTGGTTTGCGAACATGGGCTCGGAGAGAAGCAAGGGCACCAAGGTCTTTGCGCTCACCGGCAAGATCGCTAATACCGGGCTGGTTGAAGTGCCGATGGGCATCAAACTGCGCGAGATCATCGAGGGCATCGGCGGCGGCGTGCCGGACGGACACACCTTCAAAGCGGTGCAGACCGGCGGTCCGTCGGGTGGTTGCATTCCGGCCGACATGCTGGACCTGGGCGTAAGCTACGACGCGCTGATGGCGGTCGGGTCGATCATGGGTTCGGGCGGCATGATCGTGATGGACGATACCTCCTGCATGGTCAACGTGGCCAAGTTCTTCGTCGAGTTCTGCAAGACCGAGTCCTGCGGCAAGTGCATTCCCTGCCGCGCCGGCACGGCGCAGATGCATACGCTGTTGACGCGCATCTGCGAGGGCAATGGATCGATGCAGGATCTGGACCTGCTGGTGAGCCTCTGCGAAACCATCAAGGAAACCAGCCTCTGCGGACTGGGCATGACGGCGCCCAATCCCGTGCTGAGCACGTTGAAGTATTTCAGAAACGAGTACATCGAACATATCGTTCACAAGCGCTGTCCGGCCGGGGTCTGCAACATGGAAGTTCCCGCCGCCGTTCCTCAGGAGGTGTTGGCATGAGCGAGAGCGTAGGCGTCAAAACACTCATCATCGACGGACAAGAGCTAAGCGCGCGCTCAGGCCAGACCATTCTGGAAGTGGCGCGCGAGAACGACATCGACATTCCCACGCTCTGCAATCTGGAAGGGCTGAGCAATGTGGGCGCGTGCCGGCTGTGCCTGGTCGAGATCAAAGGCAGCAACAAACTGCTGCCGGCCTGCGTGGCCACGGTCTATGAAGGCATGGACGTGAGCACCAATACGGAGCGTCTGCAAAAGCATCGCCGCATGATTCTGGAATTGCTTTTTGCGGAGCGCAATCACATCTGCGCGGTTTGCGTTTCCAACGGCCACTGCGAATTGCAGGCGATGGCGCAGGATCAGGGCTTGACCCATGTGAGTCTGCCTTACCGCAATCCATCGCTGACCGTGGATGCCTCGCATGAGCGCTTCACGGTGGATCACAACCGCTGCATTCTCTGCACGCGCTGCGTGCGGGTCTGCGCGGAAATTGAAGGCGCGCATATCTGGGACGTGATGGGGCGCGGCATTGATTCGATCGTCATCACCGATCTGCATGACGAGTGGGGAAAGTCCAGTTGCACGCGCTGCGGAAAATGCGTGCAGGTCTGCCCCACTGGAGCCCTCTTTGACAAGAGCAAGGTTGGCTCCGATCACCCCAAGTACCCCGATTTTCTGCCTTACCTGAACCTGATGAGGGAAGCGCAATGAGCAAACTGAAAGTAGCAACAGTATGGCTGGACGGTTGCTCCGGCTGTCATATGTCGTTTCTCGACATGGATGAGCGTCTGCTGAAACTGTCCGAGCTGATCGATGTGGTTTACAGCCCGCTGGTGGACGCGAAGAACTTTCCCGACGAAGTGGATATTGCGCTGGTCGAGGGAGCTGTGGCGTCCGTGGACGACGAGGCGAAGATCAAAAAGGTGCGCGCGCACTCAAAGATGCTGATCGCGATGGGCGATTGCGCAGTGGCCGGCAATGTCCCGTCGATGCGCAATCCATTCGGCCCGGAGGCGATTCTCAACCGCGCATACATTGAGAATGCGAGCTTGCAGCAGCAGATTCCATGCGTGGTGGTGCCCAGGCTTCTCAACGTGGTGCGCCCCGTGCACGAGTTTGTCACAGTGGACGTCTTCCTTCCTGGCTGCCCGCCTTCGGCCGATACTTTTCACGCAGCGCTGACCGCGCTGGTAACCGGTGCGCCCTTGGATATTTCAGCGCTCACCCGCTTTGGAGCCTAGCCATGAGCCAAACCATCACGATCGATCCCGTAACGCGCCTCGAAGGCCACGGCAAGATTACCATTCAACTCGACAGTCAAGGCCAGGTGGAGGACGCGCACTTTCATGTGACGCAGGTGCGCGGCTTTGAGAAGTTCTCGCAAGGCCGGCCGTATTATGAGATGCCGAGCCTGACGGCGCGCATCTGCGGCATCTGCCCGGTCTCGCATCTGCTGGCATCGGCCAAAGCTTGCGAAGCGATCATGTCGGTGCGGATTCCGCATACAGCGGCGCAACTGCGGCGCGTGCTCAATCTGGCTCAGATGGTGCAGTCTCATGCACTGAGCTTCTTCCATCTTTCGTCGCCGGATCTGTTGCTCGGCATGGAGTCCGATCCAACCAAGCGGCACATCTTTGGCGTCGCCGCCGCGCGGCCTGACCTCGGCCTCGCAGGTATCGGCCTGCGCCGCTTTGGCCAGCACATCATTGAGCTGCTGGGCACCAAGCGCATTCACACGGGATGGGTTGTTCCCGGCGGCGTGACCGAGCCGCTGACCGCAGCTCACCGCGATGAGATGCTGGCGATGCTGCCCGAGGCCTATGCCAACGTGGCTCTGGCGCTCACCGCATACAAGCAGATCGCCGGCAACTTCAAGCCGGAGATCGAGGTCTTCGCCAACTTCCCATCGAATTACATGGGGCTGATCAACGAGGACGAGTCGATCGAATTTACCGACGGCGCGCTGCGGCTGATCGATCCCGCCGGCGCGATTATCGAAGACGGCATCGACGCGCAGCACTTCACCGAAGTGATTGGCGAGGCTGTGGAGAATTACAGCTACACCAAGTTCGTCTACTACAAGCCGCTCGGCTACCCCGAGGGCAGCTATCGCGTGGGCCCGCTGCCGCGGCTGAATATCGCCAAATCCATGGGCACGCCCAAGGCCGACGAGGAACTGGCGCTCTTCAAGCAGATCTCCGCCGGGCCTGTCGAGAGTTCCTTCCACTACCATCACGCGCGGCTGGTCGAGGCGCTCTACGG
>JBEKDN010000179.1:0-8227 GCA_050014335.1 Occallatibacter sp. | reverse complement strand
GGAATCAATCCGACTCCGACTGCTTCGATCTCGCGTCCGAATTCGTTGTGGAAATAGGTTGCGCGGAAGATGATCCGCTCGCTCCAAAACGCCTGTTCGCCGCCACCTTCCCAGGTGCGCGCGGTGGGCGCGTCGATCGGCGAAATATGATACTGCGCCGCGGACGCCGCTTCGCCATTCGTGACCAGAATATTGTAGAGGGAACCGAGTTCGTCGGTGATTCTGGGTTCGCGGAAGCCTTTGGAGAAGTTGCCGAAAAGGCGCGTCCCGCTGAAGACATGATGCCGCGGACGCACCGCATAAAAGCTCAGGCCGATATGCGGAGAGAAATCATTGCCTAGTTTTTGCAGGTGCTCCTCATCCGCGCCCAGCGTATAAAAAAGTCTCTGTTTGAGAAAATCTCCATGCGCGCCAAAGTGATAATCGTAATCGCTGCGAGTGAGCTGAAGGTTAGTGGAGTAGACGGGCTCTCGCTCAGCGGCGCGTTCGTTGTCATAGTGAAAGCCGGCAAGCAGAAGAAGGTGCGGAGTAAGCCGAAAATCTCCCTGGTAAAGAAACTGGTCGCGATTGTTGATAATATCCAGCCGGTTGGGATAAATGCTGTAATTCAGAGTGCTGTAATCGAGCAGCGCGGGTCCGATGGCGCTATATCCGTTTGCTCCATGAATGAGAACGGGGAGGCCGTAATAATTGCCGGCTGTGCCATCGGCGAGCGGAGCCAGACAGCTATCGGCGGGAATGCAGAGGCCGGCCGGATACCATTGCTGAGATTGCTCCCGCTTGCGCTCCAAGCCATATTCAAAGCGATTGTGAAAGTCCGGCGTAGTTTGATTCTCCACCGTGCCGCTGCCGTAGAGATCCTGATCGCCCTCTTTGCGGTCATCGGGAATGTAATAGAAGTCCCATGCATTTGGAACGCCGGTGGCATCGACGCCATAACGCAGCGTGGCGCGCAGTTGTGTGCTGCCGCTGAGTTGGTAGCCAAGGTTGGCCGCGGAGATTTCGTCGTGATACTCGTTCAGCGGTATATTGTTGGCGGTTTGCAGCCAACTGAATGCGCCTAGATAATCCAGCTTGTTATGCGCCCCGGCTATCTCAATTTCTTCGCGTGAAGTAGCCAGGTTGCCGGCATCGCCTTGCAACAGGATTGAAGGATAGCTGGTGGTGCCGCGTGGAGTAACCAGGCTTACGACGCCACTGTCCGCGTCTGCGCCGTAGAGGCTTGAGTCGGGCCCACGCTCCACTTCAGCGCGCTCAATGGCGGTAGTGGAGAGCGGACCGAAGTCGAATTGGCCGCCCATATCGCCGGTATCCACACCGTCCAGCAAAACCTTATTGGCGTCTGGATTTCCGCCGCGGATAAAGAGCGAAGTCTGCGCGCCAAGCTGACCGTCTTGCACCACAACGGCGCCAGGCATGAGCCTCAGCGCGCTCGTCAAATCATCGCGCAGCGCCAGATCCTGCGGTCCCAGCACGCTGGTGGCCTCGCTGGTCTGCGGCTGCGGCGTGGGCGTTCCAGTGGCCGTCACCACAATCGACTCGCGCACCCACTGCGGTTCAAGCACGATATTGCGCTCAATCGAATCCAGCCGGCCAGCGTAAAAACTGGGCGTTTCCAATTGGCGAAAGCTGGTGGCCGAAACGAGCAGAAAAAAGCGTCCCTCAATGCCGGTAGACATCTGAAAACTTCCGTCGGCCCCGGAGACGCCCGCTCCGACTGCCTTTCCGCCGCTGAGCAGAACTACCTTCGCGCCGGTAATGCGGCCGCCGTTGGCGTCTGTCACGATGCCGCGAATGGAGGCGGCCTGACATATTGCGGGGCAGGCGGCAACCAGAATCAGGACCAGCGCGCGCGGCAATGCGCGACGCAGTGATGAAAAAATCAAACGAGAATGCAAATGCGCGTGATGGGACATGATGGCTCCTTCGTTCCCCTCGGAACGCAGTGGGTTGGGGGCGCGAGGACCGGTCTCCTGACTTGCGCCTTCCCAGCCACCTTCCCACAGAAGCGCCGCATTGGGCCTTTCCGCAGTGGTTCAAGCGGAGCCTCCGCACATGCGGAAACTCCTTGGCTGGTTCCCTACTCACACCCAAAAGAACGGGTCGTGGAGCAGGAGCGCTCACAGTTGCGGGGCAGTGGCGGAGTTTCACCGCCTTCCCGAGCATCCTTGCGATTGCCGTAATTAATTGTGCCACTCCGTGAAGGAGCAGCAGTACCGCATGGAAACTATTTCCATGTCATCAACATTTATAAACCGGGGAGAGTGCAAAGTCAAAACCCTAGACATCCGATTGCTATTGCGACGAACAGAATACTTGCTATTCAGAAAGTTATGGTGACCCCGGGAAGACTCGAACTTCCGACACGCAGTTTAGGAAACTGCTGCTCTATCCACCTGAGCTACGGGGCCACTTTGATAAAACATTGCTGTTCAAGGGTTTATTGTGATCTTACGCATCACGAAGGTCATCTTCCGCCATAACCAGCCTACTTGCAAACCTAGGGCGATTGCAAATGCCGGCGCCGGTGGTCAAGACGCAAATCTACTGCGGTACAACCTCTTCTCCGAACAATTCCTTGTCGCCGCTCAATCATTTAACTGTTGCAGTTTATCTCCGGTATCGAATAGTATTTCGACAGAGATTATTAATATGACTTGTTGTCCCACAACCTGTCGATAAAGTACTACCGCCCCATACGGGCTAAGGGCCTGCGGTCCTAACCCACCCACAACATTCCCAAAAAATCCAAGGAGAGTCAAAGTGCAAAAAGCCCTTTTTGCTTCCCCATCTGTATTTCTGCGCCTGTGGCCGCTGTCCCTCACCGTTCTTTTTCTGTTTGCTGTAGCGGCGGGACTGCCCCTTGCCGCGCAGGACGACATTACCACGCAACACGGAACTTCCGGGTTCGGTGGCGTATTCATCACTGGTCCGGCCTCGAACCCGTTGAGCTTTCTGAACGGCCCGGCAGGGCGCACCACCGCCAATCCGGCGCCCTACGACTTTCACGACTTTGCTCCGTTCACCTACCTCGACGCAAAGCTGCCCAAGTGGATCGATCTGGCAGCCGAGGAGCGATTCCGGTATGAGGCGTACGACAACTCAAACCTCAAGGCAAATGCCGATGACTCCTACCTGTTGAACCGCTTCCGGTTTCAGGTGAATCTGCATACGGCCAGTTGGTTCCGGGTTACGGCGCAGGTGCAGGACGCCCGCGCGGGCTACCAGAATCCACCCATCGGGCCACCGAACACGGTCCGCTGGGATCTGAAGCTGGCTTACGCCGAGATCGGCTCACCCGGCCAGCACTGGTTCAGTCTCCGCGTAGGCCGGCAACTCATCAACTACAACAACACCATTCTCGCCAATTCCGAGTGGCGCAACCAGGCCCGTTCCTACGATGCGGCGGTGCTGAACCTGAACGCGAAGCGCGAGCACCTGGGAATCTTTGCCGCCTCGGCTGTGGCGCCGCAAGCCTATGGCGTGAGCCCGCATCAGGAAGGCAACAACATCTACGGAGCCTACGGCCGCATCGACGATCTAATTGTGCCGCACTCGAACCTAGAGCCGTTCTTCCTGTGGCGCGTGCAGCCAAAAGAGGTTGTAGAAGCGGCCGTAAGCAAGACCACCGGCAAAGAAGACGAGAAAGTTGTTGGTTTACGCCTCAAGGCACAAGCCCGCTCGGCGTTCGATTACGGAGGCGAGTTGATCTACGAAGGCGGCACGGTGGGTCCGCAAAGCATCGATGCCTGGGCAACGCAGGCGGGCGCGGCGTACCAGTTTCTCAATGTAGCTGCCAAGCCGCGCGTCTTTACCCAGTACGACTACACTTCTGGCAACGGCAATCCGAAACAGAACAGCAATCACACTACCTTCGACACCATCTATCCGACAGCCCACGACCGCTTTGGAATCGCCGACCTGTTCGGCGGGCAGAACATAGAATCGGTTCGCCTGGGAACCACCATTGAGCCCCACCGGCGACTCACCTTCACGACGCAGGGACTTGACTTTTGGGCGGCTTCCGCGCTGGACTCGATCTACAACACCTCGGGCGGCGCTATCGTCACAAACAAGACCGCTCACGGCCGCCATGTAGGCGCGGAAGTCGATGGATACTCCTGGTATGAACTCAATAAGCACTTCAACCTGGGCGGCGGCGCAGGCTACTTCGGCGGCGGCCAGTTCCTGACGAATGTGACGACAAGCCACTCGTACACGTACTACTACTTTGCGCTGAACTTCAAAGACAACGGAAAGAAATAGCCAACGCAGTCACCGCCAACCGAGTAAGAGCATACTGTTCACGCGCCAATTCAATGCGACTAAAACAGTATGCTCACATCCAATAAGCCATGGATTCACCGGCCATTTCCCCAGGCATGACACAGTCCCCCGATGCTGCTGCCCGCCCGAAAATCGACTTCGCTTTTGACAACACGTATGCGCGATTGCCTAAGCGTTTTTTTGCCCGATTGGATCCGACGCCCGTTGCGGAGCCGCGGCTGGTAAAGGTGAATGTGAAGCTGGCTCAAGCGCTGGGACTCGATGCCGACGCGCTCACGAGTGAGCAAGGCGTGCGGATTCTGTCCGGCAACCTCGTAGCTGAAGGGTCTGAGCCTGTGGCGCTGGCCTATGCCGGGCACCAGTTCGGATATTTCGTGCCCCAACTCGGGGATGGCCGCGCCAATCTGCTCGGCGAGGTGTTGGCGCAAAATGGCGCGCGCTATGACATCCAGCTCAAGGGTTCAGGGCGGACGCCTTTCTCGCGCGCTGGAGACGGCAGAGCCGCGCTCGGGCCGGTCTTGCGCGAGTATATTGTGAGCGAGGCGATGGCGGCGCTGGGCGTGCCAACCACCAGAGCGTTGGCTGCCGCGACCACAGGCGAATGGGTGCAGCGCGAAACCCTGCTGCCGGGAGCCGTGCTGACGCGCGTAGCGGCGAGCCACCTTCGCGTGGGCACCTTCCAGTACTTCGCCGCACAACAAGACATTGAATCAACGCAAACCCTGGCCGACTATGCGATCGCGCGCCACTATCCCCAGGCCGCGCAAACCAGGCAGCAATACCTTGCGCTGCTCGAAGGCGTAATCGCCCGTCAAGCGCGATTGATTGCGCAATGGATGCTGCTGGGTTTCATCCATGGCGTGATGAACACGGACAATATGTCCATCTCCGGCGAGACCATCGATTATGGTCCCTGCGCTTTCATGGAGGCATACGATCCAGCCAAAGTCTTCAGCTCCATTGACCGCGGCGGACGCTACGCCTATGGCAATCAACCCAATGCGGCACTGTGGAATCTGGCGCGGCTGGCCGAGGCGCTGCTGCCGCTTCTTGCGCAGGAGGCAGGCAGTGAAGAAGCCGCGCTGACCGCGGCGAATCAGGCACTCAGCGCCTTTGAACCGCAGTACCAGCTAGCCCGCATGGCGGGACTGCGCCGCAAGCTTGGCCTCTTTACGGAGCGCGAAGGGGATGAGGCGCTGGCTGAAGATTTGCTGCATTGCATGGCTGCCAACCGCGCCGATTTTACTTTGACTTTTCGCAGGCTCTGCGATGCCGCGGCCTCGCCGGATGGCGACTCGGGCGTTGGAAAATTGTTCGCTGAGCCTGGCTTGTATGACGAATGGGCTGCCAAATGGCGCCAGCGTCTCGACCAAGAACCAATAGATTCACAGACGCGCGCAGCGGCGATGCGGAGTGTAAATCCCGCTGTCATTCCGCGCAATCACTTTGTGGAAGCGGCGCTTGATGCGGCTAGCCAGCGGCAGGATTTCCAGCCCTTCGAGGAGTTGCTGGACGTCGTCTTGCGGCCCTATGACGAGAGGCCGGGCATTGAAAAGTACACGATTCCCGCCCGCCCCGAGGAGTGCGTTCTACAGACTTTCTGCGGGACGTAAGGGACCGGACGACAAGTCAAATTTTCATTCCAAACTCCGGCAGCGGCTACGTATAATTGTGTCATGAAAATAATTGCGACCGTCCTGATTTTGTCTGCGAGCCTGCTTATCCACGCCCAAACCCCGGCGTCTAAAAGCTCTCCTACCAAGGCCGGCGCCACCCACTCCGCCGCCACTGGCACGCGCCCCTCTTTGCTCAACCCAGCATCGCTCAAAGCCAAGGCGCCCGCGGTCTTCAAAGCAAAGTTCACCACTACGGCCGGCAGTTTTGTTGTTGAAGTCCATCGTGACTGGGCGCCCCTCGGCGCGGACCGCTTTTACAACCTGGTTCGCTACGGCTATTTCACAAACGCGTCCTTTTTTCGTGTCGTTCTCGGATTTGTGGTGCAGTTTGGGCTCAGCGCCAACCCCGACGTCAACCAGGTCTGGCAAACCGCCAAGATTCAGGACGATCCTGTAGTGCAGAGCAACAAGCGCGGAACCCTCGTCTTTGCCACCTCCGGCGCCAACAGCCGCACCACCCAGCTCTTCATTAACTATGCGGATAACGCCCGCCTCGACGGCATGGGTTTTGCTCCCTTCGGCGCGGTTGTTGAAGGCATGGATGTGGTGGACAAAATCTTTCCCGGCTACCGCGAATTCCCTCGCCAGGACCTGATTGTCGAGCAGGGCGACACTTATCTCAAAGCCAATTTTCCAATGATTGACAGGATCAAACTGGCTCAAATTCTCCCCGCCGTGCCGCCTGCAACTCACGCTCCGGCAGGCGCGAAGCCAGCGGCTAAGCCATCCCCAAAACCCGCCGCCCAGTCTCCACAGCACTAGATTTCACTGGTTTTCTACTGGAGACGCTCACTATGAGTATGCAAAAATCAGCCGCAATCTTATCCGTCTATCTTGTAAGCGCCATCGCAATTGCCTTGCCGGGTTGCAAGTCCTCCGAGCCGACTTCCCAGCAGTCAGGCGGCAGTTCCCCCTCAGGCGTAGTCACAATCAATCAGATGGGCGGCGGTATCGATGTCGCGGATGCCCCTCACGGAGCCAGCCTCGCCACAATGGGCGGCGATATTCATCTTGGTCAGGTAAGTTCATTTGCCAACCTGAAAACCATGGGCGGCAATATCACCGTAGACCGCGCCAATGCGCCCGTGGAAGCGACCACAATGGCCGGAAAGATTACCATTACCGGCGCAACCGGCTCTGTGCATGCAACCACAATGACGGGCGATGTATGGGTTCGCCTCTCGGGCTCTTCGGCCTCCAGCGGCCAGAATATAGAACTAACCTCGAGCTCCGGCGCCATCGAGCTGGCCGTGCCCAAAGACTTCCCAATGGATGTGCAGGTGACTCTGGCCTACACCAAGAATGCAATGCGCACCTATCAGATCATTGATGATATGGGCCTGGAGCATCATTCCGACATCGACTGGGACAACACAAAAGTTCCGCCGCAAAGGGCAATTCACGCCGCCGGCCGCGTGGGCAACGGATCGAATCACGTGACCATCAGAACCGTTAACGGCGACGTAATCATCAAACAGGCTATCTAGCTCGCGTCTCTTTACTTCAGCTTCAGATCGGCCTCAAATTCCTTGCGCGCATCCCAGGAGCTGACGGTCTTGACGGCACTTTTCTTGCCGTCCTTTTCCGCCCAAAGCTCGTGATCTTCCGCCATATTCACTTGCGTAAAGCGGAAGCGGCCATTTCCAGTCGATGTATAACTGCGAATATTCTTCGACTTCAAATCCTTGAGAAAGACGGTGGCGCCCGCCACAGGGGCGGAGTTGGAGTCCACCACCGCGCCTGTGACCACGCGTTCGCCAAAGTTCTGCGCCTGAGCCGCAACCGGCCCCAATCCAAAACTTCCCTGGCCGGGCCGAACCGGAATCAAACCAGCGGCCAGAACTGCAAACACCGTTCCAGCCGCCAAACTCGTGCGATTCAACCTCACTGTTATTCCTCTTCCTCGTCGACCAGATCCTCTTCGTCCTCGTCCAGCTCGTCGCCCACCGGGCTGAGTTCAAGCGGTTCCACGCCAACTATTTCGTATTCCATTCCGCACTCATCGCAGATAACAACGTCGCCTTCTTCCACTTCGTCCATCTCGATGTCCAGATCGTTCTCACATTCAGGGCAGCTGGCCATGGCGGCCTCCTCTTTCTCCAAAATCTTCCGCTTTTTTTTGCATTTCACATTGCAGGATTGCCATCCCTTGCAATGCTTCTTCGCTATTCTTGTGGAGAAACCGCTCTCAGGTCAAGAGGCGGACGCCCAAAGCCCAGCCGCATCTCCCCAGAGGAAGGATACGTCATCGGTCCGCCACTCCC
>JBEKDN010000178.1:0-8424 GCA_050014335.1 Occallatibacter sp. | reverse complement strand
GGAACCGTTCCGCGATGTTGATTACAGAAGACTCACTGCGGAGTAATAATCCCGCCCAGCGCGTGACGACGAGGCAGCACAATGCCGCGACGATCCACTTGCGGCGCGACGAATGTTAGATGATCCTCGACAGAAAGATTGGCCCGTTCGATCAACGCTCCGCCGCAAGCTGGACACCAATCGGCGATAGTTTCTTCAGCAGCACAGCTTCGCAATGGCTGCACATCCGTTCCATACCTCCAAGATCACTTGACGATGCCGCTGCAAATCCTACAAAAGCTCCACTTGCGGGAAATGGCGAAAAAAAGGACCATTTGGGTGAAAAACAGGGCTGATTTGGCATGAAAAGAGGCCAAAAATGGGGGTTTAGGGTTACTGATTAGTAACCTGGTCTAAATTGCAAACCATTGTTAACAAGCAGGTTGAAGGAAATTTTACACGGAAAATTGGCCTCCACAGGGTAGGGGGGGTGGGGGTCATCCGGATTTTTGGCGAAGAAACGGGGAAGATGGAATGAAAAAGGGGGCCAAGGGGCTAGGGGCTAAGGGACTGGGGACCAAGATTGCGCGGGTTGGAGACTGGATGGCGGACATTGGGACCTCTGAATTGCGACTACTTTTATTGTCAGCCAAGTAAGCGTAATTATCTGCAATGTGCCACCAACAAAAACGAAAGCCTTGATGCGTAATGGGGAACGAACAAATGCAGCGAGCTAGCTTCCGCTTCGCGGAGTTGGCAAGTTAGCGAGTTGGCGAGATAGTGGGGGCAAGAAACGGCTGAGGTTTAGAACTTATTCGTAAATTGAGAAGGAATGTAGCGCCGCCTCCAGGCTGGCTGCGCAGGTGGCCTCCACGCCGCCAGACGCCGCCTGTGGGTCTGGAGACCCACAGGACAGCCGACCTGGAGGTCGGCGCTACCAATTTACCTAGCGGCACCAACAAAAGCGAAAGCCTTGATGCGTAATGAGGAACGAACAAATGCAGCGAGTTAGCTTCCGCTTCGCGGAGTTGGCAAGTTAGCGAGTTGGCGAGATAGTGGGGGGCAAGAAACGGCTGAGGTTTAGAACTTATTCGTAAATTGAGAAGGAATGTAGCGCCGCCTCCAGGCTGGCTGCGCGGGTGGCCTCGACGCCGCCAGACGCCGCCTGTGGGTCTGGAGACCCACAGGACAGCCGACCTGGAGGTCGGCGCTACCAATTTACCGATAGGCTCTTAATCCCTTTGCGGGCTGGCGCGGTTGGCCTTGTTGGGGAGGCCCAGTACACTGGAGATATGCATCCTCCTGTGCGGCTGGTGGCAATCGATGTGGATGGCACATTGCTGCCGGGGTTCGCCAAGGCGCTGACGGCGCGCACGGCGCGGGCGCTGAAGGCTGCTCAAGAGGCGGGCATTACGGTGGCCGTAGCTACGGGGCGGCGGGTGGCTTTTGTTGCGCCGCTGCTGGAAGGGCTCGGTTTGCGAGCGGATATGCCGCTGATTGCGTCCAATGGTGCAGTGGTCCGGACATTGGGCGGCGAGACGATTGAGCGCACACATCTGGATTGTCGGATTGCGCGCGGACTGTGCGGGCTACTGCGGCCTTTTGGGGCGCTGGTCTTTACGTTTGACCGTCCGGGGCCCGGCGAGTTGGTACTGGAGGATCTGGAGCAGACTCACGCGCGTATGGCTTTATGGGTGGAGTCCAATCGCAGCGCAATAGAGGTGGTGATACCGCTGGAGAACGCGCTGGCAAATGGCAACGATCCTATCCAGGGAATGGCGGCCGGCACTCTGGCACAAATGCGCGCCGCCGAAGAGGCGGTCAAAAGCAGTGAGTGGGCTGCCTTCTGCGAATGCGTACCGACTGGCTATCCGGGGCGCGATATGGCGATTTTGGACTTGATGCCGCTGGGTATTACCAAAGGGCGATCGCTGGAAAAGCTGGCGGCCCGGCTTGGCGTAGGGCGCGCGGAAACGATGGCCATTGGCGACAATTGGAACGACGTGGATATGTTGGAGTGGGCCGGACAAGGCGTGATCATGGGCAATGCGGCGCAGGAGCTGCGTACTTTGGCTAAGACGCGCGGATGGAAGCAGGCTCCGTCCAACAACGAGGACGGCGTGGCTGTGGTATTGGAGAAGGCTGTAGCAAGGCACATTGTGGATGCAAGATAGAATTGCTGAATCGGGACTTTACAGGCTGCGGAAGAAGGGCAGTTTAACGACAGGATTGGCTCATAATTCCCTCGGTGGCTAAAGCCAGCATCGATAAAGCAGGGGTTATGTACGGGCTAAAGCCCGTACCCTTCCCCCAAATCGAGTTTTTCCGACGCGAGTAAAGCCTCTGAGGTACGTTTGTTGAAGCTTCGCAGCACAATTCGCATCACTCTTTGCGCCGGCGCGGTTATGGCTCTGCTGCTTCCATTGGCGCGGGCCGGCGAGCGGATCACGCTGCGCAATGGCTTTGAACTCCGCTGTCACCATCACGCGGAAGTCGAAGGCCGCACACGGCTTTTTCTTGGCGCTGGCGAGGACGATTACATTGAAATCAGGCCGGAAGAGATTGCCGCTTTTGAGACGATTCCCGAGCCGCCCGCGCCGCTAGAAATACAGCAAACCACACCCACGGCGGTCCCGCAAGTTGGCGCGGACGGCAAGCTCTCCGTCGCCGATCTGCACGAGATGCTGAACATAGCCGGCCAAGCACACAATCTGGATGTGGACCTGCTGGCGAGTCTGGTGAAGGCTGAGAGCGGTGGCAATGCGCACGCTGTGAGTCCGGCTGGCGCTCGCGGGCTGATGCAACTGATGCCGGCGACGGCCAAAGATCTGGGTGTCGGCGATAGCTTCAAGCCGGAAGAGAATGTGCGCGGGGGGGCAATTTATTTAGATTGGCTGCTAACCCGCTACCACGACAGTCTTGCGCTGGCTTTGGCAGCTTACAATGCCGGACCGGAGGCGGTGGACAAGTACCACGGGATTCCGCCCTACCGCGAGACGCGGGCTTATGTGGCGCGCGTAATTCACGAGTTCAATCGTCGCGTGCTGGCGCGCCAGGCCGAGGCAAGGGAAACGGCAAGCAGCCATCTGCAAGCGAACGCATCCCGCTAGAATTCCTTTTTTATCCGAAGGTGAGAAACTATAGATAGAAGACAATCATAGGCTCGGAACGGAGAATTCTTGAAGAAACATCAACTGATTCTGGGTTTGGCGGTGCTGGCGGCGTTTGCGGTGCTGGCGGTCTATGGGCAGCACCGGTATCCCTTTCATTGGCAGGCCTTTCTGGAAGAGTTTCAACAGGCGAGTTGGGGCCGGATAGCGTTTGCGCTGTGCCTTATTTATTTTTGTTACACGCTCCGGTCCATTCGCTGGGCGCTGCTGCTGCGGCACATCAAGAAAGTGGGGCCTTTGTCGCTATTGGGCACGCAAGTGATTGGGTTTACCGGTGTCGCTTTGCTGGGGAGGATCGCCGATCCGGTGCGGCCTTACCTGGTGGCCCGGAAGACCGGGTTGCCCCTGAGCAATCAGGTTGCGGTTTATATTGTCGAGCGGCTTCTGGACGCGGGAACCATGGCTCTGCTCTTCTTTTCCGTAATTCTGCTGGCGCCCAAGGGCGCGCTTCCCCATCCGGAGATTTTCAAGATGGTGGCGCAGAAAGGACTGATTGCCATTGTTGCGGGCGGGATCTTTCTTCTGTCGGTTCGCATGGCAGGTGAGAGAGTGGCCTGGTATGCGGAACGGCTCTTGGGAAGGGTTTCGGTCAAGCTGGGGCTTGCAGTCAGCAACAAGATTCGCGCCTTTCAGACCGGGCTGGATACGATGCGCAGCTTCTCGGACTTCGCCGCGGTCAGTATGCTGTCCTTGCTGATGTGGGGACTGATTGTATTGGCCTATATGGAGATCATTCAAGCTTTTGCGCCCGATCTGACGCTGGCCAAGTGCATGCTTCTGATGGCGTGGGGCATGGCTGCCAGCGCCCTTCAATTGCCGGTGGTTGGCTGGTTCACGCAGATAGGCTTTGTGGCAGCGGCGTTGAGTGGCTTCTTCGGCGTTGCGGCTGAGCCAGCCACGGCTTGCGCGGCAACGCTGCTGGTGGTCAGCTTTCTCGGAATCGTGCCCGTGGGCTTGATCTGGGCGCGCTTTGAGCATGTGAGCCTGCGCAAGGTGGCTAAAGAAAGCGAACGTGCTGAAGAGGCGATGACGGCGGAGGAGCCGGGCCTTTAAGTCCGGATTTAATAATGCTTGCCGTTCTTAACGGTTGGCGTTATGATTCGATTGTGATCAGAAGCTTCGCGGACGCCGATACGGAGCTATTATGGGACACCGGCAAGAGCCGGCGCATTCCAGCGAATCTTCGTTCATCGGCGCTGAAGAAGATTGCCTCGCTTGATTCCGCCGAGCGTCTGGAAGATATCTGGTCTCCGCCAGGAAACCGCTTGGAAGTCCTCACGGGAGACCGCAAGGGCCAACACAGCATTCGTATCAATGCTCAGTTTCGTTTATGTTTCACATGGAGCGACGGAAACGCCTACAAAGTTGCAATCGTCGATTACCACTAGGAGACGCCATGGAAAAGATTCCGTTCGGATATTCAATTCATCCCGGTGAGATTCTCAAAACGGAGTTCATGGAACCGCTGGGGCTCTCCAGCTACCGGTTGGCCAAGGAGTTGTTTGTCTCCGCGCCGCGGGTGAACGATCTGGTGCGCGGTAAACGATCACTCACCGCAGATACCGCCATGCGCCTCAGCGCATATTTTGGCTGCTCCGCGCAATTTTGGCTGAACCTGCAAAACAAGCACGATATTTGGATTGCCGCGAAGAATAAGACCCTTGCCAAGATCAAGCCGAGGGCGCAGGCGGCATAACAAAATCTGGGGCGGTGTGAACAGGCTGCGAAAAGCGAATGGTTTCCGGCCCGACGGCACCTCCGGTCATGATCATGCTCATGGCCTGCTCCATGGAGAGGTCGGTCTCTGTGACCCGCGCCATGGGAAGAATCTGCAAGAAGGCCGAAGTCGGGTTAATGGCGTTGGGCAAGAGGACCGCGGCAAGCGTTTCGCCCGTAGCCGAGTCGGTCATGGTGCGCGTGAGCAAGCCGATGGACTTTTGGCCGGGAATGGGGAAGTCCACCAACACCACACGCTGGCTGGATTCCTTTTTGGCCATCATGCTGTCAAGCAATTGGCGCACCGAAGTATATATCTTGGCGACAACGGGCAACCGCTCGAGTGTAGCTTCAAAGAGTTCGAAGGCCTGGCGGCCAATCACCAGCGAGGTAACTCGGCCGACGATATAGAGCATTACCAAGGTCAATACGATAGCCAGAGCGGACTGCAGCCATGGCTGGCTGAGCCAGCCCTCTGGGAAGATCACCGCAAAGAACTGGATCACCGGCAAGCCAGCCTTGGCGAGCGTGGTGAGCAGGAAGCTGAAGATCAGGTAGGTGACAAAAAGCGGCCCTATGGTGACGATGCCGGCCAGGATGTTGTGCTGCAGACTGCGCAGGGCATGAGTAAGAACGGGTTTCACGCGATTCTCCCACTAAAGAGGATACTGGACGCAGCTTTGGCGGTCAGTGCTCAATAGAAGTGCGACGATCTCTGAATTCGGATCGGCGCTTCTTTCAAACAAACGTCTAAGGCTGATTCCTTGATATTAGTCCAGTTGGGTGAATTGGGATATTGGTATTGTCAATGGTGTTTTAACTATTGCGAATAGAAATCCCAGAAGCAGTGCATCCTTTTGCACTGCCCGTGATGTGGGACGTTGCCAGTTGTCTTGGCGGAGGGCTATTATCTGCGGTAGATTACCCAAGTTCGCTTTCAAGCGATTGAGCCATGCTTGCTTTGCAGTTGTTTCCACGTTCACAGAGCTTCACCAACGATTGGCGCTTTCCGGCGCGCGCAGACGGAGTGTCTCGTTATGGCATGGTATGCCTACTGCATCGGTGAAAAAGAAGCATTTCCTGAGTTAGCCCATCATCGCAAGCCCTTTCCTCTGGAGTCGCGTCTGGGCGTCAGCGGGAACCAGGTTTTTCTTTATCCTTCCAGCGACCTTGTTGTAATGGTTAGCGAGCACAATCCATGCGAGGCGCTGAATCATCAATCTGGTATCGACCATGCACGAGTAGTAGCGGAGTGTTTTCAGCACTCGACTGTGCTGCCCTTCCGGTTTGGAACGGTCTTCAGCGATGACGAGAGCCTACGCAAATCCATCCGCTCCAACCACCGGCAATTCCTCAGCAACATTGAAAAGCTGCGTGGCAAGACCGAGATGCATCTCAAAGTGTTTGTGGACGGCTGCTGCGGTCGCGCCGTGACAAAGCCAGCGCCAGCCGAGAGCGCAGACCGAGAGTACTTTGCGAATCTGCGCGAAAGCGCTGGCAGACAGCGCGAGCGCCAGACGCGCGCCCGCGCGGTCAGCTTTCAGATGCACCGGCTTTTCATGCCGTTGGATGAAGAGGTCAGTTGCCGGCTGACGGAGAGCGGCAAGATGATGCTTGACATTGCGCACCTGATCGACCGCAAGAGCGTGGAGAAGTACTTGAACAAATTCGCGGCTGCCAGCGCTGTGATGCGAGAGTGCCAGATGCAACTCTCGGGCCCTTGGCCTCCTTATCACTTTGTTCTGCAATTGACGCGCGGTCCTCACACGCACGCGCAGCAGCCCTCGACAGCCATGAGGGTTGCGGCGCGCGCAGCGGCTTCGGCCGCAGCGCTGGCCTGAAGCAATTTGGGCAACGAAGAGAAAAGGCCATTCCGCGCGGCGGAATGGCCTTTTCGATTGGTTGCGGGAGGAGTTCCGCCCGGTCTTTGCCTATTTGAAAGAGGCGATGGCCTTGGCTTCGTCGTCCTGAATATCGAAGACAGTATAGAGCTTGGTCAACTGAAGCAGATCGTGAACCTTTTTGGTGAGGTTCAGAAGCTTGACGTCGGCCTGTTGATTCTTGGCTGTGGTAAAGGCGCTCACCAACTCGCCCAAACCGGAGCTATCGATGTAGTTGACATCGCCCAGATTGAGCAGGATGTTCTTATCGCCTTTGCCGATGAGGCTGCGAATGGCATCGCGCAACTGCACACTGCCCTCGCCCAAGGTGATTCTCCCGCTCAGGTCCAGAACGGTAACGCCGTCCACTACACGCGAAGCAATAGTCAGTGCCATGGAAACTCCTCCTTCTAGATACTACATTTCATTTATAGCACTCGCGGTAGCGGAGTGTTGAGTTATTGAAGCCATTCAGGTTCTATCGCGGGCTGAGTCGAGGTGTTTGACGATGGTCAATTCGGTTCCGGGATTCAATTGCCGGAAGTGCACCTCATCCATGAAGGATCGGATGAGGAAGATGCCGCGACCAGTACCGCGCAAGAGATTCTCAGGAGCAAGAGGATCGGGAATTGACTCTGGAACGAGGCCTTTTCCCTGATCGGCGATGGAGATTACAAGCGATGCGCCGTTGTTTTCAAAGCTGGCAAAGATTTGTTTTGCGGGATCGTATTCGTTGCCGTGGAGAACGGCGTTAACGGCGGCTTCACGCGCCGCCATTGCGACGTGGAAGCGCTCGTCTTCATCGAGGCCCGCATCGGCGGCGAGCTTTTCGGCTGCCGCTTCGACCTCGGCGACGCTCTCCATGGTGGATTTGAGCCGAAGAGTCAGCCGATCCGCCTTCGCTTCACTCATCGGCATTGTCTCCGTCCTTTCCGGCGATTTGCCGGAAGCAAATAGGTCTGATGCGCGCAATGGCTTAAAAGGCAGTTTCAAGGTTGGCGAGGAAGTGTGTCAAGACGGAAAGCGAGGAATGCCCGCTTGACACGGATCGATCGAGTTTGTGGAGTGAGGAAATGTGGAGTTGCTTGGCTGCGGAAAGAGAGTTGATTGCGGGACGAAAATCCGTCGAAAATGATTGGTGAAGAAAGCGACGAAAAGGCGTGTTTCTTTGATTGAAAAGGGGATTTTTGGGTCGAAAATGGGGCAAAATCGAGGGTTTGCAGTTACCGATCAGTAACTATGTAAAAATTACAAACGATTGAATCTATGTATGTTGTATGATTTTCCGGTGTCGAAAAGTGGGATCCACAGGGGTAGGGGGGTGGGGGTTGCCCTGAAAAAGGGGAAGAAGAAGCGAAGAACGGGGCCATCGGAGAGGGGCTGGTTTGGCTTTGCTCTGTTTCTAATTTCTATTATGAGCTGAGGGAGGGTAATTATCTGCAAACCCGTGCGGATTAGCGAGTGGGCGGGTCAGCGAGTTAGTGATTGCTGACCGAAATTGGGCCGGGGCGGCTTGGCCGAGTTTTTGGTTGCCTGTTCGTGTGCAATGAGTTCTTTGGCGGAGATAAGCGGCCAATAAGCTGGGCCACGTAATCGTGGCTTGCCGTAAGAAGTTATATTTTCTTTCAGTTGGATTTTCTTCAGGAGGCGGGGCCCCGCTTCCTGCCAGCATCTTGGCG
>JBEKDN010000177.1:0-8563 GCA_050014335.1 Occallatibacter sp. | reverse complement strand
AAGAATTCCCGTAACATGCTTTATATCATTAGCTTGCATTTTAGGCATATTTACCAATCAGTAACTGCAAACCGCCCATTTTGCCCACTTTTCAGCCAGAAACAGCGCCGTTTCCCTCCAAAATACTCGCCTTTTCGCCAGTTTTCGCAGCCGCTTTCCACTCATCTCGCTCCTACTCAAACCCTCTTCCAGAACCTTGAAAGTCCTCCATCGAATTCCCTGCTAAAACCTCAAATGAGATTGCCCTGTATCTCTTACCGCGCAAAAGAAATACCTCTTGTCAATCCCTGTATTGCTGGCAGCATGGCTAACTCGTCCATCGGACAGATACTATAGTTGCCAGAATTGGATTCGTCTTCAGGCCGCCGAAGTCTAGGAGGACTATGCCGCAATCACGCCGAGATTTTCTCACGTATGGTTCCATCGGATTTCTGGCCGCGGCAATGCGCGCCAGCGCGCAGACGCCGGAGCAACCGGCTCAGCAATTGCCGCCAGGCGCGCCGCCGGCCTTCGGCACCGCGCCCGCGGCTGGACCCGAGGTCTCGCCTGCAACGTTTGCGGAATCGGAAAAGCTGGTCCAGTTGCAAATGACGCCAGCCGACCTGGCAACTGCCGCCGGCAACTGGCGGATGCAAATGGCGCCGCTCTTGGAACGCCGAACCGGGCCGCGAAAGATTGATCTGGAAGCCACTCTGGCTCCAGCCACGCAGTGGAATCCAAGCTTGCCGGGAATCGTCTCCCGCACGCCGGCTGGCAATCGTTTTGCGCGCAGCGCCGATGCAACATTGCCTCTGCCTGCAAGCGACGACGCCATCGCATTTGCTCCCGTCTGCCAGCTTTCTCGCTGGATCGAGCGCCGCAAGCTGACCTCGACGCGGCTGACGGAGATTTATCTCCGGCGTCTTAGTCGCTTCAACCCGCAACTGCGCTGCGTCATCACGCTGCTGCCGGAGCACGCTCGTGCCCAGGCTCGGCAAGCCGATGCGGAGATAGCGGCCGGCAGGTATCGCGGGCCGCTCCATGGCATTCCCTGGGGCGCAAAGGATCTGCTGGATACGGCTGGGATCGCCACCACCTATGGGGCCGAGCCCTACCGCAACCGCGTCCCTGGGGCGGATGCGACTGTCGTTGAGCGCCTGAACGCGGCCGGCGCTGTGCTGGTTGCCAAGCTGAGCCTCGGTGCGTTGGCGCTGAACGACATTTGGTTCGGCGGACAAACAATGAATCCCTGGCTGCTTGAAGAAGGCTCCTCGGGCTCAAGCGCGGGACCAGGCGCGGCCGTCTCCGCTGGGCTTGTTGGCTTTGCCATCGGCAGTGAAACCGGCGGCAGCATTGTCAGCCCATCCATGCGCTGCGGCATAACAGGCTTGCGCCCCACCTTTGGCCGTGTGCCGCGCACCGGCGCCATGACGCTCTGCTGGTCGCTGGACAAGCTCGGCCCAATGGCCCGCGGCGTGGAAGATACTATGCTCGCGCTCAAGGCAATCACCGGGCCGGACGGGCGCGACCTGGCCTGTGTGCCCAGCGAGCTGGCATTCGATGCCGGCGCCAACGTTAAGGGCCTGCGCGTTGGCTACATTTCTAAATGGATGAGGGAGGATCCGGCGACCGATGTGGACCGCGCCGCGCTCGAAACAGTCAAAAAACTCGGCATGGAGGCTGTTGAAATCAAACTGCCCGACTGGCCCTACGACTCGCTTTACCTGATTCTCTTTGCTGAAGCAGCCGCGGCCTTTGAAGAACTGACTTTGAGCCACAAGCTGGACGAGCTGAAGATGCAGGTGCCGGATGCGTGGCCCAATTGCTTCCGCCAGGCTCGTTTTCTCTCGGCGGTGGACTTTGTGCAGGCCGACCGCTTGCGGCGTAAAGTGGCCGACGAGATGGCGCGCGTATTTTCTGAAGTGGACCTGCTCCTGGTGCCTTCCTTGCGCGATGAGATGCTGGTCATCACCAACTTCACCGGTCATCCGTCGATGACCCTGCGCGCGGGTTTTGTCGAGGTTGCCGAGGCGCGCAGCGATTGGGCGCCTGACCCCGCGCATCCGCTACCGCGCTTCTCCCCGCCGCGCCGCGTCCCGCATGGAGTCACGCTCATTGGCAGGCTCTTTGATGAGGGTACTCTGGCTAGCGCTGGGCTGGCGATGGAGCGGGAGTTCGGCGTTGCCGCTGAGCGGCCGCCTGGCTTCTGAGCCATCGTAGCGAGACCACTGCGTTAAGCAATGATGAATTTCTGTTCCTAGAGACGGCCCTTAAGCAGTAACATAGTGCGGAGATCATTCTCCCCTTCCGAGCGTGGGTACCCGGCACGTCAGAGGCGCTGCGCTTCCGCGTTGATGAAGAGTTTGCCCGCTGATATAAGCGGCGAGATGGAGTACGGCCTGTGCAGCGTAAACCTACAATGAGTGATGTGGCCACCCTGGCCGGCGTTGGCACCATGACGGTCTCGCGTGTGCTGAGCGGCACGGCGCGCGTCTCGGAAGAGACCGCAAGCCGCGTGCAATCGGCCATTGACCAGTTGCAATACCGGCCCAACGAGTTGGCGCGCGCCTTTCGCGGCCATCGCAGCCGCACCATCGGGCTCATTCTTCCCACCCTTTACGATTCGTTCTTTGCCAACTGCGCCCAGGCTGTCACCAATGTGGCCAAAGAGCAGGGCTATTCGCTGATCATGACAACCTCCAACGGAGATCCGGATACCGAATTCGAAGAGGCTGAGCAGATGCTGCAGTGGAATGTGGACGGCATTGTAGCCATTCCTTCAAACTCTCGCCACTCGCGCCTCACGCGCGAGCTTTTCGGTAAAACTCCGATCGTGATCTTTGATTGCCCCGTCGAAGATCCCGCCTTCGATACCGTCCTCGTGCAGAACAACGCCGGCGCGCGCAGCATGATCGAACATCTCATCGGGCACGGCCATCAGAGAATCACCTTTATGGGATTCACGCGCAATCTCTTTACCATCAATGCGCGATTCTTGGGCTACCGGCGCGCCATGCGCGACGCGGGACTAAAGGAAGACGCATTCTTCGGCTGCGAGTCGCAAGACGATACGCTGCGGACCGTCGAGGCCAAGCTGCATGGGCCGGAGCCGCCGACGGCCATCTTCACCTCCAATACCCTGTCCACGCATCATGTTCTGGCGGCGCTCACAAACCTGGGGTTGAAACCACCAGGCGACCTGGCCTTTGCCTGCTTTGACGACTTCGATCTTTCCGACCTGATTTCGCCGCCGCTCACCGTGGTCCGCCAGCCGACGCAGGAGATGGGCCGGGTCGCCACCAATCTGCTCTTCGATCGAATTGCGCGCGCCGAGGTGCCACCAATGACAGGCAGCCGGATTGTACTCCCAGTCGAGATTGTGCTGCGCCGCTCCTGCGGCTGCAAACACCGCACGCCGGTTGTCATTCATTAGAAGTATGTGCCTCATTAATCGGCTTGAGCGCCTCGCGACCGCTGGGAAGCCATTGCCAATTGATCGAAGGCATTGCTGTGGTCTGTCTGAAAGAGCGCAATAGACCGGCCTGAATAATACTCTTCATACCGGAATTATCTCGCACCGGCTTCCGCATTCTTCGCAGCCCCGTTGGCCTCGACTCTGGACTTCCGCGCCCTTCACCCCGGAGCGATACAATCGCCACTAGGCAGTGCCGAAGAAGAGCAGGCCTCAGGGAGCGGGTGCAAGCATGGGTTATCAAGTTCTGGCCAGGAAGTATCGTCCGCAGCGCTTTGCCGACGTGGCTGGGCAGGACCACGTCACGCGGACGCTGATGAATGCGCTCTCGCAGAACCGCATCGCGCATGGCTACATCTTCAGCGGTCATCGCGGCATCGGCAAGACGACGATTGCGCGCATCGTCGCCCAGGCCCTCAATTGCCGCACGGAAATTGGCACGCCCGCGCGTCCCACTCCAGAGCCTTGTGGCCTATGCGATTCGTGCATTGAGATTCGCCAGGGCAACGCGGTGGACGTAATTGAGATCGACGCGGCCACCAATCGCGGCATCGATGAAATTCGCGAACTGCGCGATGCGGCCCGTTACGCTCCTTCGCGCGACCGCTACAAGATTTACATACTGGACGAGGCTCACCAAATCACCGACGCGGCCTTCAACGCGCTGCTGAAAACTCTGGAAGAGCCGCCCGCGCACGTCATCTTCATGATGGCCACTACGCAGCCTGAAGACATCCCCCAGACGATCCGTTCGCGCTGCCAGCACTTCAGCTTTCATGCGGTCAAATTCGATGACATCCTGGCGCAGTTGAAGATGATTGCGGGACAGGAAGAGGTCGAGGCCGAGGATGGCGCGCTTGCCTTGCTGGCCGAGGCTGGCGACGGCTCCATGCGCGACGCGCTCTCCATCATGGATCAGGCTATAGCATCCGCGCCTACCGAAAGTGGCCGCGCCGTTCTCTCGGCGGCGCAGATTCGCGAGCTGATGGGCGCAGTGCCCAATGCAATCTTTGAGCGGCTGCTGGAGGCCGTCGCCGCCGGTCAGAGCACTGAGCTGATGGAGCAATTGAATCTCCTCGTCAATGCCGGTCACAGCCCATCCTCACTGGCGCGGCAGATGGTGCGCTACCTGCGCAATTCTCTGATGGCCAAACTCGGCGGAGAGCAGACTGAACTCCTCCAGATCAGCGGCGATGAGCGCGCCCGCGCCGCACGCACCGCGCTGCTATTTACTGAGGAAGAGTTAACCCGCAACCTGCAAATCGTCCTGCGTACCTTCGACGATCTGAATTATCGCCAGGAGCAGCGCTTCCATTTGGAACTGGGCCTGCTGAAGCTGATTCACGCACAGCGACTTCTGCCGCTGGAGGAGTTGCTCAGCGGCGTGAGCGCGGGTGGAGGTTTTCGAGCTGGGAATTCAGCTTCCTCGCCGGTCTCGTCATCGCGGACGGCTGCTGCCGCCGCACGACCGGCCGCGGCTGCCGCTCCGGCTGTGACACCGGCGCAGACTCCGGTAACCGCGCCACTGTCGCCCTTTGGGCCGGCGGGCGGGGTTTGGGGCTCGGGCACGAAGATGGAAACGAGTTTGAAGCCCGCTTCCGCGACTTCGCCAGTAGCGACGATGGAGCGGCCATCGGCTGGGGCCACTCCGTTTCAGGGTGGGGCTCCCTTGCCTGCGGCCGCCGTTCAGGCTGCTGACTACAGCACTACGGAGGCTCGAACCGAAGGCGCACTTGCCGTAGCTCCTCAAGTGGATGACGCGCCGGCCAGCCTTCCCAGCATCGACGGCATTCGTCACGCCGTGGGCTGCGCGCTGGTCGAGGCTGGGCACGTTTCAGCGGCGCAGTTGCTGGGCGCGGGCGCGTGGGCGATCGACGGCGGCAATCTGCGCATCGAGGTAACCGGCATGGGGAAGAAGATGCTGGCCTTGACAGTCAATGGCGCAGCGGAGAAGATCATCCGTCAGGAGTTGCAAAAGCTGGGCGCGCCGCCGCGATTTCTGGTGGTTCCCGGCGAGGGTGCGGCGTCCACCGCAGCCGCGCCGATGGCTTTACCTCTGGCAGGCAGCGTTCAGGAAGCGGCGCTGGCCAATCCGCTGGTGCAGCGGGCGCGGGCGATCTTCAACGCCGAGGTGCGGAGCGTGGTGGATCTGCGGCAGAAGTAGAATGACGTGCTGTTGAGGTCTGCAACAGAGGAGAAGAAGCATGGTCAACCCGCTGAAGATTCAAGAGATGCTCTCACAAGCCAACCAGATGCAGGAAGAGGTTCAGCGCAAGCTGGCCCAAACGGTGGTGGAGGGCAGCAGCGGGGGCGGTGCCGTGACAGCGACAATGAACGGCAAGAAGCAGCTTCTCAAGCTGCGCATTGAACCGGCGGCGGTGATTGGCCTGGGCGGCGACAAGCCGGATGTGGAGATGCTGGAAGACCTGGTGGTGGCCGCTGTCAACGAGGCCGGACGCAAGGCCGACGATGCGATCCAATCCAATGTGAAGGGGATTCTGGGCGGATTGAAACTGCCAGGAGTGGGCTGAGGCTCAACTCAGCGGCAATCTTCAATTGGCAAACTCGAAGATGCAAGGAGGAAAAAGCCATGCGCAAAGCAATGAATCGCAGAAACTTTTTGCAACTGGGCCTGACGGCGGGCGCGGCCGCAATACTTCCCTTTGCGGCAAACGCCCAGGCTGAAAAGCCCGAAAATAAACCTGCCGACAAGCCATCCGACAAAGCGGCGCAGCCCCATGCCGAGGCCGCCGTCACTCCCATCAAGACGACCCAGCTCACCGACAACGTCTTTCTGCTGCAAGGCGAGGGCGGCAACATGGCCCTGCAGACCGGCCCCGACGGCAACATTCTGATCGACGCGAGCTACGCCACGGCGGTGCCGCGCATCCTGGAGTCGATTGCTCCGCTGAGCAAGGTTCCCGCCGATGCGCCCGGCATTCTGATCAACACACACTGGCACAACGACCACACGGGCGGCAATGAGGGAATGTACGAGGCCGGCTACACGATCTTTGCCCACCAGAATGTGCGCCAGCGCCTCTCGACGCCGCAGACGATGGCGCTCTTTCAAAGGACGATCATGCCAGCGATGCCGGGCGCCTGGCCCACCATCACCTTTGAGCACGAGATGCGCATCTGGCACAACGGCGACTCGCTCGACCTCGTCCACTTCGAGCCCGCGCATACCGACGGCGACAGCTTCATCCACTTCAAGTCACCGGATATTCTGCACGTGGGCGACATCTGGTTCAATGGAATGTACCCATTCATCGATGAAGGCGCGGGCGGCTCCATCGGCGGCATGATTCGCGCCGGCGAAAAGGTTCTCAGCGTCGCCAGCAGCGGCACCAGGATCATTCCCGGCCACGGACCGCTAGGCTCAAAGGCCGATTTCAATGGCTTCCGCAACATGCTGCTGGCTGTGCGCGAGAAAGTGGCCGCGCTCAAGGCGGCTGGCGTCAGTGAAGAGGACGCCATCGCCAGGAAGCCCACAACTGAATTCGATGCCGCATGGGGTAAAGGTTTCATGAACCCCGATACCTTTGCCGGGATCGTTTACCGGACGCTGTAACATTCAAGACTGTCTTTTGACTGACAAACGACTGTTTTCGGGAGGCTTAATCCGTGTCACGCTATGCCGAGCCGATGGCGCGGCTCATCGAAGAGTTGAAGAAGCTGCCGGGCGTCGGCACCAAGAGCGCCCAGCGTTTCGCCTTCCACATCCTGCGCTCCAGCGACGACGATGCCGCCGCGCTGGCCGAGGCGGTGCGCGGCCTCAAGGCCAGCCTGCGCCTCTGTTCCATCTGCAACAGCGTCACCGACGTCGATCCCTGCCTCTATTGCTCCAGCCCCACGCGCAATCGCCGGCTGGTCTGTGTCGTCGAGGAGCCCACCAACATCGCCGCCATCGAGCGGACGCAAGGCTATCAGGGCGTCTACCACGTGCTGCACGGCACTCTCTCGCCGCTGCATGGCGTGGGGCCGGATCAATTGCGGACCTCCACGCTGATTGCCCGCGTGGAGCGCGGCGAGGTAGACGAAGTGATTGTTGCTACCAGCCCCACACTGGAAGGCGAAGCCACTGCGCACTGGCTGGCGACCGCGCTGCGCGGCCTTTCGGCTAAGATCACGCGCATCGCCACCGGCGTCCCCGCCGGCAGTGACATCGAATACGCCGATGAAGTAACAATGGCGCGCGCTATGGAAGGCCGAAGAGATCTTTAGAGATTAATGTTCTATCTTGTGAGCCTCTTGCAAAATTCAAAAAATCAGGGTGATTTAGTGCGGAGACAGCCCACTTTAGAATAGAGTTTTCACGACCAACTCCAAAGGAGAAGGTGGCGTGCGCAAAAAGCGGGCTGCTGGGCGAAATCATGCGTCAAACAGCAAAATAATTTCACCACAATGGTCCCTGCCGCATCTCAATGCTTCAAATGACCGCTTTGGCCAATCTGCCCGGCTCAAATGCCGTAAGGTTGCAAGAGGATCTAAGTAAAAGATAATTAGCCACTTAACAAACAAAATACATATTACTCAATCAACCAAGTAATATTACTCACTTTTATAGCTATTATTACTCTCCTTCATAGTATATTAAACATAAATACCTGAGTGATCCATCCATCAGGCCCTTTTATTGCAGAAATCAACAACGGAATCAACATGATAGAACGTCATAATCTCGGACCCCTTATCGCCCGCCTCAGCGGACGCCGACGCTTCCTTCAGGTGCTTGCCGGTCCGCGTCAGGTAGGTAAAACCACCCTGGTTCGCCAGGCGCTGAAGCACTTCGGCGACCGAACTACCTATCTGACCGCCGACAATCCAGCTCCTGGCGACAACCTCTGGATCGCCCAGCAGTGGGAGATCGCGCGCCTCCGCTGCCGTCAGAGTGGAGGCTGGCTGCTGGTGCTCGACGAGGTGCAGAAGATTCCCCACTGGTCGGAAGCCGTCAAGCAGTTATGGGACGAGGATTCGGTCGCGGGGCTGGATTTGCGTGTCGTGCTGCTGGGCTCGTCGCCTCTACTGGTGCAGAGCGGCCTCTCGGAGAGCCTTGCCGGCCGCTTCGAGCTCTCGCGTGTCGGCCATTGGAACTTTGCTGAAATGCAT
>JBEKDN010000176.1:0-8628 GCA_050014335.1 Occallatibacter sp. | reverse complement strand
ACGGAAAACAGCGGCGGATCGATGCCTGCCGCGATCGCCAATCGCTTCAGTTGCGCGAGGTGCTCGGCACCCCCGCCGGGTCCGGTCTCTCCGTATTCGTTTTCCAACTGCACGCCAACGACCGGTCCGCCATCCTGCCAATTCATCCCTTTTACTTGATTGCCGATCTGGCCGTAAAAGCGGCCCACATACTTCAGGTACTCCGGATCGTTGCGGCGCAGGGCGATCTTTTTCGCCAGCAGCCAGTCGGGAAATCCGCCATTGCGCACTTCGCCATGATCCCAGGGACCGATGCGCAGATAGACGTAGAGTCCGTCTTGCCGGCAAAGCTCCACAAAATGGCGGAGATTGCGCTGTCCTGTCCAGTCGAACTGGCCTTCCACCTCCTCGTGATGAATCCAGAAGATGTAGGTGGAAACCACCTGCACGCCTCCAGCCTTCATCTTGAGGAGTTCCTCCTGCCAGTACTTTTCCGGATAGCGCGAGAAGTGAAACTCTCCCATGACAGGCAGCCAGGGCTTCCCATCGAGCAAAAGACTGCGGCTGTCAACCGATAAGCTGCGCCCTTCCGGCGAGACGCCTCCCATTTTCAGAAAGCCGGTCTCCGGCGCGCGTGGCTGCGCGGTTGCGTCAATCAAGAACTGCGGAGGAATTTGCTGAGCCGAAAAAACGGAAGACAAACCCAAAAGAGCGGTAAAAGCGCTAACGCCAAGCCATATTTTCATGTTGATCTTTCACTCAAGTTGCATCCAGGGCTCCGATGGCCGCAACAGGCGCGCCCAACGGACTCGTTCTCTTTCATGCGGAAATCCGATGCGCATCCGCCTTTTGTTCATTTGTTGAGTCGCTGCTCAAGCCTGTTCAGCTTCTACCGAATTCCCGAACAACTCCAGGACCATCCGGTCGTGCTCAATCCCGGCCGAGCGTACTTGTCCTATCGCGGTCAACTATAGGCGCAGATTGCATGCTTTCGAATCGGCAGAAAGTAGGATTGCCGAAGATTATTTCCTCGCATTTCCCGATCTGGTTTCTCTTGGATTGCATTAATTTGTTGTTTAATCCATCCTTGATGAGCGAAGATAGCTGACGGACCGGCGCCGGCTCTTCACAGATAAGATGGCGCCTGAAGGCATTTGCGTGAATACTGCCCAATATCCTGTTTGCCGGCGCTCGTATAGGCAAAGGAAGAAATTCGCGCGCAACTCTCCGCTGCAAGGTCTTCTGCTCTCTCTGATGATTTTGTTCGTTCTGGCCGGCCAAAGCGCGATAGCGCAACAACCGCCGGTGAATACATCCTCCGCGGGCGAAGAGACGTGGAGCTACACGATCAGGTCCTGGCACTCGCAGGACGGTCTGCCAGAGGAGACGGTTCAAGCCTTCGCGCAAACCCCCGACGGTTATCTCTGGGTGGGCACCAGCGGCGGGCTGCTGCGCTTTGACGGAGCGCGCTTTCATCTTTTCGCGCATGAGAATACGCCGGCTTTTGGAGACAACAGCGTCTTTTGCCTGTTGGCGGCGCGCGATGGCCGCCTGTGGATAGGCACCGACGGCAGCGGATTGATCGAGTGGCGGAACGGGGCTTTCAATGCCTATTCCGCTGAGAAAGGCCAGAATGCCGACTTTGTGAGGGCGCTTGCGGAAGACCACAACGGTCTGCTGTGGGTAGCTACCGACGATGGGCTGTTCTGGGCCAGAAACGGCCGGATGGAGCGGGCTGACAAGCCGTTGGGACTGCCCATCTTCAATGTTCATGCCGTGCTGGAAGACCGCACCGGCCGCATCTGGATTGGCGGGTCGCGCTTGTACTCATTGAAACAAGGTCAGCCCCATCAGTACTCGCTTCCGGACAATGACAGCCGCAACAAGGTGAAGTCCTTTCTGGAGACGGCCGACGGGACAATCTGGGTGGGCACGGTTGGCGGGCTCTTCCGCCTGCGTCCCGGAGAAGAGAAGTTCGAGCAGGTGCCTGGAGTCTTCGGCACCATCCGCACGATGCGCGAGGCGCCCAGCGGGGAGTTGTGGGCCGGATCGATCGGAGAAGGCATCTTCAAGATTCGCGGCGATCATGCAACACGTCTCATTGCGCCTTCGCCACTGGTGAGCAACACAGTACTGTCCATCTTTGTCGATGCCAGTCACAATCTGTGGATCGGAACGCAGGCCGGCATGATGCGCCTGAGCAGGACTCCCGTGCGCATTTTGGAACTGCCCTCGGCCGCCGACTCGGACTTTGGCACGGTTTCACTGGATACAGACGCCTCGCTCTGGGCTGCTTCAAACCAGCTTGTGCATGTCGAGCACGATCGCGCCCAGGCCTTCCGGTTCCCAGGGTTGGGCGACGTGCGGGTTCGCAACCTGCTGCGCAGCCGCGACAACTCGCTTTGGATTGGAACCGACGGAAGCGGCGTCTATCATCTTCTGGATCAGGGCACAAAGCACTTTACCACCCGCGAGGGTCTAGTGAACAACTTTGTCCGGGTTTTTATCGAGTCAAGGGATGGCAGCCTATGGATTGGCACCGATAATGGCGTCAGTCATCTGGATCAAGACGGCTTTCACAACTTCACCGGACAGAATGGGCTGGTCTATGACAGCATTCGATCGCTTCTGGAAGATCGGGACGGGACCATTTGGATCGGCACCGAACATGGGTTGAGCCGCTTCAGGAATGGACAGTTCATTCACGATGAGATCACAGCCGCGCTTGTCGATGAAAAAGTGTGGGCACTTCATCAGGATGTGGATGGCGGTTTGTGGATTGGCACCCGCGCCCACGGTCTCTATCGATACCGGAATGGAGAGCTGTCGCATTACACCACCGCCAACGGGCTGGCTAGCGACAGCATTTATTGCATTCTGGAGGACAAGCATAAGAATTTCTGGTTGAGCGGCCCTTCTGGAGTGATGCTGTTGAATCGCGATGAGCTCGATGCTCAGGCACGAAACACGGAACAGCCTCTTTCCTTGCGAATTTTTCGCGCCGATGAGGGCGGCAAACCTGTGCAGTTTTACGGGGGAACGCAGCCGGCCGGCGTTCTCACCAGCGCTGGCGAGGCATGGTTCCCGACGAGTCAGGGGCTATGGAGGATTCGCCCCGATGAAATGGAGCACCCGCTCATCTTGAACCTGAATATCGACACTGTCGCCGTGGACGGCCGGATGGCGCCGCTGACGGGACAACTGAATCTGGATGCGGGTAACAGGCGCGTCGAGATCTCCTATGAGCCGGTGTCGCTGGGCCCGCAGGAGGAACTTCGCTTTCGTTACCGGCTTGACGGGTATGACCGCAACTGGAGTTACGCCAATACGCAACAGCGACTGGCAACCTATACCAATCTCCCTGCCGGGCAGTACACGTTTCTTGTGGAGGCATGGGAGACCGATCAGCCGGAAGATGTGTCCCACACTTCGATTGCCTTCGCCAAGAAGCCCTACTTCTATCGCACGCCGTGGTTCATTGCCCTTTGCGCGCTGCTCGTTGCACTGGTCTTCATTCTCGCTTACCAGACGAGGATGAAGCAGATTCACGATCGCTTCAAAGCGGTACTTGCGGAGCGCACGCGCTTGGCGCGCGAGATGCACGACACGCTTATCCAGGGGTGTGTTAGCATCTCCGCTCTGCTTGAAGCGGCTTCCAGCGGAGATGTCGACGACAACGAATCGAGGCTGCATCTAATTGACTATGCCGGCACGCAACTGCGCTCAACCGTGGACGAGGCACGCCAGGCGGTTTGGAATCTGCGCGGCGAGGAGCGCGCCATCGTCAATCTGGAGACGGGGCTCCAGCGCATGGCTGAGCGAATCTGCCGCGAACATGACGTGGTCATGACTTATCGTCTGGCCGGAAAGCTTTTCGACCTTAGCCAGTCGGCTACGCATGACCTGATGATGGTGGTTCGGGAAGCGGTCTTCAATGCAATCTTGCATGGGCGCGCCACGCGCATCGATGCCGAAGTCAGCTTCGTGGCCGATTTGCTTTCATTCACGGTAAAGGATGACGGGGAGGGCTTCAATGCCTCTGAAGCCTTCTCCGAAGGCCACTTCGGCTTGCGTGGAATGCGGGAACGAATTCATCGCTTCGACGGAAAATTTGAAATTGAAAGTACTCCCCATCGGGGAACCAGGGTGCGCATAGAGATCCCCCGCTCCGCCATCGCCCCATGATGCCAAATCACCTTCTCTCTGCCAGGCATGGCTGACCGCTTCATGCTCCAGACTCTATAATCTGATTGCTTATGATGCCCATCCGGATTCTTATCGTCGACGATCACCCCATCATGCGGGTGGGAATCACCGCGCTGATTGCCTCGTGCAAGGAGTTCGAGACTGTAGCCCAGGCCGGCAGCGGCGAAGAGGCGCTCAAGTTGCACGCCCTGCATCAACCCGACATCACGCTGATGGATCTGCGTCTGCCCGGCATCAGCGGCGTTGAAACCATTCGCCGCATTCGTGCTCAGTCCCCCAAAGCGCGCTTTATCATCCTCACCACGTATGAAGGCGATGAGGACATCTTTCAGGCATTGGAGGCTGGCGCAACCGGCTACCTGGTCAAGGGCATGCCCCAGGAAATGCTGGTCAACGCCGTAAAGAAAGTCCACAGCGGAGGCCGGTATCTTCCTCCGCCTGTCTCTCAGGCGCTCACTTCGCGCACCCGCGACTCAAGCCTCAGCCACCGGGAATCCGAGGTGCTCGGATTGATTGCCCAAGGGAACTCCAACCGTGAGATTGCCGCCAGACTTGGCATCACCGAGGCTACGGTCAAGTGCCATGTAAGCGTCATCCTGATGCGTCTCAATGCCAGTGATCGAACCCAGGCAGTGGTCACGGCTATGCAACGCGGACTTATCCACATTTAGGCCGCTGTGACTTTGCCCAAACGGAGAGCCGATTTCAAATCAAAACGGATAAATCGGTCGGAAGGCGGGTGGCGCATCGTAAGTTTTTCACAAACTTAACCAGCCCTCAAAGCTGGGTGCCCCATCCTTTCCACAGTTTTATCGTGGAAAGGGTGGGAACCACGAACCTCAGCCTGCTGTCTTTTTCCGATCTCTGACTTGAGTCCACGAACCTCGACCACTTGCCCGGGGTGTAGAATTCTTTCGTGATGGGAAAACTTGTCCGATACCAGCAATGAGGCTGCTTTCATTTCCTGACCTTCAGTTGTTATCGGAGGCAGCCGCTGCTGACGCGGGCGAGTGCGTATGGCGTATTCGAACTTGAACTGGAGGCCGTGCGCACGCGGTACGGCTTTATCATAGCCGGATATGTCTTGATGCCGGAGCACGTTCATCTGCTTGTAGGTGAGCCGCGCCAGTCGTCGCTGTCGGTTGCGCTTCAAGTGTTGAGGCAGTTGACCTCGCGCAAGCTGAAAGAACGCGGCGAAGTCCAGTTCTGGCAGCGGCGGTATTACGATTTCAATGTGCATAACGAAGAGAAGCGAGTCGAAAAACTCCGTTCTATGCATCGGAATCCGGTCAATCGGGGATGGGTTGAAAAACCTGGAGACTGGCCGTGGTCGAGCTTTCGTCACTACGCAACGGGCCAACAGGGCGCGATCGAGATTGAATCGCAATGGACAGCTTTCCGCCAAGGGAATCAACTACCAGTGGGTCTCCGTTACGCTGAAAAGGGTGGTTAAGGTTCGTGGTTCCCACCCTTTCACAAAGAACGTGAAAGGATGGGGCACCCAATTTTTGTGGGTTGGTCAAGTCTTGAGAAACTTAGGGTGCGCCACCCGCCACCTGAGATAAGTTGGTCAGCAACTGCGTGAGATAATGCTGTGGATCTATGTCGTGCCGGCGGCTAGTGCTGGTGAGGCTAACCAGAATCGCCGCCGTTCAACTTTCAACTATGGCTGGGACATCCTCCCCAGCTTTGTGGGGTGGTCGAGATTTCAAACACTTTGGGTGCGCCACCCGCTGAAGGAGAAGGTGGGATGAAGGTATTTAAGGTAAGCGTGAACGTCGACTTTCAGGCATTTCGTCTGTCGAACAAAGGTAGCAAATTCTGGGCGGAATATTTGGCCAAATATGGCAGGATCGCCCCATCTTGGGAAAACGTATCGCTCATATCGCTCACAAAAGAGCCAGGAATGATCAATCTGGGGATCGGAAACTTCGCTCGCTGCTTTAGGGGATCGCGCAGCTTCCTCATGGATGCTCATGCGCGCTCGTTACTGGCGCCGATGCTGGAGGCCGAGAACGAGATCCTACCCATCGAGCCGTTCAAGGGCGTGGAGTTTTACTTCTTGAATGTGATAAAGAAATTGCAATGTTTGGATAGTAAGAGAAAGATACAGGTGATAAAGAAAGAGGGGGACAAGGTCGAGTACGGAATTGCAGAATTCCAGTTTTACCCTGAAAAGCTTACGGATTCTACGCTCTTTTGTTGTGAAGCTCCCGGCATTTTTACGGTAGTCGGCCGCCCCAACGCAGGGGTTGAATTCAAAACACTCGTCGAGCAGGAGGGCCTGACAGGCCTTACATTTGAGGAGGTCTGGTCGGAGGGTGGTCCTGCAATTCGTCGCAATTGCTTTCCTGAAAAAGCTGTGAGCAGAAGCGAGAATCAGCCCTCCAGCGCTGCCGTGAAGGGCGATTCCAGTGCTCGCGACGAAAAGCCGCCGGTGATTGAAGTGTGTGGGGAAGAACGCGGACGGCATTGCGCGCCGATCGCGGGCAATGGACAAGGCGGGATGAAGGTATTTGAAGTGCATATGAACCTCGACTATAAGACATGCTTTCTGTCGAACCACGAAAGCAAGTTATGGCATAGTCCAATGATTAACGGCAGAATTGAGATGCATCAAAGAGGCAGGCTCGCGCCGCATTGGGGAAAGGTATCGCTCAAACTCCATCGAGAAAAGTGCAAGCTGGGGATCGGAAATTTCGTTCATTGCTGGCAGGGCTCCGGGAACTTTCTGATGGACGCGCATGCACATAAGATCCTCGCGCCGATGCTGGAGGCGGAGAACGAAATTCTACCTGTCGAGGCATTCAAAGGAGTGGACTACTACTTACTGAATGTGCTGAAGGAATTGGATTGCCTGGATAGGGATAATACATTGTATGGAGAAAGTTCCGGAACTGCCGGATACCAGTTTCACCCTGAAAAACTTACTGATTCCCCGCTCTTTACGGTTAAGTGGACAGGTGGCTTATTTACCGTTGTCGGCCGGCCCAACGCAGGGGTTGAATTCAAAACACTCGTCGAACAGGAGGGCCTGACGGGCCTCAGGTTTGAGGAGGTTTGGTGGGAGGGCGGTCCTACAATTCTTCTCAACGACTTTTGGTCGGGGGGAAAGAAGGTGATCAGCGGAAGCGAGCAACGGGCGCTCCGCGCTGCCGCCGCTGCCGCGAAGGGCAATTCCGAGAATTCCAATGAGAAGCCGCCGTTGGTGCAAGCAGACGGGAAGGACGCCACTACCGTGAAAGACGATGGCGGTGAGCAGCCTTTGCCCAGCCTGGGGTTCAGCGACCGGGAAGAAGCTATCGCGACAATCCATAACTCGCTTTCAGCGATGGACAAGCCGCTGGTCAAGGATATCGAGAGTTATCTGCTGCCCTCGGCGCGCCTCTACGTCTGTGACGAGGACGGAAAGGAGACAGTGGCCGGGACGCGTCTGACGGCTTCGTATTTTGGCGGTCAGCCAACGCTTCCGGCGAACGTAGCCTGGCCGGCCTGGGGCAAGGGCGGCAAGATTGCCGATTCGGATCGACTCGCCGAGGCGGGCGGTACGCCGCTACCGTTTCTGGGGCAGGTCTCTCTGCGCGAGATGCAGGCCTTGGCCCCCATGCCCGGCTGGCCGAAGGAAGGAATTCTGGCCTTTTTTTACCTCGCCAATGATTGCGACCAATGCCGGATTCTTTTCTTTCCCGAAGGCGGGCCGCTGGAGCCTGCGGATTACCCTGAGCAACTCGAAGAAGAGGACAGATTTCCCCAGCGGGCATTGACCGCCCGGCCCGAGTGGACCCTGGAAAAATATCTCCGAAGAAAGAGCGACGGCACCGAGCTAATAAACCAGAAAGAGTATCTGGAGTTGCTGGAAAGGCTGAATTCGGACGGTTCCGATGCTAGGCCCCCGGTACACAGGTTTGGCGGGCATGCCCAGGAAATTCAGAATCGGTTGCGCTCGGAGTGCGAGTTGCTGGCCCACGGCATCCGTCGTGGCGATTCGTGGATATCCAAGGATTCGCTTGCCGTAGAGCCGAGCGATGCTGATGCCGATTGGCAGTTGGTGATGCAATTCGACTCCGAGTTCGACCACCTGGACTGGGAATGGGGCGATGGAGGGCGAGTCTACTTCATGGCCCGCAGGCAAGATATCGAGGCCGGCGACTTTTCCAACAACTGGGCGACCTTGCAGTGCTATTGACGCACGGCGAGGGGCGCACCTAAAGTTCTTCAGCACCCCAGGGGAAGGCAAATGACAAAAGCAAAAGCCAAGGCGATGAGGAGGCCGGGCAAAGAACGCCCGACGGCGTCGCGACTCGTGATTTAGAAGCCTCTCCCGTAAGCGTCTTGTCTTCCCACCCTCGACATAGACTGGCAACATTGAAACGATGAGGGCATGGAAACGAGCAAGGTGCGTGTACGGCGAACGGTCGCGGAGAAGCGGCGGATTGTTGAACT
>JBEKDN010000175.1:0-8667 GCA_050014335.1 Occallatibacter sp. | reverse complement strand
ATCGCGTAAAGCATCACCGCCGCCAGCGCCGCCAACGATTGCCGCCTCATGCCGCCTCCTCGCTTGTCATGCGCGCTTCGGACTACCGCAGCACGGCCGCCAGCAATAGCGTCATCCCCAGCCCGGCCACTGAAAGCACCGTCTCCAGCACCGTCCATGTCGTCAGCGTCTCCTTCAGCTCCATTTTGAAGAACGATTGAATCAGCCAGAAGCCAGGGTCGTTCACATGCGACAGAATCAGCGAGCCAGTGCCGGTGGCCAGCACCAGCAGCTCCGGCCGCACGCCCGCGTGACCAGCCATCGGCGCCAGCACAGCCGACGTCACCGCCATCGCCACCGTAGCCGAGCCCATCGAGACGCGCACCACCGCCGCCAGCAGCCACGCCAGCACCAGCGGCGACATCCGCGCGCCCAGCGCCAGCGCCACTGTGGCCTGCGCCGCGCCTGAGTCGCGCAGAATTCCGCTCAATCCTCCAGCCGCCGCCAGAATCATTAGCACCTGCGCAATCGGCTCAAAGGCCTCGCCAGTCAGCTTGCGCAGGCCTTCGGGACTCGCAACCGTCCCTGTCTGCATGTGCCCGCCCAGCGTCGCCAACGCTGCCAGCACGGCAATCAGCAGTGCGATATCCGCGCTGCCAATTAAGTGCAGAATCTGATTCGCAAGCCCACCTGGCGCGGCCAGCGCATCCGCCCAACTGCCCAGAAAGATCAGCGCCACCGGCAGCAGGATCGCCGCGGCCGCGCGCACTGGCCCAGCCGGCGCGCGCGCTCCTTCTATCGCGACACTCGCTTCAGCAGATAGATCCGCCGCCACGCGCTCAATCTGCGCATCCTCGGTCTCTGAAGGCGCAAACAGCGGCGTCTCCTCTTCGGCTTCCGTCGGCTCGCCCTTTGCCTTGCGCCGCTCCCAGCGCCGCATCATCAGCCAGCCCAACCCCGGCCCGGCCAGCGCGGCGGCGGGCAATCCCACAAGCAGGCCATACAGGATCGTCCGCCCCAGATCGGCATGATACTGCGTCGCCGCCAGCATCGCCGCCGGATGCGGCGGCAGCGTCCCATGCACAATCGAGAGACCCGCCAGCAGCGGCATGCCCACCAGGATCGCCGGCCGTCCGCTGCGCCGCGCCGCCTCGGCCACAATCGGCATCAGCAGCACCAGCCCCACCTCGAAAAACACCGGCATCCCCACCACAATGCCTAGCACTAGCAGCGCCCAGGGCAGGCCCTTTGGCCCGCAGTTCTCCACCAACATCCTGCCAAGCGCCGTTGCCCCGCCGCTCGTGGCCAGCAACCGACCCAGCACCGCGCCCAGCCCCAGGACGATTGCAATATGGCCCAGAAGATTGCCCACGCCGCCGGTAAACGAGAGCGGAACCTGCTTCAGCGACATCCCTGAAGCCACGCCCAGCGTGAGCGCGGCGACGCACAGCGCCAGCGCCGGATGCAGCCGGATCTTGGCGATCAGCACCAGCAGCAACAGCACCGTCCCAGCGGCGCAAGCCACCAGAAATCCGTCATGAGGAAGCGCAAGGCTCACCGGCAGATTATTCCACAACAGGCCGTCCGCCAGAATCTTCGTGAATCAATTCAAGAGCGACGATTCTGGGAGGCATGCAAAAAGCGCAGGATGTGAACCGAATGATCGTCTACGGCATAGATCATGATATAAGGCAGCGGAGCAAGAACCAACTCCCGCGTGCCGCTCTTGGCACCGATGCGGCCTGTATAGGGAAAGGTCTTGAGCAATTTTGTTGCGTCATAGAGCCGTTGAATTGTGGAGCCGGCAAAGGAGGGGTGGTGAAGCCAGAGGAAATTGGCGATGCCTTCCAGATCGTCCGCGGCGGCCCGCGACCACCGCAGCCGTCTCAAGCCCGCATCATCCGCGCCACGCGGGCATCCATCTCTTCCTCTTCCAGGAATTCGCCCCGTGCAATTTGATCGATTCCCACCTGAACTTGAGAGTCAAACCAGCTCTCATCGGCGAGCAGGCGATCCACGGCCTCTACCGCCAACTCAGAGGCGCTGCGTCCGGTGCGTATCGAAAGATTGGCGAGTCCCGCCGCCTGGCGTTCGGGAAGCTGAAGCTCCATAAGAGAAGGTTAGGAGGATGTTGTTGCGCTGTCAAGCGGCGGTGCGCAGCGGGCTCCTACACTTTTCGCTACCAAGCTGCGAAGGATGGTACCAGCATTTGCGTGGCCGGAGGGCAATAGTTGAAAATCAGTATCGGTATTGATTACATTGAGGCCAGCATGATCAACCGTCAGCGAGCGTTGATTCGATTTATCGCCAATGAGGGCGGACGGATTGAAATGCTGAGGCTTGTAAAACTTTCGTTCCTTCTGCGAGAAACAGCAGAAGCGGCTCCGAGGTCGAATCTGTATGACTTCATCCCATATCATTTTGGGCCGTACTCTTTTACGCTGAACCACGAGTTGCGGTCAATAGAGCGGGACGGATGGGTCCGACTTAAGGGCAATGATGTTGAACTACTACGCAATATAGAACCGGAAATGTTAAAACTCGACCGGGGGGTAGCAGGTGAGATCGATTCACTGACGCGCAGATTTCGGAACGTCGGGACTGCAACCCTGGTGTCCCGGGTCTATGCTGACTACCCCTGGTACACATCCAATGCGAAAGATGAAAAACTTCGTGGTGCAGCGGCCCCGACCGTATCCCCCGCTGTTTTCACAGTCGGGTATGAGGGTCGGATGCTCGACGGATTGCTGGATATTCTTCTAAGAGCCGGAGTGAAGAGACTAATCGATGTGCGATGCAATCCGGTCGCTCGGCGTTTTGGGTTCCATAAAAGCACCATTGACCGGCACTGCCGTGATTTGGCTATCGAATATACTCACGTGCCGGAGTTGGGCATACCATCCGACAAGAGAACTGGCCTAGACGGCCAAGAGTCATATAACCGCCTCTTCAACTATTACGAGGAGAAAATCCTGCCCGCGCATGAAGAATCGGTCAACAGGGTTTCCTCCATGATTCAAAAAGAGCCGTCGGTACTGATGTGTATGGAGGCGGACTCCAAATGTTGCCATCGTACTCGACTTGCGGCTGCCATTTCGAAGGATACGGACCTTGCGGTGAAAGAGTTGACAAACCTGTGAGACCCCAGTTTATCGAGACGAAGGTGCTGATCACGGTAATGACGTACCCGCATCCCTCTCAACGTCATCAGGAACTGGTGTGCACGGCCGGGATCACCGACACCGGAGAATGGGTTCGGCTCTATCCGATTGACTATCGATATAGACCCAATCACCAACAATTCAAGAAGTATCAATGGATCAAAATCGGATTAGCGCAACGCGGCTTCGGCAACGATGACCGCAAGGAGAGCCGTCAACCGGATTTGGATTCGATCCAGATTCTCGCTGAACCGCTTAGTACCAGCGCATCTTGGGCTGCGCGACGAGCAATTATTGATCCCCTCCCGCATTACACGCGCCGTGGTCTTGAGGCTTTATATGATGCCGATAGAACATCGCTCGGAATAGTAAAGCCAGTGGAAATTCTTGATCTGACGATCGAGGAAACGGATAGAAACTGGAAATCGGAATGGCAGGCTGTACTTGACCAATTCAACCTGTTCTACGGGGAGCCTAAGGGGCTAATGAACCTCCCATTCAAGTTTAGCTACGTATTTCGCTGTTCCGACACCGGTGACAAACCCCACACCGCAATGATCGAGGATTGGGAACTCGGCGTCCTATTTCTCAAGGAAGTGGAGCGCCTTGGTAGCGAGCATGCAGCTGCGCAGAGCGTCAAGAAGAAATACCTTCATGAGATCTGTGGAACGACAAGAGATACGCGGTTTTTTATGGGGACAGTCTTTTCATACAATACTTGGGTGGTTGTTGGGATATTCTGGCCACCCATTATTCAGCAGCCATCGCTCTTCCAGATCGGTCAGTAGGAATTCCTGAAACCGTCAGCGTTCATTGATAACACGCGGATCTCTACTGGCCGAGGAAGCTTGAGCAACTGAAGCGCAAACAGTTCGCCCCAAACCGGATCCCACCCTCCCGAACCGGCGCTCCGTCCCCCCATTGCCCGCCTGTGTCCCGCGCCACACTTTTTCCTTGCGCATCTCTGCTACCATAAGGATGATTGCAGTTCCTGCCGTCCGACAGGCTGTTTGCCTGATCGCAGGTGCCCGTGCACGGAGGCGGCCAGAACCGATTTAGCCTCAAACCAGATTCCAAAACAGAAGGAGAATCCTATATGCCTCTAGTCTCCATGCGGCAGCTTCTCGACGAGGCCGCCAAGGGCGGATACGGCGTCGGCGCATTCAACGTCAACGATATGGAACAGATCCAGGCCATCATGATGGCCGCCAAGGAAACCAAGTCGCCGGTTATCGTGCAGGCCAGCCGCGGCGCGCGCCAGTTTGCCGAGGATCTCTACCTCTTCCGGCTGATCCAGGCCGCGGCCGAGCTCAATCCCGAAATTCCCATCGCGATGCACCAGGATCACGGCAACAGCTTTGAGACCTGCAAGAGCGCCATCGAGCTGGGCTATACCAGCGTCATGATGGACGGCTCGCTCAAGGCAGACGGCAAGACCCCGGCCACCTTTGAAGAGAACGTCGAAGTCACCCGCAAGGTCGTGGATTTTGCGCATGAGCGCGGCGTCACCGTCGAGGGTGAAATCGGCGTGCTGGGCGGCGTTGAAGACGGCCACGGCGCCGGCGGCAGCGGCCTTGACCACATCACAGACCCCGATCAGGCAGTCGAGTTCGCTGAACTGACCGGCGTCGATGCGCTGGCCATCGCCATCGGCACCAGTCACGGTGCTTATAAGTTCACCAAGAAGCCGGACGGCTCGGTGCTCAAGATGGATGTGCTGCTCGCCATCCACAAGCGCCTGCCCAATACCCACCTCGTCATGCATGGCAGCTCGTCCGTGCCCAAGGACTTGCAGGACATCATCAACCAGTACGGCGGCAATCTGAAAGAGACCTGGGGCGTGCCGGTCGAAGAGATTCAACTCGGCATTCGCAACGGCGTCCGCAAGATCAACGTCGATACCGACAACCGCCTGGCCATCACCGGCGCTATCCGCAAGGTCTTTGCGGAAACTCCAGAGAAATTCGATCCGCGCGATTACCTGAAGCCGGCTCGCGAGGCCATGAAGAAGGTCGTCGCACAACGCATGGTCCAGTTCGGCCAGGCAGGCCACGCCGGCGATTACGCGCCCGTCTCCATCGCCCAGATCGCCAAGGGCTACGCCGATGGCTCGCTAGCCACCAAGCCGCTTGTCGCCGCACAGTAGCGTTCTCCAGATTGATTGCTTCAAGCCAAAGGGCCGCCCCCTGCAAGGGGCGGCCCTTTGGCTTGAAGCAATCAATTTACTCTTGACTTTCTTAGACGGCATTTTTATTATACCGGATAGTAGAATGTATTATGTCTGGATAGTGCGGTTCTCCCACGGCCGTGCCTGAATTTATCCTTCAATCTTGTATCAGGAAAGAATTCAATGAAAAATACCCCCCCATTCCTCAGAAATACAAGCTTGCATTGCGATCGTAACACTATGCATAACACAATTTCTCTTCGTGGGTTGTGAGAAAGTGGTTAACAACAATTTACAAATAGACACCGGAATTGCTAAAGTCACAACCGGTGGAACTGTTATTGCGCCGCTTGGTTCACAGCCTGTAGCAGGTGAGTGGGTCGCTGATATTCCTATTTCATCACCTTTGAATACAGTTGATATCGCACCTGTAGGATCGGTTTACGAATTTACAGGAGTCACCCTTGCTAACACAAATGCTAATGCAGAAGCCGGTGCTATTCTTGACGAGTGGCCCACACAGTATCTTGTGCAGAATGCACGCATGCCTGCCTATTGGGATTTTGCATGGGAACATCCATCCTATTGCATTAGTCAAATTTCTCCTTATCCTCAATTGGCCAATCCATATGAAATAACAGATGTAGTCATATTACCTACCACAGATGTATTCTGGACTCCCGCAAACCCACAGATGAATTTCTATTGTTTTCAAAACAGCCCTGCCAATCCCGATTTTGTTCCGACCGATGTCAATCCGCAAGTTGTTCTTGATAACGAATTGCCGGCAACAGTCCGGGTTGCAGCGTTCTCTCCGGTATATTTCGCCTCCGACACAAACCTCCGACTATTCTCGATGTCGCTCACGAACCCAGCGAATGTTACCGCCGAATCAGTCGCGTCGGACTATAGCAGCGCAACCTTTCCATACCCCACAGCCTCGAACGGCGCACCACTCCCAGCCGGTGCGTATATTGCGGTCATCACCACCGATCCTCAATTTCCTTCTGGTACTGCTCAGACGACGAACGGGATGGAACCACTCTATATTGCGCACAATGACACCACATGGACCTCCGCATTCGGCGTGGATTTCGCGTCCCCCGGTGTGGTTAACACAATAACATCTTACTCAGAACAACTTTTTGCATACCAATACGAAGAATGCGTTGGAAATATCCCGACCACTACTTACGGAGGATGGAGCGGGCCAATTGTGACACTGCCAGAGACCGGAGAGCTTGCGATAGGAAACTCCACCAACCGGGTCAAAGTTGGATTGGATCCAACAGTCGTAATCGCGTACAACAACTACACGACGAGTTTCACTACATCGGTTGGCGGGTGTCAGCCTGGAACAAGCGTCACCACTTATTCTGGCGCGCAATCCGCTCTCGTCGTGAATACCGGGAGTAACACCGTCTCGTTGGTCAGCATCGGCGTATATCCTTTTCCATCTGGCACCGTCGTAGTTGGCTCCCAACCGGTCGCCGCTGTGATCAATCCGGCTGGAACATTAGCCTACATTGCAAACTATGCAAGCGGGACGATATCTGAGATAAGTCTCCAAAGCGTGCAAGAGACCCGAACACTGGCCGTTGCGGCACATCCAACTTCCGTTGCATTCGACTCGAACGGAAACCTATGGGTCGGAGGGCAAGGCAATCTGCAATTAATAAACCTGCCGAATTGGTCGATCTGGAAGAGTTTTGCTATAGACGGCACAGTGACCGGCATGAGCTACGACACGACCCAAGGGGCGTTTGTAGCTCAAGTACTCCAAAACGGAAGCGCATCGTCTCCCAGCAATGGGAAAACGATGAGCGCCGCCATAGCCTTCAACAAAGCAGGCAGCGTATCTTATTCGACGACAACTCTGGTGAATGTTGCATCAGGCGACTCAGTCACCCCGTCCGCCATAGATGCCGATTCTGCCCCCTACGCCAATTCAAGCTTGGTATCCGATTTCGCATACCCAGCACAATCGGCATTTAACCCACCAATTTATACCTCTTCCGGCGGGGATCTGGTCGCAACTGCGAACGGAACAACCTTCAGAGTCTCGGCGCTCTCTACGGGGAAGGTTCTGGTGGGTGGAACAACGCCGTATCCTATCAGAGGCGTGAAACTTAGCCCAACGATGCTCTATTTAACAATGCCGGAAAGCAATTCATTGATAACGCTTCCGCTACAGTTGCCGTAATTAAAACAATAAGGGCGCGGAGCACACACCGCTCCGCGCCCTGGAAACAGGTAATCGATGAAGGCTCTTTTTTGTTTATTCATTGTTTGTTCAGCAGTATGCATAACAGCCTCAGGACAAGAGAGCCCCATTTTCGGCGGGCGGCAAAGCTTAGGCGTCACTGCGGGATATTCTCCGACCTCCGGTCACATCCTGATCGGTCTTGCGGAGCGGCGAAGGACATTCACGGCGGGATTTGAATATACCCGGCGCTTTTGGCAGAGCCGGCGAGTGCGACTGGATTACAACGGAGAATTTAGCCCCATTTTTCGCGAGAGCGACCCAACATTGGTGGGTGAAGAGACGAATATAAACGGCAATATACTTCTGACTCCCATGACGCCAAAACGCGTGATTGCGGTGGACAATAATCCGCTTGGTAACGAATGTTCTGATACGTGCAGCCCAATCTATCCGGTCTATGGCCACGATGAAACTACCTTTGCAGCAGCTATATCCCCAATTGGGGCGAGGGTAGCTTTATTTCAGCGGAACAAGATTCAGCCAACATTTGAGGCAAACACCGGTATTGTGATCTCGTCCCGGGACATCCCAGTGGACAACTCTTCCTTGTTCAATTACCAGTTCACATTTGGGCCGGGCGCGCAGATATTCGCCTCCCGAAGAACAGCCGTAAGACTGGAGTATATTTACCGCCATATCTCAAATGCCGATTCTGGAGCTATCAATCCGGGAATCGACCAACGTGTTTTCAAACTGACCATAAGCCGCTTTAGATAGCCAATTGCATAGAAGCCAGCCATCGAACTTCTTACCGAACGATGGGCCACTCAGAATTTAGTCGTTGACCCTTGCCCACGGCATACCGTGTAATTGAGCTAGTATTACGGATTATCAATGAATCGCCCAGTCGCTTTCCTCCCGTGCCTGTCTTCATCTTTCAATCGTGATCCTGCAAGAAATCCAGAAGAGACCCACCCCCTATTTATTTATCGTGTCACTGTGAAACAGTGAAGGGTTCACCTGCGCACGGAAAGGCAGAGTAAAACCAATTAAATCAATACTATATATCAATCGAAAACTCAAGAACGCCCCCTGGAAAAATACCGTAATGTGTGATATTTTGACTTTTGAGCGATCGGAATCCTCAAGAAAAT
>JBEKDN010000174.1:0-8672 GCA_050014335.1 Occallatibacter sp. | reverse complement strand
TTTTCTCAGGGAACGCCGGTTCTTGCGGCCGATCTGGGCGCTGTGAGCGAACTGGTTGAGGAGGGCGTCAACGGCTATCGCTTCCCACCTGGGAATATCGAGGCTCTGGTCGCAGGAGCGCTTGGTTTCCCAACTGGCGAGAGCTGCCAGCGAATGCGCTTGAATTGCCGGAATCTGTTTCTGAGCAGGTTTACCGCTGAAATCAATTACACCCAATTGATAGAGATTTACGCGAAAGCAATTTCACTGCGCAATATGCGGCAGCGTTCCGCCTGAAACGCACTCTACCGCTCACCCCAACTCAGCTTGCTGCGCAGCGCCTCAAAAAAACCACCTTCGCTGATTCGCACCAGATTCACGGTGTGAGTAGACTTGCGGCAGCGCAGTTCGTCGCCCAAAAGTAATTCAACCGGCTTTTGGCCATCCACGGTCAGCGCCGCCTGATTTGCAATTCCTTCCACGCGCACGGTCAGCAAGGCGTCGCCGCGCACCACAATCGGCCTCAGAGTGAGCAGATGCGGGCAGATGGGCGTCACCACCATCGCGTCCACGTTCGGCGTCAGGATGGGGCCATCGGCGGCCAGCGTGTACGCTGTGGAGCCGGTCGGCGTGGACACAATCACTCCATCGGCGCGGAAGCGGGCCACGCGCTTGCCGTCCAGCTCGACGGCAAAGTCGCCCATGCGGGCAATGTCGCCCTTGGAGACGACCACCTCATTTAGCGCCTCATAGCTCGAGTGAAGGGCGTCATTGCGCCACAGTTCGGCACACAGCATGGCGCGTGCATCCAGATCGTTGCAACCGGCGCGCCAGCTCTCAAGCGTTGAATAAAGGTCGGCCAGCCGCACTTCCGTCAGAAACCCCAGAGAGCCCAGATTCACGCCAAGGATAGGCGTGCCGGTGGCGGCAAAGATTCGCGCCACGGAGAGCAGCGTTCCATCGCCGCCCAGTACAATCACCAGCGCCGGTGCCTGCTCCGGCATTGCCGCGCGGTCAACCGCGGGCGCGGCAGTAGTGTATTGGCCGCCCTCGCAGTCCAGCAAAGGTTCATAGCCGTGCTCGCGCAACCAGACAATCAGCTCAGGCAAAAGCCCGGCCAGTTCTTCCTTCAGCGGTTTGCAGACAATCGCTATGCGAACCATGCACTCTTGTTGTGAAGTTTGCACTTTTGAAGAACCGCCTTAAAACCTGTAGACAATGCCCACGGCCATGCGCGAATTGCGGAGCACATGAGGCGAATAGGCGTGGCCGGAGGCTACGGTGTTGTCGATGAACGAAAACGATGAGGCGATATCGTCCCCCGAGGCGCGCACAAGCCAATGCGAGGTCAACTTGTAATCCACGCCGCCCCCGGCTCCCCCCGCAAAAGAGATATTGGGAGTCTGCAGTTCGCCGCCGGAATGCACGCCACCCGCCAGCACGCGAATAAAGCCGTCCATCTTCTCGTAGAGAGGGAACCGCAGCACCGGCCCAAAGAGCACCGCATCCACGCTCGGGCTGCAAGGCGCCGTCGTGGGGCACGGGTTGAGCGGGGTGGATGAGGAGATCGGTTTGGAATAAAACGCGCCATCGCCGGCAATACCGAAGTGCTTGCCCCAATCGCGGGTCACGGACACTTCCATCCCCTGCAATCCGTAGCGCGACCCGTTGATCTGGTTGATGCTGGTATACCCATAGCCGGCAAAGGCCTCCCACTTGTAGGTAACTTCCTCCGTCTCAGCGCGTTTCTGGCGCTCCGGTGCAATCTGGCTTGTCGCCGCCAGGGGCATCAACACGGCCGCAAACCCGGCCAGAATCGAAAGCGATAACTTCCTATTCAATTTAGTTCTCTCCTCATTCGCGTACTCTGTCTACTCTGGCGCTCCGGGGCTTTGCGCCCTCCGAACTGCCGCGCAACCATCCTGGGTTGCAGTTGGAACCTGCTCTCCTAGACTATCCTCTCAGACCCCATTCAATGAACCCTGCCTCAATTTGTCTGGCGGAATTGCGCTCAACGGCTCTGCACCGGGACCGCAGCCGATAGCTGGACCACTTTTCTTGAAGTCTCTGTCACTGTGACGGCTACCCCCTGAGAAAGATAGCGCTCAATCACCTCTGGGCGTTCGCGGTCCAACTCCCAGCCGCCGTCGATCGCCACCACCGTGTACGCGCCCGGCGCAACATCGCGCAGTGAAAAGCTGCCGTCTGAATCCGATTGATCGATGCGCATCAAAGACCGATAGGCCGCCGGATCTTTGGGGATCAGCATGACCAGCACTCCCGCCTGGTCTTTTTTGTCCTTGCGCGCCAATCCCTCCACGCGCGTATCGCTGTCGCTGAGGGTTACAGTGAGTGACAGTGGCTTGTCGCCGGAAGTGACCAGATTCCCAGCGTGGGTCTTGCCTCCCGTCGTCGTCGAGACAATCGACACCTGCTTGGCCGCATCAGTGCCCGCGCCCTTCAATGCCAGTAGTTCCCAGCTTCCCGGTTGCACCGACGGGAATTGAAAGCTGCCTTGAGTGGCTGTAATGACGAGTTGGTCCGCGGGGTGCGCGACTTCGAGAGGGCTGAGGATTAGGGTTAACTTGCTGGGTAGCGGCGCTCCCGAGGCGCTTCGCAAGCTACCTTTAACGCTCACTACCGGCGTACCCAGGCTTGGGTCCACTTGCTGACTCGTCGTAGCGTCCAACTCCATGATCCTTGGCGGATCGCCCTCCGTCAATTCATAGTGGCCTGGAGCAACGCCGTCGAATTCCGCCATCTCCAATGCTTTAGACGCTTGACTGAACGACACAGCCGTCGAAACCTGCGTTCCGAAGACAGTGCGCTTCATTGTGGACGGTTGTGGTTGTATGAGTTCATGGATTGCCGAGTCTTCCCCCGGAATTGGGACGAAAAGATGCAGCGCCGGAACCGAGTGCAGATTCACATTCGCCACCTCGCGTCCGCCACCTTCCAGCACAACGGCGGTCGCTGAAGCTTCGTCCGTGGTCGAGTCAAAGTACGTCACCGGATAAGCCACATCCAGCGCCGCGGCCGCATCGTTCTCCGGGCTCTGCGACGCTCCAGCCGGGCGATGCATCGCGTACCAGGGCTCGGCCTTCACCGCCAGCAGGTACTCGCCCGCCGCCAGTTCGAAGAAATCGTAAGCCCCCGTGTCGTCTGTTCGGGCGCTGCCCACCTGCGTGATTCTTGCGCCGGGATGCTGGAAGCGGGGCTTGGCGAAGAGCATCACCTCGGCTCCGTCCACTGGATCGCCGCCATCGCCGCTGACCACGCCGTGCAGCGTAGCACCCGGCGTAAGCCTGAAGACGAGATCGTCGGTATCCTGGCCCGCGCCGGTCACAATCGCCGTGCTGAATCCGCCGTCGTGCTCATCGTAATACGAAGTCAAAAATCCCCGTTTCGACGCCGTTAGCGGGTACTTGCCCGCCGCCAGGCCCTCCAGCACAAAATGCCCTTCGTTATCGGTCTCCGCCGACGCCAGCGCCTGTCTATCCGCCTCGATAAGCGCGGTTACCGTAGCCCGAGACAACGGTTCGCCGTTGGCTGCGTTTACCACCGTCCCTGCAATGCGATAGCCGCGAGCCACAGGCGGCGCATAAGCCGGCCGCGCCCCCGTCGAAGCAGCATTTTGCGCCATTGAACCCGGCGCCAAGGCTAGCGCGGCGCCGCAAATCCAGGTTGCGATCAGTCGTCTCATCGCCGCGGAACCTCCAGCACAAGATTGCTCGTCGTTCCTGCCGTCACCGTCACCGCCTGCCCCTGCGTGCGCAGCGCCTCCAGGACGGCTGGATTCCTGTACTCCAGCCGCACCGGCCGGTCGAAGGTGTAAACGTGATAATTGCCCGGCGTCAGTCCGTCCACCGTCAACGTGGCGCCAGAGGAGGGATGCATATTCATTGGTGGAATGTCGCTCGTGGTATCAAAATCCGGAACCATATAGACGGTATAAAACGGCTCGTCTCCCGGCAGAAAGGCCGCCAGCATCGGGGGCAGCGAGAGCGCAAGTATCCCGCAATCGTCGCGCAGTGTCAACTCCATCGGCGGGGCCGACGCGCCCAAAGCCACGTTAAGCGGTTCCCGCGCCAGGTTGATCCCACCCGCCGAGAACGAATCCAGGCACAGGCTGCGATCATTCACATCCGTGCTGATCCAATCGGGGCCCGGACCGGCGGCTAACTTCAATAACTCCGGGCCTGCAAACTGCGCTGTTGAATCCCCAACTGTTTCGCCCATCGGCGCATCCCCGGCTTTGGTCGTTGTCACTGACACCAGACTTCGCGTCCCCTGATTCATGTTTGTCTGCGCAATGCTTCGCACGGTTCGCAGTTGAATGGGCCAGCCCGGCGCCGTGGAAAGCGGAATGCGCAGGTTGCTCAGTGCGTGACCGTCGACGGAAATTTCTATAAACCCCAGAAAATTCGCTTGTTCCTGGCCCTGATTATTTGTTATACCAATGTTGTTTTCAACGCCTTTAAGCAGAACGACAATCGTATATGCTCCATCCGGCAAGTCGACCTGAATCATTTGAGTTACCGGGTCGAATTGCCCCGTATAGGCAAGCTGATGACCCGCTGTGTCAAGAACCACGACGGTCGGCCGGTTGGAAGAATCCTCAGATGGGCCGTTATTGGAAAAAGGCTTCCCATTCGGCATGATCGCCGTGGCCTTCACGGTATACAACGGCTCCAGCGTCAGCAGCAAATTGGCCTCCGCCTCTTTGCCCCCCTTCAGCCGAATCCGCGTGGCATCGGCAAACTCGCGCGCCTCCGGATAAAAAACGCTTGCATAGCCGTTGCGCACTAGCTTCGCTCCAGCCGCCACAACGCTCACCGCCGTCTCGCTCTCAAATGCCGGTAGCGTATATACCGCATAGACTCCGCTAGGCAGCCCGGCAAAGCGGTAAGCCCCGTCGCCATTGGTTCTGGTTTCGCCGTTTTGTGCCCAGACGGCGCGCCCGTTGCGCACCACCTGCTTGAGCAGCTTGAGCGTGATCCCTTGCGCCGGGTCGCCGGTAGAAAGCTCAACCCGCCCGTGAATCGCGGAGGTGGGGCTGAGCCGGAAGTCGAGCGGCGGCATCTCCGCGGCCACTAACACGCTGTGCGCTGGGCCATCGTCCTGGTAATCCGCATCCTCGGTAGCATAGGAGCGGTCATGAAAGCCCGGTTTACGCACCCGGATGGTCTGTGGCCCCACCGGCACGCCGGCGAGTTCAAAACGCCCGTCGCCGTCGCTCAGCGCGCCCGTGCTGGCGTCGCCCTCAATCTCCACCAGCACCCGCGCCAGCGGCTGTCCTGTGATTGCGTTGCGCACTACGCCGCGCACCGTCGCCAGTGCCGCCGGCAATGCCGTGTCGCTTGCAGCCAGAGGCGGCGACTCCGCAAGCGGGGTGTTCGGCAGCTCCTGCGTCAGGCACGTTCCAGCGGTCACCAGCAGCGCCGCGCACAGCGCAGGCATCGCCAGTCGCACTAGACCGCGCCCAAGCGCGCGCCGTCCGCCCGAGGCTTCTTTGACTTGAATTGGGTCCACTCGATATTGTGACGGTTCCCGCCAAGAATTGGAATCGCCCAGCAAAGATAAACCGGCACGAATCACCTGAGCTAGCGCTTTCCCGCCGCACCTGAATTTGAAGGCTCTGGGATATCTGTCGCGCTGGCTCCCGTCGGCAACTTGAAGAGCGCGGCATCCGGCTCGGATCGGTCTATGTTGCTCAACTCGGTCGTCACCGTTCCAGTGCGCGGGTCGCTCGTCATCTGGCGCACGGTCGTCTTCAACTCCGCTGAAATCCAGCTCTCCGCGGTCACCGTGAAGTCGCGGTCGTTGTTCACCGTCCCGGCTGGCACAACCTGCGTCACACGAGTCCCGGTAGCCTCCACGCCTCCGATCGTCTCGGCGGAAAGACTCTCTGTTTGCTGATTCGCCCCCGTCTGGCTCGATGTATTCGTCGCGGCCCCGCCGTGCGGCCCAATCGAAGCCATCAGGCTGTTCAGTTGCGCCTCCGGCAATAGACTTATCGAAGTAAAGCTGGCTGTCTGGCTGGCTGATACCCACGTCACCGCCTTCCCCTCAAGCGGGTTCCAAACAGTAATGACGCGGCCCGGCTGCCCTCCGTTTGAAGTCAGAGCACTTTCGGCCCGCATCCGCCCCTCGGAGTCGCGACACAGCCGCACCTCAACCGTGCTTTTAATCACCGTTCCGTCGGAGAGCGTCTGCTCGTGCACCGTCGTCTCCGTGGCGGAAAACGGCGCTCCCTTCACCGGTCCCCAAGCGGCCACGCGCGGCATCACAGCCGCAATCACCGCGGCAATGGCGGGGTCGGGCGCGCTGGCAATCGATGGCGAAGCGGGCGTGGCGGCCATCCCCGCGGCAAGCGGCCGCAGGCCGGATTGCGCGCACAGCGCTGGCGCGATAAAAAGAACGGTCCATGGCAGTAAACGCATTTGCGGACACCTCAATTGCAGTCAGCGCCAGTTTACGCTGCCGGGTGCGGGAATTCCAAGTGTCACTCAGTCTCGCGGCCAGAAGTGCGTCTCCGGGCACCCGCGCAGCCGCTCGGCGGCCTCCTCGGCGGTAATATCCCGCTGTGGCATTCCCAACATCTCAAAGCCAACCATGAATTTCCGCACCGTGGCCGAGCGCAGCAGCGGAGGATAAAAATGCGCATGAAAATGCCATTCGTCATGCTCTCCGCCATCCGTTGGCGATTGATGAAATCCCATCGTGTACGGAAAGCTGGTCTCAAAGAGATTGTCGAAGCGGGTCGTCAGTCTCCTCAAAATATCGGCAAGCCCGTCGCGCTCCTCCGACGTCAACTGCGGCAGCGCCCCCAGATGGCGACGGCTTACCACCAGCACCTCAAACGGCCAGATCGCCCACCACGGAACCAGAGCCGAGAAGTGCTCATTCTCAAAGATCACGCGCTCCCCGGCTGTGCGCTCCGTCTCAACGTAGTCGCAGAGCAGGCAATGCCCCGTGCGCGCCAGGTAATCGCTCTGCGCGCGGCCCTCGGCGGCCGGTTCGTCCGGAATAAAACCCGTGGCCCAGATCTGCCCATGGGGATGCGGGTTGCTCGAACCCATCATTGCGCCCCGGTTCTCAAAGATCTGCACATACTCAATCCAGTCCAGGGCGGAAAGCGCTTCGTACTCCTGAGTCCACGCATCCACCACGCGGCGAATCTCAGCGCTCTTCATGCGGGCCAGCGTCAAACTATGGTCGGGATGGAAGCACAGAACCTTGCACAATCCGCGCGCCGGTTCGTCCACAAGCAGCGGCGAAGCCGGTGGCGCAAGCACAGTAGGCGCGGCGATGGCAGGAGCATCCGGCAGCATCGCCGAGTAATCGTTCACAAAGGAGAAGACGCTCTCATAAGCCGGATTTACCGCCCCGCCTGCCCGTTGATTGCCAGGGCACAGGTAGCAGTGAGGATCGTACTCCACGCCAGCCGGAGCAGCCTTCTGGCTCACCTCGCCTTGCCAGGGCCGCTGCGTGCGATGCGGTGAAACCAATACCCACGACTGCCGCAGCGGATTCCATCGCCGATGCGGATGCTGCGCCTTCTTTTCCATGAGGGCTCCCGCATCAATTGTACGGTCTTTGATTCAAGCCAATCTCACGGATTCAAGTCGAAGGCCGGACGCAAACTGCCGTCCATATAGAACGGCACCGACGTGTGTTCGTGCACAATGCGCCACCCGCTCCCGTGCCGCTCCAGGCAAACCGTCTCGCGCATCCAGAAGCTCACCGCCCTTTCCGCGCCCTTCTTCGTCCCGCTCATGCGCAGAAAGCCGTACCCGAAGGCAAAGTCGCCGCTGACTGTGATCTTGAACTCCCGCGACTCGATCTCAACGGGTGTCTCCCAGCTGTCATACCAGGCTTGCTTTTCCTCAAGATCGATCCCGTGATGAACCAGCGGCGGCGCAAGGCTGAAGATTGCCGCGCCGGGTGCGAAACCTGCGGCAAACGCCTCGGCATTCTTGTCGTGGTTCGCTTGGTGAAGAGTCGCAATGAGATCCTGAATCGCGATCTCATCCTCGTTAACTTCAACGTTCATGGTCGTAGTTGACATGATGAAACCTCCTCGTGATTTGGAATCGCACCAGCGCTCAAATCGTGTGCATTCTGGAGAAGCCGATCTAGAGCGCCGGTGCGCGGCCGGGTGCCCAGGTTCCGCTTTTGACACCCGGGAAGCCACTTATCACGCAGACATGCCGCTATGCCGTCGGAACCAGAATCTCGGTAAGCAGTTGATCCGGGGGAGTAAAGTTCGGATCGGTTATGTAGTGCTCAATGCTGAAGTCGTCCCGTACCGGAATCGCTTTCTCAGCGACAATCTCCCACACGCGGCCCGATGCCGCGGGCAAATTGTCATACGGGCCGGTCAACACGAAGCGGCTATATTTGCCGCCAGCGAATTTTTCGTACGTAAGGCCTTCCGGTAGTTCCTTCGGCGGCGCCGCCAGCGAGAAGCCCGCGCGATAGACCTTCGGACCTATCTTGTAAAGCGTCATGTAGCCGGCAATCTGGTTGTGCTCTTTGACCCGCGGAGCAAGGCTGTGCGCCGTGGTCCAGGCATCGGGAGCGGCTTTCTGGAAGGGCCCGCTTCTCTCCACAAATACGTAATGAGTCTCGGGCCAGGTTGTCACTTCGGGTTCAAGTGTGAGGTTCATAGGATCTCCTTTGGGGATTTG
>JBEKDN010000173.1:0-8683 GCA_050014335.1 Occallatibacter sp. | reverse complement strand
GGAGAATTGGATGCGGCTCCACGGCTGGCTTCCGCCGCAGAAATAGCCTCCCCGCTACTTGGGGTATTCCTGGTCAGGGATGTTCGCGGAGCCTGCGGCGTTTGCCGTTAATCATCCTTCCAGATTTCGGTATACTATTGATTCTGGATTGATTACCCCCAATCTTTCGCGTTGAGAATTTGTTTGGCAAATCGTGTCAATTATCCACGACCAGATCCTGGCCACTGGAATTGTCGGCCGGTTTGATTCCAGTTAAATGAGGGCGCTAGCCGAGCCGCCATTTATCCATCTGAGATCTTTCCGGACAGGTGACTCCGACCAAAGTAAGACCACTGCTCTCAACGCCCTGATATAGAAATCTCTAGTTCCTTGCCTATTTGTTCTGCAATTGCATGGGAGTTTCCCACGGGATGTACCGGATACTGTCGCGCACGTCGATTCCACGCGTCTCCGAGGGCAAACCAATCGATGGGCTTGGGTGGAGTTCCAGACTCGAGCGAATGTCCGAGATCCGCAAAGAAGACCTGCCAGCGCATTCTGTAGAAATCATGCGTCAGGCCCGACCAATCCTTGTTTCCATAGTCGTGCAGGCCGGACTCGCTCGCCTGGCGATCTCCCCAGGTGGTGAGAATGGAGCGCGCGTCATATTCCAATTGAGCCCGCTCGCGGCTGCTTTCAGCCCATGGAGCGGTCGCGCCGAGCCACGGGCCAAGCAGAAAATAGCGGTTGGTGGCAAGCAATCGATCTTCGACATCCATTATGGACAACCACCGACTGGTGAGCGCATGGAAGCGCGAACAATCTCCGCGGTCGAAAGCGTCTTTGATCTGAGGGAGTGTTTGTCGGCTCCAGTTCGCCAGGGCTTGTCGACCCACGTCCACAAGATCGTACCGGTAAGTGTCGCTTGTTTGCAGGGGTGCTTTGACCTGGAGTAACTCGGCGAGAGCTCCGTTGAACTGGGCTGGATCGTAGCGGAGCGCGTCAGGCGACCACGAAGAGGCTGTCTGAGCAGTGAGACTGGGTTGCGCATCGAGAAGCGATTCCGGCGCCGCGTCGCGCTCGCCATGGCCGAGGATCCCGTCGGCGTGCTGGCCGTACGCAGTCTGCATCAGGATCTTCCATGCCTTTTGCGCATGGGCATCGTAGCCGCCGTAGCGTCGCGTCGCATAGGCCGCGATCCAGCTCGGAAGATCGACGGCTTTGGTGCGCCAGGCCATTTCTGTAAATAGATCGAAGACAACGGGATTAGTGTCCAGACCCTCCGGAAAGACCGCTGTGCCCGCCATTCGGCTTCCTTCGCGGATACCCATTGCGGGGAGACGCACCGCATAGTCATAGAGATTGGCACCCAAGGTCGTGCGTCCACCGAATGCCCACAAGCCGCCAAAAAGATAGCGCGCTCCGCCAAAGTCGGACTCTCGTTTCTCTCGCGGAGAACGGCCTTGATCGAGATCGATAATCAACAAGTGGCTGCGATCTGCGCCGAAAATCAGTTCGGGCGACGGATTTCTTTGCCAGCCCAGCAGCATCCACATCGCATCGGGATGGGCGTTATTGAGCGATTGCTGAATTCGTTGAGCGGCAGCGGCTACTGGGACGTTGCCTGCGGTTCCACCTTCCTGAAATATCTCCATGTCATAGATCGAAGTATCGCCGAAGATTTCGCGCTCGTGCCGGTAAAAGGATGCTGCAACCTTGGTAAATAGAGGATCGCGTGGATCGAGCCATGATGGACGCGCAAAGCCGTTCCAGTTGCCTTGAGCAATGATATGCGCTTCTGGATGACGCTCAGCAAAGTCCGCCGGGACCATGCCGTAATAGCCGGGCAGAACAGGCGTAATACCCAGCTCTCGAAGCCGCGCGACGATGCGCTTTGCCGAACGGGCACGCTTAGCGAGAAGTGCCCTGGAGATGGGTCCGTTGAAACAGCACATGTTTCCCATCAACTGCCAGTTCTGGTGGGCCGGCTGTGTAATCCAGTTCCGAATTGCAGTGTCCGAGTAACCGAAATCGCGAAAGGTCCGGTAGAGCACCGTATCCATGCCGCGCTCGATCAGCATGGCATTGATGCCGCTTGCGGCTAGCAGATCGATCTCGCGCTGCCATCTGAGCCAACCCCAATACGGGGTAGAGTAACCATCGCTGTTCTGGTTGAGTGCATAGCGATAGGGATACAGCGCCGAATGCTCAATCGCGTCAGCCGGCGCCGGCAATAGACCGCGAAGCGCAAGTTGGTCGCCATTAGTGGATAGTTGAAGATGGGCGACGTATTTCAAGTACCAATTCACACCGAAAAGCGCAGCGCTGTTTGTTGTTGCTGCGATCCTGATATGACCCGCCGTACCAGTGATACGAAAGGTGTCGCGCCCGTGGGCTCGTTGCAGAGGCGACAGGGTGATCTGTGAAAAGAGCGACGGGAGCAACCTCCGTAACGCGGCTTGCGCAGGCCGAAGATCCGCGTTGTCCGATTGAGCGCGGCATAAAGGTGGTTGAGTGAGGGAGAGAAGCACCGAGATGAGAGGCAGGAAGATTGAAATCCGGTTTGTGGAGAGCATGGCGGAAGAAGGTAATTCCCTCTCGAAAGATTGATTGTGTACGCGCAAAGAGCCCGGTACTGTTTGTGATGGTAGCAATTCAAGAAGCACCGTGGATCGCGGATTTGACGGTTGTCCAGATGAGACGAAGATTCTGAGTGGGCATTAGAGGCCGGGCGATCCGGTGTCTGGTGGGTGGTACGCTTTGCTGAAATGGGTTGACCACTCCACAAGGCTCGCATTCATGAATCGCCATGTTTGCAGCTTCGTATCCACTTCCATCAGCATGTATGCATTTGGGTCGTACCGTGTTGCAGCCATGACGTAATGCTGCGGCCCGAAGGTATGCGCAAAATCGATCCACTTATGCCAGTGCCCCGTGACCACCAACTGAACGGTCTCTTTGTATTTGCGTAAAAGCGGATGCAATCCGTAATCCAGAATCTCCGACGAAGCGCAACTCCAGAGTGGGAAATGAGTGAAGACGAACGTCGGCTTATCTTCTCGAAGTCGCGCTTCGAGCCAATTAAGCTGCTCTTCTCCAAACGATCCGGTTTCCAGATCGTAGACGCTGGAGCCGGGTTTCCATGTGTCACCCAGCGCGTTATTCAGATGGATGAACTTCCACCCTTTGTGCTCGACAGTGTAATAAGGTTTGAGTTGAAACTTTGCGGCAAACAACTCATGACTTACCTCGCGCGAAACGCGAGGGACGTCGTAGTCGTGATTGCCGAAACCCACATGTACAGGCATGTGGAATCCATCAGTGATTTCCTTCGCAATGTCGAGTCGGGTCCTGTTCTTGAAGTAAAAATCAAACTCCGGCGAAGGGTAATCATGGAAGTAATCTCCGACGACAAAGACGCATTCGATCAGGGGCGTCAGGCTATTGATAAGATCGCGAGCGGCTGTCAGCCGCTCGCTTGTGTGGAAAATGCTTTCAGTGTCTTCCGGGCTATTCTCCGGCCCCTTGTAGAAGCTGTCAATGATGTGCGTATCGGCGATTACCGCAAAGTAGAAGTACCGCGGGGAGGGAGTAACACGGGCTTCGCTCGCCCAAAGGTTTCGGGTCAGCGTCGCTCCGAGCGATGTTAGGGCGAGTGTGCTGAACTGCCGGCGATCGATCATGGTGTTGTTTCCCTCCCGCGGATAGGTATTGCAAGCAGACTGAGAATGCTGGCTAGAAAGTGAACCGACCGGCCAATTGCACGATTCGGCCACCGCGGTCCGCGGTCAAGTCGCCGAAGTTATTATTGTTGCCAAACGAGAAACCGGAAGGACTCGTGCTGCCGCTGGTGGCCAGGAAGTTGGTCGTGTTGGTTGCGTTGTAGGCTTCCATGCGCATCTGGAAAGTTGAGCCTTTCCACAGCGTAAATACTTTGCCGAGAGAAGCATCGTAATTGCGGTAGGCCGGTCCAACGACCGTATTGCGCCGCAGGTCGCCCACGGTCCCATTCGTGGCTTCGGTGAATGCAGCGATATTGAACCAGTGAACGGTGCTGTTGGTCGGGTCGACCTTACGCGGCCCGTTGTTTGCGTTCTGACCCGACACGGCGTCGGGCCTCTGCCTGCAGGTGCCGCAGTAGTTCGTCAAACCGTTATGAGCGGTATCGTAGTTTTGGTTGACTGTATACCATGGGCCGCTCTCGACGGTGAGGATGCCGCCGGTTTGCCAGCCGCCAACGAAGGCGTCGGCTACCCGGCTCAGATTGCTGCCGTACTTGCGTCCGCGGCCAAACGGCAGGTCGTATTGAAATGCCGTAACCCAGCGATCCGCGATATTCCAGTCGGAGTTGCCGCGCTGCAGCGTGAGTTGTTGATTGGGATAGCTGGCGCGGCCGTTGTTGCCTACGCTCAGACCGGAGTTAGTAATGTCGTCAATGTCGTGACTCCACGTGTAAGCGCTGATCAGCGACAAGCCGTTTCGCAAGTGGCTTTGCAATTTGACACCAAGCGCGTGGTAGTTGCCCATACCCTGATTGGATGCGCCCTGAATGGCGGCTCCCGGCGTGAGATTTCCATTGGCATCCACGTTCGGGAACGGCTGCCTGTCCGCATAGGGAACGGAGTTATCCGCGGCGGCTGCCGGGATATTCCAGTCGTTCGTGACATAGAGCGAGGTGGTCTTCGATCCAATATAGGAGATGTCGAGCGAGCTATTGAGACCTAGCTGCCGCTGCACGGTTGCATTCCACTGCTGGAAATACGGCGTGCGAAGGTTGGGTACGAGCGCGTAGAGTGTCGGATCTCCCGGATTTGTAAGCGCAGAGGAGGGAAAGCCCGTGTCCATGGTGACGGTGTTGATGGTCGAAGGGTTGGAATCGGCGATCTGAAAACTGTCCTGCAGAAGAAAGGGAGTGGAGAAGCCGGGACTGGGCTCGCCGAAGGGACCGAGCTGTTCGGGACCGTAGTAAAGTCCGTAGCCGGCGCGGAAGACGGTCGAAGGTGTCACCAGATAGCTGAAGCCAATGCGCGGGCCGAAGTCGTGGTAGTCCGGCTGCACACCAAAGTACTTGTTGGAATTCGTGTTGAGTGTGATGATACCCTTGTTGATCTGGGCCTGTGTGGCGCTTGGAAAGGCCCCGGTATATCCGGGAACGTTGAGCACATGGGTGTAAGGATTGAGAGTGGCGCCGTGGTTGTGCGCCTCCCAGACCGGCGTGACATAGTCCCAGCGGACGCCGAGGTTGACGGTTAGCTTCTGCGAGAGTTTGTAGGAGTCCTGCGCGAAGAGAGAATATGAGCGGCGCTGGTAGTCGTTGGTGTGAACCGCCGAGATGCGCGCCAGGTCCGGCAGGTCGAGCAGGAAATCCGCAAAGGCATTACCGGTCCCCGGGTCGGGCAATCCGTTGGTGTAGTGGGCCGTGTAGTGACCGTCGTAGTCAAATTCCCCGTTGGGCGCAAACGAACTAGCAGTGCCCAGGAAGAAGACCCAGCGGTACATGCCGCCCAGCTTGAGCGAATGGCGGCCAGGGTTCCAGGTTGCGGTGTCTTCACCCTGATAAGTGCCATTCAGGTCTTGCTCTGAGTAGGAGCCGCCGAAGCCGGTCAGGCTGCTGTTGTTGAAGACAATGGTGGACAATCCTCCAGCCAACCCGCCCTGCAGTGGAACGCCGGAGATGCCCACTTCCTGATTGGCGTCCTGAATACCGCTTGCCGGAGCGGTAATCCAATTCAAACGTGTCCATCCGAAGCGCGCATCGTTGACCAGATTGCTGCCGAAGACATGAGTCCAGCCCGCCACCACGCCCTGCGCGTTGGCGGTGTTGCTTACGTCGCCGCTCAAAATAGTTCCCGTGAAAAGACTCACCTGCGGATCGCTGGTGTACTGGTACTGGTAGCGGCCGAAGATCGAGTCTCGCGGCGACAGTCGATGGTCGATGCGCACCGCCGCGCGGTTATCGTCGTGATCGACCGGGAGCACGCGGGAATAGTTGCTTTGCGCTGTGCTGGGGCCGGTGGCCGTCGGAATCGCCGCTGCGATCTTCGCGGCCACCGGGTCAATGTTTTTGATGGTATTGCCCAGGAAAGGCTGGTTTGTTGTCGGGTCGTAGATGGTTGCGTCGCCCTGGAAGTTGCCGGACGCCTCAGCCGGAGTGGGGATCAGTCCCGTATTGACGGTACCCGGCGAACGCTTGGGCTGGCGCTCGAAGTCGGCAAAGAAAAAGGTTTTGTCGTGCCCGTCATAAAGCTTGGGGAGCCACACCGGCCCACCGGCGGACGCCCCGAAGATGTTCTTCGTGTAGTCGGTCTTGGGGTTGCCCAGTGCCTTGCCGAAGAAGTCGTTCGTGTTGAAGTCGCTGGTCTGGAAGTATTCGTAGCCGGAACCGTGAAAGTGGTTGGTGCCCGACTTAGTCAGCACGTTGATCACCGCTCCGCCGTCGCGTCCAAATTCGGCGGAGTAGGAATTGGTCTCGACCTTGAACTCGGAGATAGCGTCCATGGAGGGCTCGATGGCAAAGGTGCGTCCCTCGTTGACGTTCTGGTCGTAGCTGTTGTTGTCCGTACCGTCAAGGACGTAGTTGTTCTGGTATTGCGATACGCCGTTCGCCGCGAAAGCGCCGCTGACAGAATCGCGCGGTCCGGACGGAGTCGAGTAATTGACACCGACAGTCAGCACCGCCAGCCTATTGAAGTCACGATCGCTGACCGGCAACTCGTCCTTGAGGGTTCCGCTGATATCCTGGCCGACCTCGCTGGCCTCGGTCTCCAATAACGGCGTCTCCGCCCTGACGAGCAATTGCTGTTCAACATTGCCGATGACCAGTGCGATGGAGACGCGCGTAGCCTGTTGCACTTCTACAGTCACATGCGCCGCCACTGCCTTCTGAAATCCAGACCGTTCCACGGTCACAGTGTAGTCGCCAACCGGCAAAGGCGAAGCCATCCAGGACCCGATGTCGTTGGTGACGCCCTGCAACTTCGCATTGGTGCCATTGTTCGTGATCGTGACAGAGGCATCCTTGACGGCGGCGCCGCTGGCATCTGTTACAGATATGAGAATGCCGCCTGAGTCCTGTTGCCCGTATAGATGGCTCCACGCAAAGAAGATAGCAAATAGAGCGCACGCGAGCCATCGATGGAAATTATTACTTTGACGATGCATGTCCTTCTCCTTTAATTCTCATTGAATTGTCCAGCGTGTCGGGTTGTGAATCTTAGGTTAGAGAATGCCGCGTCTCAGAACGGCAGCGCTACCGATATTCCCATTGAGATTCCCGGTTAAGAGCAGCTCATTCTGCTCATCGCCTCAAAGCCCCACAGGGAACACGGACAACGCTGCCGCTCGGTGACAACTCGATGATGGGGGTGGCCATTGAGATCGACAAGGTGTTTTCACGGTGAGCTGGTCGACGAGAAAGGTTTTGCGCGCAGCTTCTCCGCCACGGGTGCGGGATCCACAGGGGTTCAATAATTTGTTTACAGAGGAGTAACATTTGCCAAGTTGATCATTTGTCCGCCCGGACAGCCGCTTTTAACTGTGTATAAACCTGTACATTCGCGATAGGGGCGATACTAAGTAGGGACGCTTGAGACCTTTTAAGCACGATATACGGCGCAACAAGACGATTTGTTTCCCTCCTCATAGGTGGTTGTCTTTATGTCGGCCAGTTCATCTGTATCCGAGTCCGCAATACGGCCGGAAGGCACTCCAACGCTGCGCGACGCCCGCTGGCAACTCGTGCAGCGCATCGCGTCGAGCGACATCTTCGCCAAGTCCGAGCTTCTTCCTAGATTTCTGCTACACATTTGCGATCTTCATTTGCGCGGCAGAACGGACGAGATCAGGGAACACCTGATTGGGGTTCGGGTCTTCGAACGTCCGCAAGGCTACAACCCCGGCGACGACAATATCGTGCGGAACTACGCCGTCCAATTGCGCAGGAGATTGGGCCTCTACTTCGAGCGGGAGGGCTGGCGCGAGCCGTACTGGATTGAAATCCCCCGAGGTGGATATGTGCCGGTGTTTCACCAGCGAAAGACCGCAAATGATTCACCCTTGCAGAATTCTTTGGCTCCGAACGGCGCGGGAACCCGCTCCAAAATTGAGGTGATTCCACCTTCCTCCGCTGTGATACCAACCGCTTCGCGCAAGCTCGATTGGCAGATGTTCATTCTAGGTCTGACAACAGGGTTGCTATTATTGGCGGTGACCGTAGCGCACCAGTCGATGTCAGGAGCTCCAGCTGTTGCTCACCCAAAGCCGCATCCCTTGTGGTCGGTTTTGTTTGCCAAGGATCGTGACACCTTCATCGTGCCGGCGGACAGCGGCCTGGGCATCTTACAAAACCTGACGAAAGAACCTGCCACGCTGACCGACTATGTAAGCGGCAAGTATTTCTCCAATGTGGAATCGAGAGATGTGGACACGGGAAATCTGGAAGACCTCCGCACCCAGCGCTACACCAGTATGGTGGACTTGAACATAACATCGAGACTGTCGCAGTTGCCTGACGTTGTCCCGGATCACCTGATCGTTCGATATGCGCGCGACCTGCGGATGGATGACTTAAAAAACGGAAATGCAATTCTGTTGGGCGCCGTTCATACCGACCCTTGGGTGAGCCTGCTCCAAGAAGGATTGAATTTCAAGTTCTCCTGCGGAAAACGCGTCGACGACTGTTTTATCCTCAACACCCATCCCATCG
>JBEKDN010000172.1:0-8700 GCA_050014335.1 Occallatibacter sp. | reverse complement strand
CGTCCGCCCCACCGCAGGTGGAAGCATGACCAGTACAGTTCCATCGCCGGCCTCCGGCTATCGCGGTCGCCTTGCTCCATCCCCCACTGGCTATTTGCACCTGGGCCACGCTCGCACCTTCTGGGCAGCGTTTCAGCGCGCCCGCGCCGCCGCCGGTACGCTGGCGATGCGCATGGAAGACCTGGACCCCGATCGCAGCCGCCCGCATTACGTCGAGGCTGCTTTTGCAGATCTGCGCTGGCTGGGCATTGGCTGGCATGAGGGCCCGGAGATCGGCGGTCCATACGCGCCCTATGCGCAGAGCCAGCGTGGCGAGCTCTACCTCGATGCATGGCGCAAGCTGCTGCGCGGCGGTTTTATCTACCCCTGCCGCTGCTCGCGCAAGGATCTGGAGGCCGCCTTGAGCGCACCGCATGAAAGCAATTCATTGGTGGGTAGCAGCGATCCGGAGCCGCTGGATGACGAGCCCATCTATCCCGGCACCTGCCGTCCAGCAACCTTGCAACCCACCTGCCCGGACGATGAACTCCAAGACCCAGGCAACTGCAACTGGCGCTTCCGCGTCCCCGACGGCGAGGCTGTAGAATTCGACGACGCCAATCTCGGTCCGCAGTGTTTTATCGCCGGCAGTGACTTTGGCGACTTTGCCGTCTGGCGTCGCGACGGCGTCCCCAGCTACCAGCTAGCCTGCGTTGCAGACGACGCGGCAATGGAAGTCACGGAAGTTGTGCGCGGCGAAGATTTGCTTAAATCCACCGCTCGCCAAATTCTGCTCAACCGCGCGCTTGGCTACAGCAATCCGGGCTGGTTTCACTGCCGCCTAGTGACAGACGCCAACGGCCGCCGCCTGGCCAAGCGTCATGACGCTCTCAGCCTGCGCATCCTGCGCCAGCGCGGTTTCACCCCTGAGCGGATTCTTTTTGGGGAACTGCCGCTGGAAGTCTAGAAACGGATAACTTCCAACGGCAAATCCACGTAAGGTTTACTTGCGGTGAATGAAAGTGCCGCTGTGCAACTCAGCCACCGCCTGCCGCAGTTCAGCGTCGGTGTTCATCACAATCGGTCCATACCAGGCCACCGGCTCTTCCAGCGGCTTGCCTGAAACCAGCAGAAAGCGGATCCCCTCCGGCCCCGCCTGCACCACAATCTCATCCCCGCGGTCAAAGAGCACCAGCGAATGATTATGCGCATCGTAAACCGGAGCGGCGTTCGGGTCCACGGCGGACTCAGTCAGCACGGCTTGCGGCGCCGAGGCATCGCGGAAGCTTCCTGACCCCGCAAATACATACGCAAACGCATTGCGCGTCATCTCCACCTTGATCCGCTTGGTCTTGCCGGGCGGAACGGAAATGTCAACATAATGTGGGTCGGCGGCAACGCCTTCGACCGGCCCCCGCTTGCCCCAGAATTCGCCGACGATGATGCGCGCCTTCGTCCCGTCGTCCTCGGTGACTTCAGGAATTGCGCTGGCCGGAATGTCCTGATAGCGAGGGTCGGTCATCTTGAGCGCCGCCGGCAAGTTAGCCCATAGCTGAAAGCCGTGCATGCGGCCCTGCTCATCGCCAGACGGCATTTCCTGGTGCAGAATCCCGCTGCCCGCGGTCATCCATTGCACATCGCCCGCCGTCATGCGGCCTTTATTGCCCAGGCTGTCGCCGTGCGCCACCTCGCCAGCCAGCACGTAAGTGATGGTCTCGATTCCACGGTGAGGATGCCACGGAAAACCGGCCAGGTAGTCGGATGGGTTGTCGCTGCGGAAGTCGTCCAGCAGCAGGAATGGATCGAACTCAGCGGTCTTACCAAACCCAAAGGCGCGCTGAAGGCGAACGCCGGCGCCTTCCACGGTGGGCTTGGTTTCAAGAATCTGCTTCACGGGGCGAAGCGACATGGGGAACCTCCTCGGCCTTGCTGATATTTGGATGCGCGAGCATGATATTCGTTGCAACAAGTATCTGCGGCGGCCAAGGGGCCTTCCGGCACCCGGGCCCGTTCCTCAGCTCTCTTTGCGATAAAGCAGATCGCGAATGGCCTTGCGCCGCGCCTCGTCGGCTTCCTTGGCCGCCTTGCGCTCAATGGCGTCCATGGGGCGCTTGGCCTCAGGCTCGCCAGTTTCCGGCTCGCTGCACGCCGGACATCGGTTGGCAAAGCCGGGCTTGCCCGGCCTGAGTTCAAACTCTTCCGAGCAGACCACACAAACCTTGATGGGAAATACCATAGCAGTCTCTATGATAATGGACGCGAATTCTCCGCAACGGATTCCGGCAGGCATCGGCGGTCACCCGCGACCCACATCGAGAGACGAAACCCAAGAAACTACATGCCTAAAAACGAAATAAATAAGAGGCCTTGATAAATATCTGCCGCCCATCGTCCAAAAAAACCTGTGATCGCGGCGGCACAATATTGTTTGGATCGCAGGAATTGTCCTGAAGTCGATTGCAGAGCGACCGGCCCAGGTTCTGCAGATCGTTGTTATAGCCAATATAAATAGCTGTTCCTGGATGAGGCAGCCAGGTCAGCAGCGCCTCGCTTTGCACTTCTTTGGTCCGCGGCAGAGATGTCTGCAAAGGATTGGCCAGTGTCGAATCGTACTCCACAATGACGCGCGCGGAGATCGCCCGAGTGAACTGATAATTCACTTTCGTGCGGAAGACCTGGCTCTCATAAACAAATGCGCCGTTCGCAACCGAGTGATCGCGATCCAGCAGATAAATATTGTCCGCCGTTAGCTGCCGCAGCGGCTGCACCGTAATGTACGCCTGCACTGCTTCCTGATTCAATAGAAACGGCACGCCGCAATTTGAAGCAATTGCGCCTGTGCAATCCACCGGGTTGTAATTCACATTGCCGCTGCGAAATAGCGTGAAATTGAAATTCAACTGCGGATACGGCGCGCCCCGCGCAGTGATCCCGAAAAAATTCTCCGTGAAATTCCGGTAATGAGTTAACGCCGAGTAGCTTGGCGGTCCTACCGTATCGGAACTTTCTCCCACCAGCGGCGCAATGACAATATTGCGCGGCAGCAGCCAAAACGGATCAAAAGTCGAGTAATGAAAAACGCGATTGCCGAAATGGTCGTACGCTACGTTCTGATTCGTCTCCAGACCATAGCTCTGGATAACTCTGTGCTTTGGATACCACTGATAGGTTATATGAGTTTGTCCATTGCGAAAATTCGCAGCCTGAATAAATCCAAGCTGCGTTTGAAAGCCCGTACTCATATCCTGATAGGTCGATTGCATGTTGAAAGCGTGGCCAGCATGTTGTAACTGAAAGTTACTCGCCGGCCCGGCTTGATAAGTCGGCGGCTGTCCGCTATCTTCCGTGCCTTTCGTCGAACTCTCCACCATCTGCCCCAGCGCCGTCCATTTATTTGTAATGCGCCAGGTAAAGTCAACCCCGCCGATGCGGTTCCAACCCTGCCCAAACTCTTCGTCGGTATAGATTGCGCCGATACTCAAATTCTTCCCGAAGTCTTGCGCAATGCGCCCCACCGCAACGATTGCCCGCTTGTTATAAAGCGGATCGCCGGGCGCTACCGTCTGCCCCGGCTCCCGATCGTCTATGGCAAACAATCCCAGATTCGTCTGATCTATCTTCCCCGTTACCCGTCCGCCATATTCCGGGTGAACAATATTTCGCGTGTAAACCAAATTAATTGGAGTGATAAAGTAATTCGCATTTTCCAGAAAAAAAGGCCGCAGCTCCGGAAAATAAACCGGGTATCGCACATCGACGGTAAACTGCGGCTGATCCGATTCCACATCGCTGAAATCCGGATTGATTGTCGCATCGAAAACAATTCTGTCTTTGAGAATTGCCTTTATCTCGCCGCCCGCCGTGCCCTCCAAATGCCGCGAACTGAAATAAGGATTCAGCGGATCCACTGTCTCAAGAGTCCGCTCATTCTGCCCCAAAGCATAAGGATTGATCTGTACATTATGCGACCCAGTCACGCCCGCAATTCCGCGCAGCGTGCCCTCCTGGCTCAGAGTGCCGGAGATATTCGCCGCAATCCGCGGCCAGTTATCCGTCTCGCTGTTGCGCGGAAAATTGCGCATGAAAACCACGCCCCAATCCGCGCCGCCCGGAGGAAAACGCAAACTGCGAAATGGAATCGCAATAAGAGCCATCCATCCCTTGTCTGTTACTTGCCCTTCGGAATCCCACACCTGGTCATAGCTGAAATCCGTCGCCGTGCTGAGGTTATCGGTCCACGCCGCATCGGCCTGCACTCCAACCGGATTCACCATGAAAAGAACGCCTCTGCGGCGATCCTGAAATGGATCCAGAAGCACCGATACATTGTCGTCGTTTAAAACATTTTCACGCCGCGCCAGATGCCCGCGAATCAAATCGGGGTGATCGTCGAAGCAGATAAATACAAAATACAAAACGCTCTTTGTGTAACCCGCCCAAACGTCCGTCTTCTCCGTTGCGGGCTGTCCGTCTTTGGGATAGTTCTGAATAAAATTGGATATCTTCAGCAGCTTATCCTTCAGCTCAACCCGTGGTTGCATTCCGGAAAAATCGCTGAGCCGCAGCGGATCGGCAAGCAGCGGCACTATAAGTGGAGCGGCTGCCGGCGTCTTGGCGTTTTGCGCATTGGGCGCTTGCGTGGCGATAACCGCCGGCTTGCCGCTCTGGGCAGCCATAGCCGCAGCCATCCCGAGGACTATCGCCGCACCTGTAGCCCAACGCCGCATTTATCTATATTACGAAATGCACCTTACTTTGGCTCACTAAAGTAACATAAAAGATTTCCACACTGAGCTATCTTTCGCCCTGGCGCCTCAATACGGGTAATGTCATCGGCAATGCCATAACTCGTGTGATCACGCTACGCAGACCAACGATACGAAGCATCGATAGTTGAACATCCATAGCTTCTAGCGTAGGAGTGAAGCGGGCAAGTGTCAACAAATAGCCGCCGAAGGTAGCATCGCGCGGATGCGCCGCCCAGGGCCGCGTCCTTATCCTCAATACAGACCCCATGAGCGACTTCTCCCAAACCGTCAAACCGCAGAGCGGTTTCGACGGGGTTGCCGGCGTTCTACTGGCTGATTGCTAAAATCGAAAACGGCCGCACGCGGATGGATTTCTCGCGCTTGCGGGTCTGGGCAATATCGTAGGAAGATTGCATACGCATCAGCGTGTCCATTCTGACGCCAAAGGCTTTTTCAATGCGAAGCGCCATCTCCCCGGAGAGATTAGCCTTGCCATTCAACAGGCTGGACAATGCGGGCCGCGAGACCTGAAGCACCGCCGCCGCCGCTGTTACAGACAATCCTGCGGGAAGAATGATTTCTGTTCGTATAAAATCTCCGGGGTGGGCCGGGTTCTTGATGGGCATAGTTTTCCCTCTCCTGTCCTAGTGGTAATCCTCCAAATTCACGTCCCATATCTAACATTCGGCAGCATCCATGCGAAAGGTCAAGCGTCGATTCGCGGTCACGCTCAGGCTCCATGCGCCTTTACGATCTCCAGTCAATTGATGCGCCTTCCAAGACGGCAGATCGCGGAGTTCATCGGGGCCGCCATTGCATCCAGAAATGTGAGCATCTTGCGGAGTTTGTCCACCGTGTCAGGCGGAACACCCTTCGCGCTGTCTTCTTCATAGAGCTTCTTCAAGCCCTTGTGAGAGAAGCTCCAAACTTTCATCCTCTCCAGCGTAGCCTGTAGCCTGACACTTGTCAATCGGGACGACTGTGGGCATCAGGCCGATGCGCCGCCCAGCCCCCCGGCCTTATCCTCAATACAGACCCCGTGTCCGACTTCGCCCAATCCGTCAAGCAGCAGGCCGACATCGTAAAGGTGATCGAAGGCTACATCCGTCTGCGCAAAGCCGGGGCGCAGAATTACACTGGCCTCTGCCCCTTCCACAAAGAAAAGTCGCCGTCTTTCTCAGTCCATGCGGTGCGCCAGTTCTACCACTGCTTCGGCTGCCAGGCCTCGGGCGACGTCTTCAGCTTCGTCGCCAAAATTGAAAACGTCGGCTTCCCGGAAGCCGTTCGCATCGTTGCCGGCAAGTGCGGCATACCGCTGCCCAAGCGCGAGTTCTCCTCGCCGGAAGAAGCCGCCGGAGCGCGGATGCGGGGCAAGCTTCTTGAACTGCATGAGACCGCGACCGCCTGGTTTGAAGACCAGTTGCGCGGCCCTGAAGGCGCCGTGGCGCGCGAGTATCTGGCCGGCCGCGGCCTCACGCCTGAGAACATCAAGACCTTTCGCATCGGTTACGCGCCAGACAGCTTCAACGCCCTGCGCGACCGCCTCAGCGGAATCGCCGACAACGAGACCCTGAGAGCCAGCGGCCTCTTTGCCGCCAAGGAGCACGAAGACGGCACCCTCGGCCCCATCTACGACCGCTTCCGCAAACGCGTCACCTTCCCCATCTGCAATGAGAGCGGCCGCGTCATCGCCTTCACGGCGCGCACCCTGGAAACCGGCGACAAAGCCGGCGCAAAGTACATCAACTCGCCGGAGACGCCGCTGTATTCAAAAAGTCTTGTCCTCTTCAATCTCGACAAAGCCCGCACCGCGATTCGCCAGCTTGAGTTTGCGCTGCTCGTTGAAGGCCAGATGGATTGCATCTCGGTTTTTCTGCGCGGCATTCAAAACGTCATCGCCACCAGTGGGACCGCTTTTACCGAGCAGCAGGTGGCCCTTTTACGCCGCCACACCTCGCAGGTCGTCGTCAACTTCGACCCCGACGCCGCCGGTAGCAACGCTGCGGAAAAATCGATTGCCCTGCTAACCGAAGAGGGCTTCACCATCAAGATCGTCACCCTCGACGGCGGCCTCGACCCCGACAGATACATTCGCGAGCGCGGGCTTGAAGCCTACACGGCGGCCCTGCGCGGCGCGCGCCGGCAGTCCGATTACCTCATCGAGCGCGCCCGGCAATCCTTCCCCGGAGCCAGCGCCGAGCAGAAGGTCAAGGCGATGAACTTCCTGCTGCCGCACATCCGCCGCCTGCCGGAGAAGCTCGCCCGCGACCAGTTCGCCGCCGACGCCGCGCAAAAACTGGGCATCGATTCGGCCGTCCTGCGGGAAGAACTGCGCCAGGCCGCGCTACGCCGCCGCGACCACATCGAGACGCGGGCCACGGCGCTCACCGAGGTCGAGCGGGTGCTGCTGCGCGCGCTGGCCATCGACGATCCCGAGTTCGCGCAGTCGCGCAACCTGGCAGCCGAGGCGCTGGCCCAGCAGCCCACTTGGTTTGAGCACCTGGGCGCATTTGCGGCTCTGCAATCGCTGGCCGCGCGCCAGGCCCGCGACCCAATGGATGTGATCGAAGATGAAGCCCAGCGTGCCCTGCTTGCCGAAACACTGCTGGCCGAGACCAAGCCACCTGAAGAGAACGAAGTCCAAAGCGCCATCCAGGAGATCCACGAGCGCGCTATCGTGCGCCGTCTGCGCGACCTCCGTGAGCTGATCGCCGAAGCCGAGCGCCACGGCGACTTTGCCGAGTTGACCCTGCTGACGCAGCAAAAGCTCGACATGGATCGCGCCCTGCGCCAGCTGCACAACCAGCATGCGCCGCAGCGGTAGGGATTTCTGGCCGAGCCAAAAATAGCCGATGAGAGCATAATAAAGAGGCAGGGGTGAACTTCGCCGTTCTGAAATTTCCGCAAGGAATGAGAAAAGATGGCTACCAAGAGTGCCAACATCTCCGACCTTCTCAAGGGATTACTAATGGGCGCTTGGCTTGGTGTTTCTACAAGTCCAAAGAATTCCAAAGCCGTTCTTGAAGAAGCTCTGCGAAAAAGACGGGAATCCGAAGATAGAGATGCACGTCACCGGTCTGAAATTGGCTTTGTACCTCATAGAAAGTAGTAGTCACGCGATTCTCATACGATGCAAAGGAGCACATGATCCTCGAACTCAAACCCGCGCAACAGAAGGTGCTTGACCGTGCCGCCCGTTCCGGCATGAGCCCGGATGAGGTGCTCGATCAGGCCTTTGCATTCATTCAAGAACAGTATCGGAATGACGACTGGATGGTGGCCGACAAGGATTCCATTGCCGCTCAGATCGAAGAAGGATTCGCGCAGGCCCAACGCGGCGAGCTTGTAGATGCAGAGCAAGTGGTTCATATTCTCCAGGACCGCCGGGCTAAGCGGCGCATTGCCTGAGAATCTGTCCAATAACTCGGTTTTGGGTGAAGGGTACGGGCTTCAGCCCGTACATTAAAGGCAAAAATGGTAGTGGGCTTTAGCCCTGGAGGTATGCTTTTTCGGCGTTTGAATTCCCTCAGCGGCTAAAGCCGGAGATCAAGAATTGGTCCTCAACGTACGGGCTGAAGCCCGTACCCTTCAAAATATATATTTTGGACAGGTTCTGAGAGGTGACCACACCTTATAAGGCGATCCTTGAAGACCAGAAAGTCTTAGAACCTAGGCTCGAAACCCAGCCGCTCGCCGCAAATCCTGCGTCCAATCCCCCTTTCCCGCGTCAAATGAATATAGTTGGGCTCGGCTGCCCCAGACGCCCCTGGCCGACCCCAAACCTTTTGCCTTGGCAGGGCATGGCAAAAGGTGGTATTCTTTGATTCTCTGTGCGGATGCGCGCCCCCTTTGCCCCAACTATGAGCCGCGGCTCGCGGGCGACCCAGGTGATCCCTGAAGCGCTTGCATCCTGTTCCGAGCAAAACCCTGAAGCCGCTTTTTCATGCGGGTGACCGCAGTTCTGTCTGTGGAT
>JBEKDN010000171.1:0-8732 GCA_050014335.1 Occallatibacter sp. | reverse complement strand
TCAGGGGCTAAAGCCCACTTTCCTCAGCTTTAATGTACGGGCTGAAGCCCGTACCCTTCAAACGATTCGAAATCATTGTATTGGCATCGAAGTTGGGTCAGAAAACCGTTCTTTGAGCCGAGCGGGAAGCCTTTCATAGATGCCGTCAAAGCCGCCGTTTGAAAGAATGGCTACGACGTCGCCCGGAGCGAGTTGCGGCGCGATGCTGTTGACGATTGCCTCCACATCCGCGCAGAGTTCGGCCTCGGTTCCCGCTGCATTCAGCGCACGCACCACATCTTCCGGATGCAGCCGCTCATCCTCCGGAATACGCTGCTGCTGATAAACACCAGCTAGAACAACGCGGTCGGCAAGGCGCAAGCTTGCGATCAGTTCATCTTCAAGCACTTTGCGGCGCAGCGTGTTGGATCGCGGCTCTAAAATCGCCCACAGGCGCGATTGCGGATAAACGGAACGTAGCGCGCGCAGCGTCTCTCGAATGGCAGTGGGATGATGCGCGAAGTCGTCGATGACGGTGATTCCGTTGAGGACGGCGCGCACCTCCAGCCGCCGCTTGACGCTCTTGAAGCTCGCCAGCGCCGCAACGATCGAGTCTTTGCCGAGGCCCTGCCCGAAGGCCAGCGCGGCTGCGGCGGTCGCATTCAGCGCATTGTGTTCGCCAGCCATGGCCATTGCCAACTCGGCCCAGAGAGCGCCCGCATGCCAAACCTCCCAGTGCGTAAGGCCGGCATCGTGACGCAGCGCCCGAATGCGCCAGTCGGAGGCTTCAGAAAATCCATAGCGCTCGACCTTGCAGAGTGCGCGCTCCACACACTCGCTCACATTGTCGCTGCCGTCGAAGGCGACTATCAACCCGCGGCGTGGGACCAGATTGACCAGGCGTTTGAAGGCCGTCTTTACGGCGGACAAGTCCGTATAAATATCGGCATGGTCAAACTCGACGTGCGTAAGAATCAGACCGTCAGGGAAGTAGTGCAGAAACTTCGGTCCTTTGTCGAAGAAGGCCGTGTCGTACTCGTCGCCCTCTACGATGAAGGTGCGCGTGGGGCGCAACTGAAAGCTCGACCCAAAGTTTTCCGCCACGCCGCCGATGAGGAACGACGGCTCCAGCGCAGGTTTCTTGTGTGCGGCAACCTGATAAATCCAGGCCAACATGCTTGTCGTTGTAGTCTTGCCGTGCGTGCCGGCAACGACCAGCGACTCGCGGCCGACGAGGAATTCTTCGCGCAGCAGAGCGGCCATCGAAGTGAATGGAATGCGTTCGTCCAGCACGCGCTCAATCTCTGGATTGCCGCGCGAGAGCGCATTGCCGATCACGACGAGATCTGGCGCGGGATTCAGATTCTCTTCGGCATAAGGCTCAAGGATAGGAACGCCCAGCGCGGCAAGTAGATCGCTCATCGGCGGATAGGCTGCATTGTCGGAACCAGTGATGCGGTGTCCTTGCAACTGCAAAAGCCCGGCCAGCGAAGCCATCGCCGCGCCGCAGATTCCGCTAAGGTGAATGTGGCGAAACGCACTCAGTTTCCTCATGCCTTCACCGCTGCTTCCATCAGATGCAGCTGCACCTCTTTCTGAACGATGAACTCGGTCTCGACGCCAAAGGTCAGCGTGACATTCTGGCGGGAAACGTGGCCGCTGCGCAGGCCGATAGCGATCGGACCCTTAAAATCCCTGAAGGCACTCAGAATCACTTGGTCGAGCAGTTCGGGCGGCGCGCCAGGCGAAACGCAATCCAGCATCTCGCCAAAGACAATGCCTCGCACGCCGTCCAACTTGCCCGCTTCGCGCAGTTGCCATAACATGCGGTCGATCTGATAAGGCTTGACGTTGACGTCTTCAAGAAACAGTATTTTGCCCTCGGTTTGCGGTTCGTAAGGCGTGCCCAGCAGAGCTACCAGGATGCTGAGGCAACCGCCGTAGAGTATGCCGCGCGCGCGGCCGGGATGCAGCGATCGCAGGCCTTCCGATGCGCCCAAGGTGTATGGTTTGCCACTAAACGCCGCTTGGAGGCTGGGCAAATGGACACCGTCTTCACGCGCAAAATCCGCCGAGAGCATCGGCCCGTGAAAGGCTGGCAGATGAATTTGATCGAGCAGCCAGAGATGCACCGCAGTCAGGTCGCTATAGCCAACGAATGGCTTGGCACTCTCTGCAATCAGGTCCAGATCCAATTCATCCAAAAGATAATTCGAGCCGTAGCCGCCGCGCGTGGTGAAGATCGCGCGCAAGTTATCGTCGGCGAAGGCATGATGCAAATCGGCGAGGCGCATCGCGGGCGTACCGGCAAAGTAGAGCGGTCCGCGAGTAAGCGCATGTTCAGAAGGTTGCGGATCAAAGCCCAGAGTTCGCAACGCATTGAGGCCGCGCTCGACGCGCTCAGGTTGCGGCGTGGAGGCCGGTGAAACCACAGCCACCGAGGCGTTGCTGGAAACAATATGAGGTTTGAATAGTGCGGTCACTCGGTCCACGCCTCTCCGCGAGCAATCAGCGACGCAGGGCCAGTGAGGTACAGTTCGCTTCCCGGCCCGCTCCATGCGATGGTCTGGGCGCCGCCCAACGCAATCACTCGGAGTGGAGAGTGCGCGAGCCCTAGCGCAATCGCCGTAGTAGCCGCGGCTGATGAGCCTGTGCCCGATGAGGTCGTCGGGCCGACGCCTCGCTCAAAGATACGAATAGCAATTTCGTTTTCGCTGATGACATGCACAAATTCCACGTTGGTTTGCAAAGGAAAATCCGAGTGCAAACAAATCTCCGCGCCCACCTGCTGCCACGGCCGTCCCGCTACAGCAAAGAGCGGGTTATCGACCACGATGACGAAGTGCGGATTGCCTGTGGAGACCTCGACGCCTTCAACCGCATAGCCATCGAGTAGCGTAACGGTCTTCAGCGCGAAGGTAGGCACTCCCATTCCGGCAGTCACTTCGACTGTATATTCCGCGCCTGTTTTGAGAGAATTCACGCGGCAGACGCGCGGACCAGCGTCGGTCTGGATGTAAAGATCGTCGCCCGGTTTGAGGCCGCCTTCTAACGCCATCCACGCGGCGACGCAACGTGTGCCATTGCCGCTGATCTCTGCGACGGAGCCATCGGCATTGTGCAGACGAATGCGGCCGGCGTTGGGGCCGGTCCAGGCAAAGAACTCGATGCCGTCGGCACCGACGCCCGTGTTGCGCGCACAGAGATGCCGCGTCAATCCAGCCCACTCGTGCTCCATTGCCGCCTCCTCGGTGACAATCAAAAAATCATTGCCGCAGGCATGAGCTTTCACAAAGGGAATCAATCTTCCTCCAAATCGCGGAAGGTAAATAGCGCGCTGATAGCTGGCTCAGAGAGCAGTCGCACGCGCAGCCGGTCATGGTTTTTCTTGGTTGCGGAAAGCGCGAAGCTTACGCGCTGCAAATCGCCGATGGCATCGTTCCGCACATCGGTCAGGCGCTCACCCGCTTTGTCCATCGCGTCCAGAATCGACGTCAGCATTCCAGTCTGATCCAGTCCGCGCGCCTCATATACCAGTGAATAAATCTTGAGATTTGCGCGCCGTTCCAGAAAGCCTACCGCCTCCAGCGCGACAATCACAATAATGGAAGCAACGATTGCGGCGGCATATAGGCCAGCGCCGCAGGCCATGCCGATGGAGGCGACAACAAAGACGCTGGCCGCGCTGGTCAATCCGCTCACGCGGCTGCGGTTGTGCAGAATCAGCCCCGCGCCCAGAAAGCCGATGCCTTGCACAATGTTCGATGCTACGCGTCCCTTATCCGGATTCGCGTTGCCGGCCAGCACCGCGGAGAGCAGTGTAAAAAACGCGCTGCCCATGCAGATCAATAAATTAGTGCGCACGCCAGCGGCTTTGCGGCTGAACTCGCGTTCCAACCCCACCAATGCGCCCAACAGGCAGGCCACCAGCAGGCGGCCAACGGCACCATTCGCTATTACCATTTGCTGTAGTTGGTCGAAGGCGAAGGATTGCGCGAATTGTGCCAGCGTTAAGCTCATCTTGTTTCCTTGCCCGATGCTATCACTGCTCCTGCAGGCTTGTGGAGTCCGGTTGTCTCCGATGCAAGAGAGAAGCGTCAGAGACGTAGATCGTTGCCGTGGGCTGGCCGCAGGTAGAGAAGCTCCGCAGTGCCGTCAGGCCCTCGGGATGCGCTTTCACAGCGCGGTCGATCTCATCGCCATCAAACGCGAGCACGATTGCGGCGTGAGAGGCGGGAGCCGCCAACGCTTCATGATAAATCCACAGATCACCTTCATTGATAGTTTGGCGCAGCGGCATGCCAGTAAAGGCAACGAGATTCGGATAGGTCGAAGTATCCATCAATACTACGGCTTTCGGCTGCTCGGCCAAAAGCGCCCGCAACACTGGTGGAATCTCAATTTCCAGATTCCTGCGGGCATGAATGTTTTTCGTTCCCTCGACATAAACCAGCGGGCGCTCACGCACCATCTGGGCAGCGTTCAGAATCACAACTGCAAAGAGCCCAATTGCCGAGCAGCGCAACCAGCGTGGATCAATGGCGCGCGGCTTGAACTCATTCACAGCGGCAAACAGAAACTGCGCAGCAAAGCCTATCCCCAACGCAAATGCCGGGATCATCTCCATGCCGTAGCGCGTGTTGTACCAGGAGTGCGGCCACCATGGCGGCAAAAAAATCGGAACCGAACCATAAGCCACCGAGTAGGCATAAAAAGGAATCGGAAACCAGAGCAGCAGCGCCCATTGAAAAGCCTGCCGCCGCGCCGTCAGCCAAGCCCACACGGTGCCTAGAAAACTCACAGTCAGCAGCACGTTGCCCCATCCAGCAGCGGCCGCGTCCATCTCAGAGACCTTCACAAAAAAGAGCAGAGAAATCCACGGATTGTGCCAACCCGGATGTGGCGGACCAGCGCCGTGGCTCATGGTGCGCAACTCGATGGCTTTGGCGGAATAAGGGCCGCGCGCAAAGTAGAGCCAGTCACTGAAACCTACCGAGTTATATACAAACCACGCCACAGGCGCGGATACCAGCACGATGCTCGCCAGCCAGAAATTCCATGATCGCAGCTTGCCCCGGCGCAGCAGTGTGAGGCCCATGCAGGTCCAGGCTACAAGCGCCATGATCCAGCCGTCATAGCGCGTAAATATCGAGGCCACTAGCACCAGAGCAATCAACCAGAGAAGGCGGCTTTGTCGTCCTCCGTCTTGATCGAGTGCTGCACGCCACTCGACTAGAGCCACGGCAACCCAGACCATTTCGCAAACAAAGAGCGGCTCGGTCATGGCGGTAGTTTGCAGATAAAGCAGATTGGGATTGAGCGCAAAAAAAGCCAGCGCCAACGCCGAAGGCAGTGGCCGCAACCAATGCCGCGCGAGGCGATATACGCCAGCGCAGGCCGCCAGATAAGCCAGCGCCGAGGGAATGGCGCCCGCAATGCCGTTGGCCCACCAACTGTATATCTGCACAAAGGGGAGCATCAGTATGTGTGGCAGCGGCAGCCAGACGGAGCCCAGTTCGGTGAGTCGCGGCAGGCGTGAGTCAAAGACCCGCCGCGCGATATGCAGGTGCGCCACCGCGTCGCCGTAGTTCAGCAACGCTCCGTTTTGCCAGCTCCATGCCAATGCGGTCAGCGAGGCAGCCGCGCAGCAGGCCAACACTGCCAGCCACTCGGTAGCTGCAACGCGGCGATTGGAAAGCTCAGTCAAGGTGCGTCAGCTCGCGGAAGTGCTTGAAGCGCTCGTCGATCTCTGCACGCGTCAATGCTTGCAGCCGCTCGGTGCCGAAGCGCTCGCAGGCAAAGGATCCCATCACGCTGCCATAAAACATCGCGCGGCGATAGGCGGCAGCAGTCTGCTCGGGCTGCGAGGCCAGGTAGCCGAAGAAACCGCCGGCAAAGCTGTCGCCCGCGCCGGTCGGGTCTACTACTTCTTCCAGCAGGAAGGCTGGCGCGCGAAAGGTCTTTGCGCCCGCCCACTCGCTGAAGAGCGTCGCGCCGTATTCGCCATGCTTCACCACCAATGATTTGGGACCGAGCGCCCGCACCGCGCGCGCGGCCAGCACCAGATTGCTGTTGCCCGCGAGCATCTTCGCCTCAGTGTCATTGATGAGCAGAATGTCGAGGCCTTTGAGCACTTCAAGCAAAGCTGGCCGATGATCCTTGATCCAGTAATTCATCGTGTCGCCGGCAACCAGCTTCACATCCGGCATGGCCTCGCGCACGCGCCGCTGCAAGACCGGATCTATATTCGCAAGGAAAAGGAATTCCGAGTCGCGGTAGGCATCGGGAATCTTGGGCTCGAAGGAGGCAAAGACATTCAACTCGGTGTTGTGCGTCTTGGCTTCATTGAGGTTTTCGAGATACGAACCCTCCCAGAAGAAGCTTTTGCCGGCGGTGTGCTCAATGCCGCGCGTATCGATCTTGCGGGCTTGAAAGACGGCCTCTTGCCGTTTGCCAAAATCCTCGCCAACAACGGCGATCACGCGCACATCGGTAAAAAAACTTGCGGCCAGCGAGAAGTACGTCGCCGCGCCGCCCAGGCAGCGTTCGCGCTTGCCCGCCGGTGTTTCAATCGTGTCGTATGCCACGCTGCCTACTACGGTGATGGACAATTCTTTCTCCTTTTGAATTATTCGAGTCGGTCGATCAACTTCATGTTTTGTCGATCCAGTTCAGAGGAAGCTAGCGCCTTCTTTAAACGATCTAGTTCTGTCGAAGCGAGTGACTGTCGTAGACGCTCGGATTCTGACATGAATTGCTTCATTTCTGAAGCGATGCGCATAAAATCCTGTCTTTGTTCTTCCATTTCCTGCTTACGGTACTCACGTTGTAACGCCTCGTCGTGCCTACGGTAATCAAACATTCGTTCACTCTCGATTTCCACCATAGCTGTTTTTCTTATAAGTGCGAGGATTTCCTCTAGCAATTCGCGGTCTGATCGTTTTACTTCTCCATTGCTTTTATCAAGTTCCTTAAGAGTTTCTTCTTTAATCTTCCTTTCAACTCCTTCTTCGAATTCTGGCCACCACTTCTCGAAGACATTTTCAAGTGTGTCAGGAGTTAAAGCAGATTCCCCAAGCTCTGCATTTATGGATTTCAAAACCTTCTTCATCTCTTCTTTTCCAAACTTTGCACCTTGAAACTGTACGAGTGGACCTTTCACATCTGCGGGGTCCATTCCACCAAACAGTAAAGGGCAAACCTTTGATCGATCAAAGCTTTTGGATAGTGCGCCAGCCTCAAAAAGCAACCATGGGGCTTCCTGATTTTCAGGCGTAATAATTAGCAGCGCAAAACGGCTTTCCTCAAGCTCCTTGGAAATTTCCGTTAACCACCGGGCTCCTTTTGTGACGTCGTCGGGACTAAAATAGGGCCGGACGGCTTGTAGGACGTTGGGGAGCCATATTTTGAATACTTCTGTGATGGTACGACTTCGATTCCCAGACCAACTCAAAAAAACTTTCATTGCTTTACCCCTTATTGTTCAGTGTTACGCTATCATCCAAAGTACTTGCCAAACAGCAGCCCCAGCCGCTCCTTAGCCTCTGCCGGAATCGCATCCGGCGCAGTCAGCACGGCGTACTTTGCCGCCGACACACAAGCGCACTTTCGCTCACGCGGCATTGCTGCAACCGCGGCCTTCACAACCAACGCCGCGTTCGCTGCGTTTTTGTGCAGCACGCCGACAATCTCTTCGATGGTCACCGCATCGTGCCCCTCGCGCCAGCAATCGTAATCCGTCACCATCGCCACAGTCGCGTAGCAGATCTCCGCCTCGCGGGCCAGTTTGGCCTCCTGCAGGTTGGTCATGCCGATCACGTCCGCACCCCAACTGCGATAGAGATTCGATTCGGCACGCGTCGAAAACTGCGGCCCCTCCATGCAGACATACGTCCCGCCCAGCTTGCCCACGACGCCCACCGTCGCGCAAGCCTCGGCTGCTGCCTTTGCGACGGTGGCGCAGACCGGATCGCCAAAGGCCACGTGGCCCACAATGCCCTCGCCAAAGAAGGTCGAGGCGCGATGAAAGGTGCGGTCGATGAACTGGTCCGGCATCACGAAGTCGGTAGGCTTGTGCTCCTCTTTGAGCGAGCCAACAGCCGAAACGGAAATGATGCGCTCGACGCCAAGCTTCTTGAAGGCGTATATGTTGGCGCGAAAATTCAGTTCTGAAGGCAGAAGGCGATGTCCGCGGCCATGCCTGGCTAAGAACGCCACGTTGCGCCCCTCCAACTCTCCCAGGACAAATGGGTCCGAAGGCGCGCCAAAAGGCGTCTCAACGGTTACTTCGCGCACGTTCGTAAATCCGGGCATCGAGTAGAGCCCACTGCCACCGATAATGCCAATCTCCGCCTGTGCCAAAACACGCTCCTTCTTGACCCGCGACGAAGAGCCGCTGCTGGCCAAACAACAAACAATTAAGTATAAAGGTTGGCGATCCCTCTCTTTGCGGCCGCCACTCCAGGCATTTTGGAAACCGCCTGATTGTGAGCAACTGGCTTGGATCGGTTGCGGATTTGGCGGATGTCCGCCGGATTTCAGGATCATGCGGATTCTGGTGAAAAAGGGGCGGTTTTTGATTGAAATGGCTGGTTTTTGGGCGGAAAACGGGGCAAAAACGAGGGTTCGCAGTTACTATTTAATTAACAGGGCAAAATCTTATATTATTGATTGCTTGGTGTTTAGCTGATATGGATGGGTCAGAAATGGAACTTTATGGGGTAGGGGGGGTGGGGGTCGGTGGATTTTTGGGC
>JBEKDN010000170.1:0-8738 GCA_050014335.1 Occallatibacter sp. | reverse complement strand
GCACGGCGCAATTGCGTTCAAGGGTCGTCGATTTGGGTTTTCGGAACGGAGAATTAGGGCATATGGCTTGGTGGTAGATTGAGATTTGGGGAGATCGTCAAGGGCGAACCTACTGATTCTTGGGAGGTGAGGATGAAAAAGCCGGATGCGAGTGGAGAGCGATCAGCGTCGGAGCTGATCTCGGAGAGAATAGCCGAACTGGGGGATTGGCGCGGGGAAACGCTGAGCAGAATGCGGTTCCTCATCAAGGAAACAGTCCCAGAGGCCGTGGAGGAGTGGAAGTGGATGGGGACTCCGGTCTGGTCGCACGACGGCATTCTCTGTACGGGAGAAACGTACAAGAAGGTTGTGAAGCTGACCTTTGCCAAGGGCGCGTCTCTGGATGATCAGGCCCATCTGTTCAACTCAAGCCTGGAGGGAAATGTACGCCGCGCGATCGATATCCACGAAGGGGAAGCGATTGATGAGTGCGCCTTCAGAGAGTTGGTGCGGCAGGCGGTGGCGCTGAATGGCGCTGGCAAGTCGAAGGCCGGCAAGAAGGCTAAGGTCTGACCCGAAAGGATTGGGGTTCGTGCTATCCCACCCATTCCGCGATGGGACTGCGGAATGGATGGGCACCGAGGCAAGTTGGACAAATCGCACGATGGGCGGGAAAGTGTTTTTGAAACAAATGCGGCGAGTTAGCCTCCGCTGCGCGGAGTTGGCGAGTTAGCAAGTTGGCGATTGGTTTTAGGCGGCGCGAATTTCATCTTCCTTGGGTCGGCAATGCCGGTGGACGACTGATAGAAAGCGATGGATTGGGGTTCGTGCTATCCCACCCATTCCGCGATGAAGCTGCGAAATGGATGGGTACCCTGCATTTGTGGCTTATTTATTTTTGAACATAACTCGACGCGGCGAGTCGGGGCTGCTCGGGATGACAGTTTTTTTGTTATAGAGATTAGAGACAGGTCAACGGAAGCAATGTGAAGAACAACCGCAGGTCCTTCGACTCCCTTCGCTTCGCTTTGGTCGCTCAGGATGACAGGGTTGCTGGAGGCGCGGTCACCCTGAAACGGTCAAAGAATTTCAGTAAAACGCGGCAAGCTCAATAGAAGAAGATGTTGATGGCGATGGCACCCAGGAGGACGGCTACGGCCAGAGCTTCGGGGCGCTTCCACCAGACGATGTGGGCGCGCGATGGCTTGGGCGTGAGCGAATGGACCAGGCCGACTAGCTCCGCCTCAGGCTTGGCCTTGGTGGATAGGCTTACGACGACGGCCACGACAAAGTTGGTGGTGAAGGCGAAGATTGCGCCCCAGAAGTTCTGAGCCATGTCACTGGGATAGTGGTGCAGGACGGCGATCCATCCGCCGTGGATGCCGGCGTGGGCCTCGATGGGCAAGGTGAGGCCGTGATGCAGCATGGCCGCCGCGGTGCCTGCGATGAGGCCGGCAAATGCTCCGTGGCCGGTGGCGCGCTTCCAGAACATGCCAAGCAGGAATGTTGCAAAGAGCGGCGCGTTGACAAAGGTGAAGACGAGTTGCAGCGTGTCCATAATGTTGTTGAAGCTGATGGCGGCATAGGCGGTGGCGATGGAGAGAAGAATGCCGCCAACGGTGGCCCATCGTCCGACGGCCATGTAATGCCGGTCGCTGGCGCCTTTGTGGATGTAGGACTGATAGAGGTCGTAGGTAAAGACGGTATTGAATGCGGTGACGTTGCCTGCCATGCCGCTCATAAAACTCGCTAGGAGCGCGGTGAGTCCGAGGCCGAGAATGCCGGTGGGGAAGAAGTGCAGGAGCATGTTGGGGGTGGCCATGTCGTAGTCGAGAAGGGGTTGACCAGAAGCTGTCAACATGGGCTGACCGGTGACGGGGTTGATTTTGGCGGGAACGAGTCCGCGGCCCTGCTCGACATTGAGCGGGACTACATTGGTTTCACGGATGATTGCGCCATTGACGGTGTGCGTCACGGTTGTGGTGTGGGGCGTGGGCAGGCCGATGGCGAGGATGCCGGGGAGGATGACGAGAAAGGGAAAGAGCATTTTAGGGACGGCGGCGATGAGCGGAACGCGGCGGGCCGACTCCATGTTTTTAGAGGCCATGGCGGTCTGGATAACCAGGAAGTCGGTGCACCAGTAGCCGGAGCCGAGAACGAAGCCGAGACCCATGCCGAGACCGATGATTTCGATGCCCATGGGGTTGGTGGATGCGTGGGCGACGCCCTTCCACTCATGCATGTATTGCAGCGGGACGGAGGCTTTGAGGCCGCTCCAGCCGCCTATGTTGCGCAAGCCGATGAGCACCAGAGGCAGGAAGCCGGCGATGATGAGGAAGAATTGCAGGACCTCGTTGTAGATGGCGCTGGTGAGTCCGCCGAGGAAGATGTAAAGCAGCACGATGGCCGCCGAAAGCACAATCGAAAACGTGAAGATGCCGTTGAGATTGAAGCCGAGGGTGAGGAAGAGGCCGTCAAAGACATGCAGAGCCTGAATGAGCCGCGCCATGGCGTACATGGAGATGCCGGAACTGAAGACGGTCATGACGGCAAAGGAGCAGGCGTTGAGCGCGCGGGTCTTTTCATCGAATCTCATGCGTAGAAACTCAGGGACGCTGCGTGCCTTGGAGCCGTAGTAGAAGGGCATCATGAAAATGCCGACGAAGATCATGGCGGGAATAGCGCCGATGCCGTAGAAATGCGCGGTTTCAAGGCCATATTTGGCACCGGAAGCGCCCATGCCGATGACCTCTTGCGCGCCGAGATTGGCGCTGATAAAGGCCAGGCCGCAGATCCAGGCGGGAAGGGCGCGGCCGGCCTGGAAGAAGTCTTTGCTGGTCTTCATGTGGCGCTTGAGGGCAAAGCCGATGCCCAGCACAAAGACAAAGTAGAGCAGCATGATCAGCCAATCGACAGAGGTCAGGTTCAACACGGAGGTCTCCTTGAGGTCAAAGACAATTCTCTCCTATCGATGCGGGGGATGTCAGGGGTGAGGGAGAGATTTATTTTGGGGTAGAAGTTTTTGGCGGGCTGATGGGGGAAGGCGACGGGGGACGCTGAAACAAAGCAAAGGGCAACCGCGGATCCACTTCGACTTTGCTCAGTGCAGGCTTTCGATTTCCTGTGCTCGCTTCGGTCTTTCCTCATGAACAAGGTTCCGATTGAGGTTCGTGCTATCCCACCCATTCCGCGATGAAACTGCGGAATGGATGGGGCACCCAGCATTTGCGACTCGTTCATTATTGAACGTAACTCCCATCGCGAGTCATTTGCTCAGAATGACAGATCATCAAGGGGCGCGGGTTGCTTGATCAGCAGGTTGTCGAGGGGGACGGTGGCGAGGACGCTGGCGATGGCGGTGGAGGCGGTTCCGTCGCCGTAGGGGTTGGCGATGCCGCGCAGGGATTCACGGAAGCCGGGGCTTAGGGCTTGAGTGATGGCGTCGAGGATGGCCGCGGGCTCGGCGGGGGCGTCGAGGATGTTGCGGGCGCGTTCACGGCCCTGCTGGCGAAGACCGATGTTGACAGTGGGAAGCGCGAAGGATGCCGCCTCCATGATGCCGCTGGAGGAGTTGCCGAGCAGGAGGTCTACGTTGGCAAGCAGGCTCAAATAGGTGAGGGGTTCGAGGTTGACGAAGAGATGCGTGTGGGGTCTCGTGCTCGCTAAATCCCTCGTGCGTTCGAGGAGCGCGAAGCTCCCGGCGTCGGCGTTGGGATGGACGATGAGAATCTGGCCGGGTGCTTGGGCGAGAGCGGTGAAAAATGCATCGTCCTCGGTGTTGGTGTTGCGCAGAATGGTGACCGGATGCCATGCGGCTAGTAGCGTGGGCGGGGTGAGCGTGAGGCCGAGCTTGGCTTCGATGTCGGCGTGGCTGAGCAGGGTAGAGCGCCGTAGGTGGTCGAGCGAGGGCGCGCCGGCGTGGTGGACGCGCCAGGGTTCCTCACCCAGGGCGATGACGCGACGGCGGGCGGTGGCTGTGGAGGTGAAGTGGATGTGGGCGAGCTTGGTAAGGGCATTGCGGACCTGGTCGTCGATTGCGCCCTGGGAGATTTCTCCGCCTTCAATGTGCGCGATGGGAATGCGCAGGGCAACGGCTGCCGAGGCTGGGGCAAGCATCTCGTAACGGTCGGCGATGAGCAGCAAAATGTCTGGCCGCCAACTGGTGAGCGCGTCGGCCAGGCCCAGGATGGCGATACCGATGGTCTTGGCCATGCCGGTGTCGGTGTCGGAGCTGAGAAGGCACTCGATGCGCGCGAGGATGGGGAAGCCGTCGGTCTCGATTTGGCGGATAGCGCTGCCGAACTCGGGCGAGAGATGCGCACCGAGGGTGAAGAGGCCGAGTTCGACGTCGGGGCGTACGGCCAGCTCCCGCAGCGGCCAGCAGAGGTGGCAGTAGTCGGCGCGGCTGGTGGTGACGACGCCGATGCGGCGGCGGGTTGGGCGGTCTGCGATGGGCGGAGTCACAGGAGAAGTATAAATTGGCTCGGATAGCTGTGGCCGCGATTGGAGAGAAGCGCCGGATTCAGGGCCGATTTCAGCGAACGGTTCACAAGATGGGATGAACAGGCAATAATGGGAGTGAGCGGGAGGTTGCCGCCGCATCTTTTGGCCAAAAGGGCCATCCAACTGGTACGTTGAGACAGAGGGTTTTTCTTTTTCCACAATGGCTTCCAACCCCTATTTTTCTCTGGCAGTTCTGTTTTTGGCGGCGCTGGGCTTTGGTCTGGCTCCGCTGGGGCTGGCTTGGGTATGGGCGAGGGTCTTTTCGCCGGCCAAGCCGAATGCGGTGAAGAACGCGATCTACGAGTGCGGTCTGGAGTCGAAGGGCGATGCGTGGATGCAATTCCACTCAGCCTATTACTTGTATGCGATCATTTTCTTGATTTTTGACGTGGAGTCGGTTTTTCTGCTGCCCTTTGCAGTGGCCTTCAGCGGCCTGACTGCGGCAGCATGCGGGGCGATGCTGGTTTTTGTGCTGATGCTGATTGAAGGGCTGGCTTGGGCCTGGGCCAAGGGGGTTCTGACTTGGTCATGAGGGCAGCTATCAGTTGTCAGTTTTCAGTTGTCAGTTTCTCAGGTCTCAAAATCGAGACCTGGGGCACCCGAACAAGTTGACACCGATTGCCAGAGACAGAGAACTGAAAACTGAGAACTGACAACTGGAGCGGAGCGAAGCAGTGGATGAGGGACTGAAGATCGAGCTGGGCAAGCAAGGGGTTCTCGTGACCACCATCCAGGAGCTGTATAACTGGGGGCGGCGGAACTCGGTTTGGCCGATGCAGTTTGGGCTGGCTTGCTGCGCGATCGAGATGATTGCAACGACAATGGCGCGCTACGATCTGGCGCGCTTTGGTGCGGAGGTCTTCCGGCCCTCGCCGCGTCAGGCAGACTTGATGATTATCTCCGGCACGGTGACCAAGAAGATGGCGCCCCAGGTTGTCCGGCTTTATAACCAGATGGCCGAGCCTAAATATGTGATTGCCATGGGAGCTTGCGCCATCAGCGGCGGGCCCTTCAAGCAGGGGTACAACGTGCTCAAGGGGATTGACCGCTACATTCCGGTGGATGTGCATATCCCCGGCTGCCCGCCGCGGCCCGAGGCGCTGATGCAGGCCTTTATGACGCTGCAAAAGAAGATCGATGGACAGAGCTTGACGGGCGAGGATCGACCGCGGCATCTGAACGCCGAAGCCCAGAGCGAGTTTCCCGTGCCTGTGAAGGGAGCGCACGATTTGGAGCCGGCGTCGAACAAGGGAGTATGGACGGCGCCGGTGGTGATCAATAGCTAACAGCTTTCAGCTTGCGGAGTTGAGGGAACAAAGTTTGAAGACGGTAGAAGAAATCAAATCGGCGATTGAGGCGGCTGTTCCGGGCGCGGGGGTGGAGATTGTCTTGAACCCCAGCGTCTCGGGGCAGCACTCGCTGCGGCTCGCTCCGGTGTGCGCCTTTGCCGTGGCGACATTTCTGCGCGACGACGCGGAGTTGAAGCTGGATTTTCTATCGAATGTGACAGGCGTGGATTGGCCGGATAAAGAGATCTCGGAAAAAGTTAAAGTTACTCGCACAGTAACCAAGACGGTGGATGGCGTGGAACAGAGCGTGGAAGAGACGGTTGAGGAGACGCGCAAGCGCACCGAGCCCGGTTATCTGGAGGCGGTTTATCACCTCTATTCGGTGGAGAACAAGCATGGGCCAGTCATTTTAAGAATGCGCACGGTGAACCGTACCGATCAGGTGGAACTGCCCTCGCTGACGCCGGTGTGGCGCGCGGCGGAGTTTCAAGAGCGGGAGGTTTTCGATTTGTACGGAATCGTCTTCAAGGGGCATCCGGATTTGCGCCGCCTGTTGATGTGGGAAGAGTTTCGCGATCACCCGATGCGCCGCGATTATGTGGAGCCGGACGATTTTGAATATGAGCCGACGGCGCACGACGATGTGTTGAAACGCGCGCAGGCGCAGAGAAACAGGGAACAGGGAACAGGGATCAGGGAACAGGGGCCGACGACTGCATGAGCCTTGTGGAGACCAAAATCGAAAGGCCCCGGAATTGGAATCGTCCGGCGCTGATTGCGCCCAGCGGCGACGGCGAGCTGCTGGAAGTAGCGATGGGGCCGCACCATCCATCGACGCACGGCGTTTTCCGCATGGATGTGGCTTTGGACGGCGAGCGCGTGGTGCGGCTGCGGCCTGTCTTTGGCTACCTGCATCGCAATCACGAAAAGATTGCCGAAGGGCAAAGCTATCTTGCCTCAATGCCATTTACCGACCGCCTGGATTACATCTGTCCGATCACCAACAACTGGGCCTACGCGCTGGCTGTGGAGAAGCTGACCGGCCAGGAGGTTCCGGAGCGCGCGGAATATCTCCGGGTGATTCTGGGCGAGCTGACAAGGTTTCAGAATCATGCCGGATCGATTGGTTTTTTGATTCAGGAGATGGGCGCCAGCGGCACGCCGCTAATGTATGCCTTCCGCGAGCGGGAGAAGATTCTGGATCTCTTTGAGGAGATTACCGGCGCGCGTATGATGGTGAACTACATGCGCTTTGGCGGCTGCCGCGTGGATGCCACGCCGGGCTGGCTGGATAGGACGCGCACGGTGGTTGCCGGACTCGCGGGATTTGTGGACGAGTTTGAGCAACTGCTCTGCGCCAATGAGATTTTAATGGCGCGATGTCAGGGCGTGGGCGTGCTGAAGGCGGAACTGGCCGTCAACGCGGGGGTGACGGGGCCGATGCTGCGCGCTTCGGGCGTGAATTACGACATTCGCAAGGTGGACGGCTACGGGATTTACAACCGTTTCAACTTCCGTGTGCCGCTGGGCGACCATGGCGATGTCTACGACCGCTTTATGATTCGGCTGCTGGAGATGCGCGAGTCGATCACCATTCTGGAGCAGGCACTGAAGGATGTTCCCGGCGGGCCAGTCATCGACCCGAAGGCCAGGATTCGCGGCTTCCGTCCGAAGCCGGGCGAGGCCTACGGCCGGATTGAAGCGCCGAAGGGCGAGCTGGGATTTTATTTGATCAGCGACGGCGGGCCGAATCCATATCGCTATCGAGTGCGGCCGCCGAGTTTGGTCAATCTGACAATTCTTGAGGATATGTGTCTGGGGCACGATATCGCGGATGTGGTGCTGATCTTTGGAAGCGTGGATATTGTGCTGGGGGAAGTGGATCGGTGAAGCAGCCTCTAGCGCTTCTAGCTGTTCTAGGTTGGAACGGGCTAGAAGCTAGTGGCTAGAAGCTGCATTTGGAGGTTTTCTTGCTGGGCGAAGGAATTTTGAAGGGACTGGCGGAGACGGCGAGGAATTTCTTCGGCAGCTACTTCTCGCCTGAACGGCTGACGACGGTGCAATATCCAGAGGAGCGGGTCGCTCCCTTTGAGGCGGCGCGCGTCTTTCCCTTTCTGGTCTTTGATGAGGAGAAGCGCGCCGGCGGCGGGCCGCAGTGGGAGGCCGGGATGCGCTGCGTGGCCTGCCAGATATGCGAGAAAGAATGTCCGCCCAAGTGCATTTTTATTGAGAAGTCCAAGGACAAAAAGCCGGATTATCTGGGCAAGGCGCAATTTTATCCGGCGCGCTTCGACATCGATATTTCGGTCTGCATGAGCTGTCAGATCTGCGTCGAGGTCTGCCCGTTTGAAGCGATCAAAATGAATACCGAGTTTGAACTGAGCACGACGGATCGCTTTGGCGGGCTGTTGCTGGACCGCGAGCGACTGGCCAAGCCGAATGAGTATTATCACAAGATTCATCCTACCGAAGCAGCGGAAGTGGATGCGCGTCTGGCCGACGCGAAAGTTAAATCCGAAACCAAGGCGACGGCGGGCGCAATTGCAGCGGCGGTGCGGGGCGCGGAAGTTCCGGCGCGGCCTGTGGAAGGAGGGGTCTAGCCCATGAATACTATGGACCAGATCTTCGTTTTGCTGCGGCAGTGGCTGGTGAGTTTTTTGCCCGCGAGCTGGCAAGCGGCGGCAGGCGTTGTGCTGAGCGTAGCGATTATTGTGTGTCTCTTTCCCGCGCTCTTTGCGCTGACCACCGTTTTTGAGCGCAAGGGACTGGGGCGGATTCAGAATCGCTTCGGGCCGAATCGCGTGGGGCCATTTGGTTTTTTTCAGCCGGTGGCTGACGGCATCAAGTCGCTGACCAAGGAAGATATTGTTCCGCTCAGCGCGGATACGGCGGTGCATTTTCTGGCGCCGGTGCTGCTGGTGCTTACGGTCTTTATGGGCTTTGCGGTGTTGCCGATGGGGCGCAACA
>JBEKDN010000169.1:0-14230 GCA_050014335.1 Occallatibacter sp. | reverse complement strand
AAGACATCTTGCAACATCAGGGCCAATTCTGCTCGCTCGTCTATCATCATACCGTCCTTTTCGAGGTCCGTGACCGGGCAATGTGTCACATCATTTGGGCAGCCAGTTATCATCCTCGTCCTCACATTCCTCTAACTCTGCAATTTCGAGCTGAATGAGTTTCGCCGTCTCTGGATCGCTCTCCTCTTTTAGTGACTCTCGAAGCCTAATCAGCCAAGGATCTCGATCCTGACGGGCCTTCTCAGTCCTACGTCCGTTGATTCCGCTCTCCGAAGCTAGCCGTAACTCGTGGATTCGCTTGTTAATTTGGCTAAGCTTTCCCATGGCTTCCCGAACCGTAAAGCCCTGAACGTTTTCCATTGAAAGCTCATACTGAATCTGCACATCGTAATCGCAGGAGTTCTCTTGCCACCACTCGGCATCAGTCTTGTACTCGCGTTTTGGAGGACTAAAACCGCCGTGCGGATTGGAAGGCTGCTGTTCATGGCAAAGTTTGCAAACCGTTAGAAGGTGCAAATCCGGTTCATCCCAGGGATTCTCTGTTGTTCTGTGAAGGTGATGAACGTGGAGCTCAAGGTCGGTACGTGAGCAGAGTTGGCAACTCCATTTATCACGTTGGAAAATTTCAAGCCGCCGCCTCTGCCAACGAGGGTCTCTTAGCTTTTGCTCGTAATCCGCTGCCCCGCTCACAAAATGAATATCCTTTCATTTTTCCAGACGCACGAATTCTATCGATCATAGTTGGTCTGTGCAAGTGACAAATGCCCCAGGACTCGACTTCGAGACCTGGGGCATTTCACGCTGGATGCCGATGCGTTCCTAGAACGCGCCCATCGTCTGCCGCAAGCTATACGAGCTCAGCGTCTTGATGTAATTCCCGCGGTCGAAGGCGGAAGTATCGGGGACCGACCGCCGGCTGAGGCAGCCGCGCGTCTCCCAGAGCGAAGTATACTCGCGCTTATCCAGCCAGTAATGCACATCCGCCAGCACCCTCTTGATATGCTCGATGCCGTGAATGTGCAAGGCTGAGGCCATCATGGTTACGCCGGCTCCGGCCATGATGCCCTTCAAAACATCTTCAGCCGAATGGACGCCGCCTGAGATTGCCAGATCGGCCTTCATGGTGCCGTAGAGGATGGCCGCCCAGTGCAGGCGCGTCAGCAGCTCAGAGGGCGTGGAGAAGTGCAGCGTGGGCCGCACTTCCAGCGTTTCGATGTCGAAGTCGGGTTGATAGAAGCGGTTGAAGAGAACCACGCCGCGCGCCCCGGCGTCTTCCAACTGCGAAACCAAATGCGGAATGCTGGTGAAAGAGCGCATCAACTTGACCGAGACAGGAACACTGACCGCAGCCGTGACGGCGGCGACCAGCTCAAGAATCTGCCCTTCAATAAACGCCGAGGTCTGGCTCTTGTCGGTTGCCAGCGCGTAGGTATTCAACTCGATGGCGTCCGCGCCGGCCTGCTCCACATCCTTGGCAAAGCGAACCCAGCCGCCCGTGGTGGCCCCGTTCAAACTGGCCAGAATAGGGATCTTCACCGACTCCTTGCATTTGCGCAGGTGCTCCAGATAGACCTCCTGCGTCATGCGATAGTCGTTGAGATCGGGCAGGTAGCCGAGCGACTCCGCAAAGGAATCCGTGCCGCGCGAAAGGTCGTCGTCGAGTGTCTTCGACTCCAGGTTCAACTGCTCCTCGAAGAGCGAATGCAGAACGATAGCCGAGGCGCCGGCCTCTTCCATGCGCTTGACATTGTCAATGTTCTCAGAGAGCGGCGTGGAAGAAACCACAATAGGACCGCTCAGCTTCAAACCAAGATACTGCGTTGAAAAATCGATCATTGGTTACCTCCGGCAGCGCCTGCCGCCACTTTCTCAGACTTGTCTTCCGGCTTTTCAGCGGGAGCGATATTGGGCGTCTCGCCGCGGCCCGGCATTGCCGCCCGGGCCGAGTAAACGCGCCACTGGCGCTCCACATCGTCCTGGGCTTCCACCAGCAATTCGGCTGCCAGATCCGGGTTGCTGCGCGCTAGCATAGTGTAACGCGCCTCGCGATAGGTGTACTCCTTGAGCCGGATAGCGGGGGCTTTGGAGTCGAGCTGGAAGGGATTCTTGCCCGATTCGCGCAAGTCTGGATTGTAGCGCATCAGGGGCCAGTAGCCGGACTGAACCGCGAGCTTCTGCTGCTCCAGCCCGTGTACCAGATCGTAGCCGTGGGCAATGCAACTGGCGTAGGCGAGGATAATCGACGGACCGTTGTGCGCCTCGGCCTCCTGGAAGGCCTTGGCGACGTGACTGTCGTTGCCGCCCAGAGCCACGCGCGCCACGTACACCGAACCGTAGCTGACGGCTTCCATCGCCAGATCCTTCTTGCTGTTCTTCTTGCCGCTGGCGGCAAACTTGGCCACCGCGCCGCGCGGCGTGGACTTGGACATCTGGCCGCCGGTATTGGAGTAGACTTCAGTGTCCAGCACCAGCACGTTGATGTTCTTGCCAGAGCCGAGAACGTGGTCCAATCCGCCGAAGCCGATGTCGTACGCCCAGCCGTCGCCGCCCAGAATCCAAACGCTCTTGCGAACTAGCGAGTCGGCGATGGCCAGCAAGTTCCGCGCGTCGGAAGACTTGATGACAGCCAGCTTCTTGCGCAAAATCTTCACGCGCTCACGCTGCGCATTGATCTCGGTCTCAGTGGTTTGCGAGGCTTGCAGCAGATCCGCAACCAGCTCGACCCCAATCTCCGCCGCCAGCCTTGTCACCAGAAGCTCCGCAAACTCTTTCTGCTGATCGAGAGCGATTCTCATGCCAAAGCCAAACTCGGCGTTGTCTTCAAAAAGCGAGTTGGCCCACGTCGGTCCACGCCCAGCGGCGTTTGAAGTGTAAGGCGTGGTGGGCAGGTTTCCGCCGTAGATGGACGAGCAGCCGGTAGCGTTGGCCACATAGAGCCGGTCACCGAAGAGCTGGGTGAGCAACTTGACGTAAGCCGTTTCACCGCAACCGGCGCATGCGCCTGAGAACTCAAACAGCGGCTGCAAAAGTTGCAGATCCTTCACCTGAGAGTGCGAGAGCTTGGAGCGGTCTACCTCAGGCAGGCTGAGGAAGAAATCCCAATTCTCGCGCTCGGCGGCGCGAATCTCCGGCTGAGAGGCCATGTTGATGGCTTTTTTGCTGGCGTCGCTCTTGCTCTTGACCGGGCAAATCTCGACGCAGACCGCGCAACCTGTGCAATCTTCCGGTGCAATCTGCAGCGTGTAGCGCTGATCTTCCATGCCCTTCCACTTGGGCTTGGCCCACTTGAAAGTCTCCGGCGCATTGGTTGACGCCTCTTCGCTATAAACCTTGGCGCGAATCACGGCGTGGGGGCAAACCATGGCGCACTTGCCGCACTGAATGCAGAGGTCCTTGTCCCAGACTGGAATGAACTGCGCGATATTGCGCTTTTCATATTGCGCCGTCCCAGTGGGGAATGCGCCGCCCGCGGGAATCGCGCTCACAGGAAGCTGGTCCCCGTGACCGGCCGCAATCTGGCCCAGTACGTTGCGCACAAACTCCGGCGCTTTGCTGTCGATTGAAGGAATCAGATCGAATTCGGAAGTTGCGGCCGTGGGCAGTTCAACCTTCTCCAGGTGCGCCAGGGCGGCATCGACAGCGGCGTAGTTCTTTTGCACCACTGCCTCGCCGCGCTTGCCGTAGGTCTTGTAGATTGCCTTTTTGATCTGCGCGATGGCTTCTTCGCGCGGCAGCACTCCGCTGATGGCGAAAAAGCAGGCCTGCATGATGGTGTTGATGCGCGTTCCCATGCCGGTCTTGCGCGCCACCTCATTGCCGTCGATCACGTAAAACTCGATCTTCTTGCGGATGATCTCGGCTTGCGTCGTCTTGGGCAGATGCTGCCAGACTTCCGAGGCCGGATAAGGCGAGTTCAGCAGGAAGACCGCGCCGGGCATGGCCGCTTCCACAATATCCATCTTCTCAAGGAAGCTGAAGTTGTGGCAGGCCACAAAGCTGGCGCGAGTAATCAGATAAGAGGAGCGAATCGGATTCGGGCCGAACCTCAGGTGCGAAGTCGTCATCGAGCCGGATTTCTTCGAGTCGTAGACAAAGTAGCCCTGCGCAAAGTTGTCCGTCTCGCTGCCAATGATCTTGATGGAGTTCTTGTTTGCGCCAACGGTGCCGTCAGAACCCAATCCATAGAAGAGCGCCCGCACCGTCTTGGGATCTTCGGTGGAGAAGCTGGGGTCGTAGCTGAGACTGGTATGGCTCACGTCGTCGTCGATGCCGATCGTAAAGTGATTCTTCGGAGCGGGCTTCGAGAGCTCGTCGAAGATGCCCTTGACCATCGCCGGGGTAAACTCCTTGGACGACAATCCGTAGCGTCCGCCCACCACTGTCGGCTTGCTGAAGGGCAGCGTGGCTTCGTTCTCCGCGAGCACCGTAACGATGTCCATATAGAGCGGCTCGCCAGTAGCGCCCGGCTCTTTGCAGCGATCCAGAACGGCAATCGACTTGACGGTAGAGGGCAGGGAAGCGAGGAAGGCCTTGGAATCGAAGGGGCGATAAAGGCGAACCTTGACCATGCCGATCTTTTCGCCTTGCTTCACCAGGAGGTCCACGGCCTCTTCTGCGGCTTCCGCGCCTGAGCCCATCAGGATGATGACGCGCTCGGCATCCGGTGCGCCGTAATAATCGAAGAGATGATAGGCGCGGCCAGTCTCTTTGGCAAAGCGGTCCATCACATTCTGCACAATGCCCGGAACCGCGGCATGGTAGGGCGTGCAAGCTTCGCGCGCCTGGAAGAACACGTCGGGATTCTGCGCCGTGCCGCGAATCCGCGGGCGGTCGGGGCTGAGGGCATTCTTGCGATATTCGATGATGAATTTGTCGTCTACCAGGGCGCGGATAGTCTCGTCGCTGATGGGTAGAATCTTGCCCACTTCATGCGATGTGCGGAAGCCGTCAAAGAAATGAATGAAGGGAATGCGGGATTCCAGCGTGGCAATCTGCGCCACCAGGGCCATGTCGGCCACTTCCTGCACGGAATTGGAAGAAAGCATCGCCCAGCCGGTCATCGCGCATGCCATCACGTCACTGTGGTCGCCAAAGATCGACAGCGCATGGGTGGCCAGTGTGCGGGCCGTCACATGCATCGTCGCCGGGGTCAGTTCGCCGGCAATCTTGAACATGTTGGGAATCATCAGCAGCAAGCCCTGCGAGGCCGTGAAGGTGGTGCCAAAAGCCCCGGCCTGCAATGCGCCATGCAATGCGCCCGCGGCGCCGCCTTCGCTCTGCAGTTCTTCAACGATGGGCAATGCGCCCCAAATATTTCTCTTTCCCTCAGAGCGCCATTGATCGGCCCACTCGGCCATTGGCGACGAGGGGGTGATGGGGTAGATGGCGACGACTTCGGTGAGCCGATAGGCAACGGAAGCAGCCGCTTCGTTCCCGTCAAGAATTACCATTTTCTTTTCACTCATTACTCTTTGCCTCACAGCGCGGCCGGCGGAAATTAGGCCGCTGTTTCGAGTCTCATCTTTAGGGGGCATAGTCGCTGTGATGCAAAGCACAGGGTGGGGGCTAAATCTCAGTATGTGCGATTAAATTCATAGTGTGCCGATACTCTTCTTTGCTTCCACATGAGAGGAAAACCGCTCTTGCAAAAGAGTCGATCGCGCCATTGAAATCTATCGGTTAACGGGCTTATGGAACGGCGGGAAACTCGTGCTGGATGGAATATCAGGATCGAAGAACGCTGGTTTTTATACCAAGGTCATTAAAAGCGTGAAAATCGCCACGGAAACAACGACAATCCACGGCTGAACCTTTGCCAGCACCAGCAGCGCAAAGGCCACCAGCGCAATCGCGAGGTCGCCTGCGGTGTGAATCGTGCTCGTCCATAGCGGGTGAATCAGCGCGGCGGCCAGGATTCCCACCACGCTTGCGTTGATGCCTCGCAGGGCCGCTTGCATGATGCGGCTGCCGCGCAGTTCACTCCAGAAGGGAAGCACGGCGGTCACGGCCAGCAGCCCAGGCGCAAAGAGGCCCAACAGACTCATCAATCCATAAAGCGGCGGACTGGGCGACGGACGCACCGCCGCGCCCAGATATGCGCTGAAAGCGAAGAGCGGTCCGGGTAGCGCCTGGGCCGCTCCGTAGCCCGCTAGAAAAGATTGCTGGCTCACCCAGCCCGGCGCCACCACGGCGGATTCAAGCAGCGGGAGCACAACATGCCCGCCGCCAAAGACAAGCGCGCCGCTGCGATAAAAAGCTGAGAAAACTGAAAGCCAAGCGACGGCCAGAGCGCGCGCCAGCAGCGGAACGACGATCAAAAGCGCCAAGAAAACTACCGCTGAGGCAATCCCCGCGGCCTTTGGCAATCGCATTTCAATCGGTGCGCTGGTCTCGCTTTTTATCGAACCAAACAGCAGCAATCCAAGAACAGCGCCCAGAGCGATGGCGCACAGCGTGGCGACTTGCGCTGGAAGAATCAAGGCCGCGCAAGCAGCCAGAAAGGCAAGTGCGAGACGCGTCCAATCTGGCGCCAGCGACCGCTGCATCGACAAAACGGCTTGCGCAACCACAGCCACCGCGACAACCTGCAATCCATGCAGCAGGCCAACCCCCGCGCTGCCGCCGAGCAACGAGTGGCCGTAGGCAAACGCCAGCATCAGCAGGGCGGATGGCAGCGTAAAACCGATCCACGCCGCAAGGCCGCCCAGCCATCCGGCGCGCAGAATCCCCAGCGAGAATCCCACCTGGCTGCTGGCCGGTCCGGGCAACGATTGAGCCAGCGCAATGATCTCCGCCATGGCGCCCGCGCCGCACCATTTGCGCCGCGCGACAAACTCTTTTTGGAAGTATCCAAGATGCGCAATCGGCCCGCCAAAGGACGTGCAACCGAGGCGCAAAAAGACAAGCAGGACTTCAAGAAACGTCCCGCGCGGCCGTCCGTCTTGCAAAGTTACGGTTGAAGAATTGTCAGGCATCTTGCCATCGCTCATCCGGGGAAAAGTCTCCTCCGGCAAATCCAGAGGCTTTCTGGTTGGCGGCCTCTCAAAAGGGCCCTTTTAGAGCGCTCGATGCCGGGCAGCCGCCGTCACCCGCGCCGTAGGCGCAATGGCTATTAGCCCACCGTTTCAACGGTGGGGGGAGGCCACCAACAAACCACCGGAGTCCCAGCGGGACGGCGCTCATACTCCACGCCCTTTCAATGTATGTGCGGGTAGAAGAAAAAATCAAGCCAGGAGTGACTACTGAAAATGCAGACTGCTACTGTCATTCCGGCAAAGGCCGGGGTTCCCCTTTGACAATGGATTTGCACGCCAATTCACTGGTAATTTGCGGTTCAGAAGAATGAATATATCAAAGAAGCATGGCGGCGAGGCGGAGAAGCCTGGTGCCCCATCCCCTTGCGTCATGCGTCAAGGGCGGGAAACCACCAATCCTCAGCGGGCGATAAGCGAGCCCTCTGCCCCACCGCATGTGGTTTTGCAGATTATTTCCATAAAGCGCGCACAATGGAAGAATGAACCCCAAAAAGAGCCGCGAACCGTTATTGAAGCACAATTCCCTGACCCCTGACCCCTGTTCCCTGACCCCTGTTTTTCCCGCACCCCCCACCCCCCTACCCTTTGGAGGCTCGTTTTTAACCATAAAAAGATTACAACTATAATCGAATCAAGTACTTGCAATTTAGTAATGTTAACCAATCAGTAACTGTAAACCCCTGATTTTGCCCGCTTTTTAGCCCAAAAAGACGCTGTTTTTGACCAAAAAGACGCGGTTTCGATCGAAAAATCCTGCCTTTTTGCTGTACCGGAGGCCTCGATCTCGATCGACTGACTTGGGAAATATCCACTATGCATTTCACCACGGCATCAAACAACGCCCAATGGGCGTTTGGAGGCTTTATGAGGATAGGTGTTACGCTCGACGACGACTTGATACTCATCGCGCAGGAATACACTGGCTTGACTAAAAAATCGGCTCTCGTTGAGGAGGCTCTCAAAGCTCTCATCGAGCGGGAAAGCTCCCGCGCTGTGATGGCACGTGAGGGAACAATCTCACGGTTGCAAAACATATCGCGCCGCGCTTTCAGCAAAGAAAATATTCGCGTCTAAAGCGAGCGCCCCAACTCCAGGGTCTTCTCCACCAGCGCATCCATCTCCGCGCTGCTGGTGCGATGATTCACAATCGCGGCGCGAATTGCCGTGCGGCCATTGATCCGCGTCGTTGAAGGAGCCACAATGCCCGACTCCTGCAAGCGGATGACAATCTCTCCGTTGATCCGGTCCATTTCTTTCTCGTTGGAGGTCTCCGAGGTGAAGCCATGCGGACGATAGCGAAAGCAAACGATATTCAGTTCCACTGGAGCCAGCAATTCCAGTTCGGGAGTCGCGCCAATGCGCGCTTCCAGAGAACGTGCAAGCTCGCAACTGCGAGCGATCGACGCTCCCAGCGCTTCGGTGCCAAAGACCTTCAGCGTGAACCAGACCTTCAGCGCGCGAAAGCCTCGCGAGAGATCCGGCCCAAAGTCGCAAGGCCACGGCGAGCCGGCCGCCAAGCCCCGCTTGGCCCGTTGCAGGTAAGCCGCAGGCAGAGAAAACGCCTGCTTGTGCGCCGCGCCGTCGCGCACCAGAATAAAGCCTGCATCGTAGGGCACTTGGCCCCATTTGTGAAAATCAAAGGCCAGCGAATCCGCGCGCGCCATTCCGTCCAGCTTCCCGGCAAGGTCGGGATGGAACCAGATCTTCTCGCGCCGGCAGAGTTCGGCCAAGGCGGCCAGATCGTCGATGGCTCCAGTGTTGACGGTGCCTGCTGTTCCCACCACCAGAAACGGCGTGAAGCCGGCGGCGCGGTCGCTCGCAATCGCTTCCGCCAGCGCCGCTACATCAATCCGGAATCGGCTGTCGGTGGGTATCATGCGCAGCGCGTCGCTGCCCAGGCCGGCAATATCCATCGCCTTGGGCACGCAGCCATGCACCGCTTTCGATGTGTACGCAGTCAGCTTGCGCGCATCTGCGGCCACTCCGCTTGCTCGGACCTTGAAGTCCAGCGCAACATCGCGGGCAATCAGCACGGCAATCAGATTCGCCATCGAGGTTCCGGTGACAAACAAACCCGTAGCCGTCTCCGGGAAGCCGAAGATCTCCGCAACCCAGCGCGTCACCTGCCGCTCCACTTCTACCGGCATATGATCGCGCCCGCCGCAGTTGGCGTTGAGCCCCGCGGCCAGCATCTCCGCCAGCATTCCCACGGGCGTTCCGCCGCCATTCACCCAGCCCATAAACCCAGGATGCACGTTGCCCTGCGCATAGGGCAGCACCTGCTGCATAAACTCCGCATGGACCACGGCCAGATCTTCGCCGGCGCGCGGAGCGGGCGAGCGAAAATGCGCGCGAACCTCGGCGGGAATCGGCTGCCAGACAGGCCGCTCGCGGATCGTCTCGATGTAGCCAAGCATCTCGTCCAGCATGAGATGTGCCTGGGCGCGGAAGCTCGGCCAATCCTTCGGATCAAGCGATTCGTCTGTTTGTACATCCGCACTCGCTTGCATATCGATGCTCACCTTGCCGGCCGGTTCAATCTTTGATGGTGCCTGAGACATTCGTTCTCCCAATTAAGTACCCTCCGGCCGAGCCGGAGGCTTTACGGTTGCTAGGGCATTTTCACCGATGGTGTAAAGAAACTCCGTGCCCCATCCATCTCACGTTCTCTGTGAAATGGATGGCAAACCACGAAATCAACCCTAAAGGAACTGTGAAATTGCTATAGCCCCTCAAAGAAACCTATGAGCAGGCGTTTCGCGCCGGATGCCGTCATTTGATTTGTCCTAGCCTGGTGCCTTCATTTGCCCGCGCCGTAGGCGCAGAGTTTATTAGCCCCGCGCTTCAGCGTGGGGTAGGCGAAACAAACAATTCCACCGGAGTCCCGTCGGGACGGTGCTCATGCCCCCCACCTCTCAAATTTTTTCAAAAAAACGAAATCACAAAGCGGGAGCCACTCCCGTAAATTTCTAGCGTCTACAGCCAAACCGGCAAAGATGTGGGTTCTTCCAATCCAATAACTATTTTACGTGGTGTGGCCGGACCCATTCAGCGCACTCATTCAGTATCGACTGAGGCGCGATAGCGACTGCGATGCAGTTTCCGAATCGGCGACGATCCAACCGGAGCCGCGATTTCAAGCTTACCAACTAACAAGCGGCAACAAAAGGCAAAGTGTTTCCGGGAACTGAAGAGAAACCAACCGAACGTTGATGAACGATTAAGGAGTTTGTAGGGCGGACTTGGATGTGAGAGCATGGATGGCATGTACAAAGGGATACAGGTTCGGTGGATAGTGTTTGGCCTTGCCGTGCCGATTAGTCTCTATGTAACTTTTTTAGGTACGGCCTTCATGGGATTTTGTCCCGGAATTGAATGCTGGCCGCATACCTTCGCGTGGACACTTCTAACCCCCTCCTTGCTCCTAGCCATCTGGTCATTGCGTGCCACGGCAATTGCAGCGGTATTACTTCTTATCGCACATTTTTATACTGAGGTTCATATCTATGGAGAGGGATTCAATGCAATTTGGGGAACAGATAAGGCATTGGATGAATGCTTCTCGATCGTGGTTTTTCTCCTAGTTATTTCAGCCTTTCTTCCCGAGAAGGTGGCCCGTGGATAATCATTCAAATCGAATCGCGACCGTGTGCGCGAATGTGAAACCTATGAAGAGGGTTCTGAGAGTGTCATCGGCTAACCGGAGACTGGACTCCTATCGGGATCGTGATTACGACGCCCTTTCCCATCCGTGCTACACTGTACTTGCGCTCAGTGATTTGGCCGTGAGCGGCAACTTGCCCCATCAAGGCAACCTTGCCCAGCACAGTTTTCTTCCAAGCCCCCACAGATCGGGGCCCCAAGAAACGAGCTTTGTTTCATGGGGTGGAGCGCAAATCTCCCACTCGGCAATGCGCCGTCTGGTGAGTATGTAGCGTGTGGCAGCTCCGGGCCCGTGCATTCCCCTCTTGAATGCCAGCCAGTCTTAGCTCGACTTTCGGTTCTCCCTTGCGCAAATGAATATGCAGGCCCGCGCCCGTGATTGGGAACGCGCGCCTCCGTGTCCGCTTCCGTTTGCAGGCCGCCCGAAATTCAGGCGGCTCCGGAAGCACCAAGGAAATGATTCAATTTTGACCACTTTGTTCTCTGAATTTACCCTTTCGCCCGCCTTGATGGCGCGGCTCGACGCTAACAAATTTGTAACTCCCACTCCGGTGCAGGCAGCCTGCATTCCTCCGGCCCTGGAAGGCCGCGACGTGCTGGCCACCGCGCAGACCGGAACCGGCAAGACGTTGGGCTTTCTGATTCCCATCGTCGAGATGCTGCAGAAGGCTGAAGGCCGGGGCGCGCAAGCTCTCATTTGCCTGCCCACGCGCGAGCTGGCCATGCAGGTCGAGCAGGCCTTTCTCGCCATTCGTTCCAGTTCCTCGCAGACAGTTGCGCTGGTTGTCGGCGGCCTCGCTGAGCGCTCGCAGCTCGATGCGATTCGTCGTGGCGCGCGCCTCATCGTCGCCACGCCCGGACGCCTGGAAGACTACATCAAGCGCCGCCTCATTCATCTGGAAGGCGTGAAGATTCTCGTCCTTGACGAAGTGGACCGCATGCTCGACATGGGTTTTCAGCCGGCCATTGCGCGCATCGCCACCACTCTGCCCGCGGTGCGACAGACCTTGTGCTATTCGGCCACGCTTGAAGGCGCGGTAAAGGAAGTTGCCCGCAAGTATCTCAACAACCCGGTGCGCGTAGAGATCGGCTCCGTGCTCAAGCCCGCCGAGAACGTCGAGCTGCGCACCTTCGAGGTCGAGCCAGACAAAAAGCAGGAGCTTCTGGAGCATCTACTGGGCGCTGAGACCGGCAGCTTTCTGGTCTTTGTGCGCACCAAGCACGGCGCGGATCGCGTAGCGCGCCGGCTCACTCGCGCCGGCCACTCCGCCACGCAGATTCATGGCGACCGCTCGCAAGCCCAGCGCAACCAGGCGCTGCGCAGCTTCAGCGAGGGCCGTCACCGCGTGTTGGTTGCCACTGACGTTGCCGCGCGTGGCATCGACGTTGCCAACGTGGCGCACGTGATCAACTTCGACATGCCCAAGATGGCTGAAGATTTTGTGCATCGCGTTGGCCGCACCGGCCGCGCCTCGGCCCACGGCGTAGCTTCCACATTTGCGGGCCCAGCCGAGCGCGGCGATCTACGAAAGATTGAGCGCACGCTCGCGATCTCGATGAAGCGCTTTCGCGTCCGTTCGGCTGACGGTGTGAAGGCAGCGTAACAGCGCAGAACGAACCTCCCAGCTTGGGTGCGCGCCAATTCAACGCCCCAAGCTGGTAGGCAATCGATGCACCGCCAGAATATTGCGGGCTGCGCAGATCGGCAGACCGTGCATGCGGAACCCCGACCGTTCGCCCGCTCTCCAGGAATAACCTGTCAACTTATTATGTGTAGTAATACACAATCAAGGATTGATAACGCAGGGGACGGGAATTCCAGAATCGGGCGCAGTCTAGCCGACTGCAAGCTTCTTATCTCCAAAAGAAAAACTGACTGGCGAGGCGCGGAGATATCTCCAGGCTAAAAACATTGCTCGATATAATCGGAAAACCAGGAATTGCACTTGCTCATTTCAGAGTATCAATCTCTGGAACCCCATTTAGGGAAGTTATCTAAAGAGATATGTATTCAGTGTGCGAATTGTGATTGCGCGCTATCCATGAAAAAGCTCGCCCACTCTTAGCTTACATTATGATTAGCTTCCTCCTTCACGATGGCGGATTCTATTTGCTCCCAAAGAGCATCAGGTGGTTCTTCAATCGGAAATAGCTTGTGCGCGGCTTGGGCAATGGCATCCAGATCAGCCATAAGCGCGCGGCATAGTTCACAACTATGGAGGTGCGGATGATCGGTGATCATTACTCCAGCACCAATCAACTCCGGCAATTGTGCCTGGACTTCTGCACAGGGCGCGTGATTGACGGGTTTATTCATTATTATCCTTCCTGCTGCAGAAATCACGCATCGATTCCCGCAACCTCAGCCGCGCCTTATGCAACTGGGACTTACTATTGCCAATCGAGCAATCGAGCAGAGATGCGATTTCATTATGCTCAAATCCTTCGATATCGTGAAGCACGAAAATAAGCCGATAGCCGGGAGACAAGTCATGAATGGCGCGCTGCAACGCTAGGCGATTGATCGCACCTGACAGCACCAGATCGGGAGCGCCAAAGCTTCGTCCGGGCCGCTCGTCTTGAGTCGGCTCCATCATTTCATCCAGCGATCTTACTTGCAAGCTTTTCCTGCGCAAATGCATCAAAACAACGTTGATGGCGAGCCTATGCAACCAGGTGGAAAGTGCTGATTCGCCGCGAAATGACTCAATCTTTCTGTGAAATTGAAGAAACGCCTCTTGGGTCAGGTCTTCGGCTTCAGCTACGCTGCCCACCATGCGCAAACAAAGCGAGTATACGTGTCTCTTGTGAATTGAGTAAAGCAGGGCAAATGCCTGGTGGTCGCCTGCTTGGGCACGGGCTAATATTTCGGCCTGGTCGTTGTTTGCAGAACCAGACGCAATTTCCTCTTTAAGTCTGGGCTCCGCCGCGCCGGCATCGACAGAGTGCGATTTAAGAGGTTTGCTGGGCGCTTGAGCCGATGATGCGTAATTTGGCATCACTATCCTTGAAAAAACTGGAATTGGCCACGACGTACCAAAACATCGTTGGCGGTCTAAAAGCGATGAATATTTCCTTCCGTACCGCCAAACCCTGAAATAGAGCCCAAGGTCAAGCGTATCGATAGGATGCTCTCTCCACAGCAAAGGATTGCCGTTATTAAGTTTTTTGTTTGCAGGAAGTAACACTGGCCTAAAGAAGAGGCAAGAGGCAGATTCTATTTGTGCCCTTTAAGCCTTGCCCCAAACCTGCCTCATGTTTCGGGCAACTTCGCCCATCCCAAAGGCATCTACACCTGCGCAAAGTAAATGATGTATGGGCGTAAGTTACCCGGATCGGAGAAAATGCCATGCCATTGATCAACGTCGTCATTACCCTGATGGTGGTAGGGATCCTAATGTGGCTAGTGAATTATTACGTCCCTATGCAGGGAGCTATTAAAGGGATACTCAATGCTGTCGTAGTGATTGTTATGGTTCTATGGATTGTTAATGTTTTCGGGCTGTATCACTATGTCTCGCAGTTCCGCGTCG
>JBEKDN010000168.1:0-8982 GCA_050014335.1 Occallatibacter sp. | reverse complement strand
ATACCATGGGTACTCTTGAAATAGATGTTCAATTGCCAGCAGGCGCTCCACAATTCCCTTTGTATAGTCCATGCGGTCGACGCCCAGTAGAAGCCGTTTACCCTCGATTCCGAGTTCTCGATGCAAAGAGTCTGCCGTGCTGACAGATACAGCTGGGCCTGCTAGAGCCATGTCGCCGTTCCGATTTTCCTCTGTCGCGGAGCCCGCCATCTTCGCTGCAAGGGCGGTTTCTTGGCCGTCTTGCCCGTCGCTCGGGTCTTGCTGCTCCGCGGCTCTGTGTTCGTCCCATGCCACGCTGATTGGGTAGGGGCGGACCAAGGAAATATGTCCGTTGCGCTGGACGCTGAAGTGTTCCCAGTCGGTTCTGGCTTCCAATACCCGGTCAACCGTTTGGAGGAAATTATTGCAATGGGCCTGCAGATGAAATCCGATGACATCGGCACCCAGCAACCCGTTCATCAGCTCGGTCTGCCACGGACAAATACCGAAGGTTTCCGCATTGGGCCAGGGAATGTGCCAGAAGAGACACACGCGGGCGTCGGGGCGGTCATGCTTGATGATTTGCGGCAACAGAGCGAAATGGTAATCCTGCACTAAAACCACAGGATGTTCCACACCGCGCATTTCCTCAAGCAGCACTTCTCCGAACTTGGAATTGACACGCTTATAAGAGGCCCAATCGCTGGCGCGAAAGATAGGCCGCGTGTGCGCGATATGACAGAGCGGCCAGAGGCCTTCATTAGAGAAACCCTCATAGTACCCGGTTTCATCTTCAGGGCTGAGCCATACGCGACGCAAGGTATAGCGCCACTCATCGGGGGGCACGCGCAAACGATCGCGCGCATCGACGAACATATAATCTTCGCTGCCGCTCCCGTGCGCAATCCACGTGCCGTCACATGCCTGCAAGACAGGCTCAATGGCGGTGACAAGGCCGCTTGGGGGCACAATGCACTCGGTATCTCTTCCACGCCGGACGTGCATATACGGCTCGCGATTGGAGACGACAAATAATTTGCCATCGCCTAAATGCTCGCGCACATGCACGGCCAGGCGGTCGGCCGTCCACACACGTTCGGCGTTGTCGCGAAGGCGCGCTTCCGTCTCAGCATTCTCCCGCGCCCTGGTTAAATTTTCCGCGAGGGTAGTAACTTCTTTGGCGAGCGGAACCAGGTAGCCAAATTCGTTTGCTCCCTCTTCAAGGTCAGCCTGTCCGTGGCGCAAACGGCGCAACCACTCGGCAGCACGCGTCATGGGCCGCAGGAGAAACCAACGAAGCATCAATAGAGTTACAACCACAACCAGCACGACCATTGCGGCGATGCGCAAAAAGCTTTGCTTCCATGCGGCAACTCCTTCGACGCGGATGTAATCGGCGTCGGCGCTCATGAGTAGAGCGCCAACTGTGGCCGCGCCATCATGCAGCGGGATGGCGTCTTGGTACCAAAGTCGATCTGACTTTCTCCAATGCATGGCTTTGTACAACCAAGAGGAAGAATTACCGAGGGCTTGATCATTGCCGTTGGGTATCCGGACAAAAGCGCCCAGTTCCTTGTCGTCGGTCAGTGCACGCTCCAGCAGGCCGATGGATGCTTTTTCCAATGGAGGAGTGTTGCCAGTGGATGCAAGGAGCTTTCCTTGATTATCAAAGGCGGCAAGAGCGGGTTGATCAGGGTGCTGGCGAAGACTGCGAAACATTACAGGCCAATCGAGCTGGGCTCCCATGATGAGTTGCTGTTCTATTTGCGGTTGCAGGCCGGCTGCAAACCACTGGGTTCTTCGCGCAAGGCCGGCGCGCAAAGCTTGCTTGCGCGCGAGTACTTCAAAGTAGGTGGATGCGACGGAGATCAGAGTAATGCCAAGCAAAAGCGCCGCAACTAGTCGCAGACGAAAGAAATGCATATTATTTTTCCTCCAGGAAGGAGTGACAAACTCCAAAAATCTGCGCCGAAGGAAAAAGCTTCCGATGAGCCAGTTCCAACGAAACATGGAAGCGGAAAATTGAACAATGGCCGTATCTCGTCGAGTTTTTTCGAGCCGCTGCTTATTCGAGCCGCAACTTACGCGCCTCGATAGGCGGCATTCCATCTTTCATTCTTTGAGTGGATGCAAGCCACGCCACGGACGAAGCGCCTGCATGGCTTGCGAACCATCGAATCAGAGAAAATCATCCTTGGATTTTGAGTCATTTGAATCTTGGCTCGTCACGCGTTTGATACCTCTATCTCTTGCACATGAAGAAGCTTTGTGCGAGCTTCAAGCCTTCCCGTTATCCTGACAGACTTACCCATATAAGGCTCTGCTTTTTCCTGGGCATCGAGTTGATACACGGTTCCAGAAGTGGCGCGCAGAACAAGATTGGAGCCTCGTTTGACGATCGTGCCGGTGATCATTACTGCAGTGGTAGCCGGTTGGCTTGGTTGCGCGGGCTGCTGTTCTTGCGCATCCGGTTGCATTTGGGATTGTTGCGCCATCGCTTGCGAGTTCGCCAGGGCGGCTACCAGGGCGAAAGCGATTGAGCAGAGAAGAACCCGGGGGATAACGAATCTGTTGCGAAGTTTCATGGGAGCTTACCTCCTGTCTCGGAATTTGGATCGTTCCTCCGTTAAGTTTGCAAGGTCCGTACCAAATTGCAAGTTCGTGAAAGCCCATTGGATAACAGTTCTTAGCGAACGGCCTTAGCGCGGCGGATGGAAAAGCTTACATCGCGGCGCGTAAAAACTTCCCGGTCCAGGAGCAATATTCGATTGATGCCGCCGGGCGCGCGCGAAAGCACTCACCCAGAAGGCATCTGTCAATCTCCAGCCTTTGCTTGTTCCTTGGCGTTTCTAACGGCGTCAAGAAATTGGGTCGCACTGGGCGGTGCGGGGATCTCGCCCAAGAGAATTCTGCGTGTGGGAAGGTCGGACCCATAAACGGCTTTTGTGGAATCGGAATCGCGCCGAATGGCGGCGCCCGCCAAAGAAATGCCGGCAAAGGCGCCTCTGGCGCGCGAGTAGGTCAGGATTTCGGTGTTCATTTCCCAGTCAGTGTTGGCAGAGGCGTGACGACCCACCGGCCCAGCCGCTACCGAGGCGTCTCCGCCAAGTTCAAATTTGCTTTCAAGCAAGCGCCGCATTCCATTGTCATTTTGAATGATCATGATCAAGTCCACGCCTTCGACGCCGATTTGCAAGCCCCAACTGCCTCCGGTGATAGCAAAGAAAGCTGGGGCGCTCCATCCAGTGTCCGTGCGGCATGTTGCGACTCCGCGCCCACCCTCAGCGCCAAAGACGAAGCCTCCCTTGATCAAATGCGGAACGACGGCGATACATTTAGCGTGGTCCAGCACTTCTTCCGGAATGCCTTTGTCTGGCGCAGCCATGACGGTACTCAGCACCTCGGCCGCGTGTGCCAAGCGGTCATCTGCCTCTTCTCGATCAGACTTAGCCCAAGCAATTGTTGTGAGACTAAGCAATGTCATCAACAGAATTGTCTTCTTCATTACACTTCTCCAATCTTTTATCAATTCCCAAACGCGATATCTCTTGCTCAACAAACATTGACCGCGCAAAAGGAAGCAACTCATCCTTCTAATCGGACCGCCCAACACGGACAGGGGACAGCCATTCGCGGGAACATGCGATGCCATCGATTCTGGTGCTGCAATCAGGCATGCATTGATTACTCCTCATGCTTCGATGCAACAATTCTCAGATTGGCTGTCTAAGGACGATGAGGGGCGGCTTTCACTTTGATTGCGCGGCATATCGAGCGCCAAACCCAAACTATCTGGAAACAACGGGCATGGCCGGATACAGGACTTGAGATGCGCGGGTTCAGCCTGTAGTGTTTATATGTTTCTGCGCGGCTCATGCTTGGCGCGATAAAGGTCCGCAAGTCGATACCGCCTATTCCTGGGGCGGTCTTTTTTAAATCTCATAATCTGGCAAGATTTTCCTCGGCGATTCACTTCATCCGAGCATTCGTTTTACCCGCAATCTTGACGACGACGCGTTGGTTCTTAATTTGGTTGCGGATGGTCTTCTTTTCTATCTCGCAAAGCGGGACTCCGACCGTCGCACTTCGATGGGCACGATGGCGGCGGAACGCGGCTCCGAACTTTTAAACTGGAATCATATTGATAATAAATAGCTTATCAATAGAGGAGGCTTTTGCGCTTGTGAGTGTCCCAATTGGGGACTCATTGACTTAAAAGTTTACAGAATGTCTTGTTCTAATTCACTTTTCCTTGGTACTATTGGCGCAAGTACCATGATCAAATTTTGCAAGTGACCGATGCGAAGACACAAAGCGCGATGCTTTGACTGTTCGCAAAAGCTTTCTTGCAGAACAAAATTCCGAGGAGACTCAACAATGAAGAAGTACATCCCGGTTCTTTCTCTTGCCCTTTTGCTTTCAGCTTCCGCGTTTGCCGCGAAAGCCAAGCCCCAGACCATTGGCCCGATCTCTCACAATACGATTGGCCCAATTTCCGTGAACACGATCGGTCCAATTTCGATTCTCACCATTGGCCCGATCTCGATCGCCCTCAGCCTTCTCTCTTCCGCAGTTCTTTAGCTAAAAATTCTTTTCGGCACAAATGGCGCTGGCGGTTGAATCCGTCAGCGCCGTTACTGTTTTTGGGGATTGAAATCCAACCTTGGCCCGGCGCTTTGCGCCTGAACTGCTCCATCCCCTGCTCGTACAATGGAAGAGTAAGCCGTATCCTACCCAATCGATGGCCGAAGAAGAACAAAAGAAGCTCAAAAAGCCCGATGAAGATCCGGTCGGCAAGGTCTACGACTCCCGGCTTGTGAGCAGGCTTGGCCACTATCTGCGCCCTTATTGGGCGCAGGCCGCCATCTCTACGCTGGCCATCAGCCTGAAATCCCTTTGCGATGTTACGGGACCGTATCTGGTGATGATCGGCATCGATCGCTACTTTACGCCTGGCTTGCGGGCCACGCATCCGGCGCCGCTTTTTCTGCACTGGCTGGTAGCGGACAAGCGTCTGGACCGGCTGCTGCCTGTGGACCCTATGCAGGGCATTACGCGGCTGGCTGGCGTCTATCTGTGTGCACTGCTGGCCGCATACTTGTTTCAATTCATCCAGACATACCTGATGCAGTGGACCGGGCAGAAACTGATGTTCGATCTGCGCCGCGAGATATTTCGCCACATGCAGCGGATGCACATTGGGTTCTTTGACACGCACGCCGTAGGGAGGCTAGTGACGCGCCTTACGTTGGACGTGGACGCCATCAACGAGATGTTCACCGCAGGCGTGCTGGCCATCATCGACGATTTTTTCAATCTGGCGCTTATGTCTGCCGTGATGCTGACGATGAACTGGCGGCTGGCGCTGCTGGCCTTTGCCGTGCTGCCGCTGATCCTGGTGGTCACTCGGCTCTTTCGCGACCATGTACGCGCCAGCTTTCGCCGCGTCCGCGCCGCCATTGCGCGCATCAACAGTTTTACCCAGGAACACATATCAGGCATGAGCGTGGTGCAGCTCTTCAATCGCGAGCAGCGCGCCTACGATGATTTTGAAGCTGTGAACCGGTTGCACATGATCGCCTTCAAAGACACCATTTTTGCGTACGCTCTCTACTATCCTGCGGTCGAGATTCTCAGCGCCATCGCCATCGCGCTGGTGATCTGGCGGGGAGGTTTTGGCGTATTGGCGGGCGCGGTTACGATTGGCGTATTGAATATGTTTGTCCAGTATTCGCTGCGCTTCTGGCGGCCGATTCAGGATATGAGCGACAAATACAACATCCTGCAATCGGCGATGGCCGCAAGCGAACGGATCTTTAAATTGCTGGATACTCCGGCTGAGATTGTCAGCCCGGCTGTGCCACTGTCGGGCGACGATAGCAACAGAATCGAGTTCCGCCACGTCTGGTTCACTTACCAGAAGCTGACCGATGCGCAGAGGGGCGCGGTTCGGCTGGCTTTTGAACAAGGGTCCGCCGCGATGGCTGCAATTGAGGGCATCGAGTGGGTTCTCAAGGGCATTTCATTCACGGTTGAGCCTGGGCAATCGGCGGCTATTGTGGGCCACACCGGCTCTGGCAAAACCACCCTCACCAGCTTGATGATGCGCTTTTACGACGTCACCGCCGGGCAAATTCTGGTGGACGGCGTGGATCTGCGCCAGCACGATCTGACTGCGCTGCGGCAGCACTTCGCGGTGGTGTTGCAAGACCCATTTCTCTTTACCGGAACCGTGGCGGAAAACATCCGCATGGGCAATGAGGAGATCACCGAAAGCGGCCTGCGCCAGGCCGCGCACGATGTAAATGTTCTGGACTTCATCGAGAGCTTGCCGGACAAATTCGACGAGCCGGTGCGCGAGCGCGGCAACTCGCTCTCGACCGGCCAGAAGCAACTGATCAACTTTGCCCGAGCTCTGGCCTACAATCCGCGCATTCTTATCCTGGATGAGGCCACGTCGAGCGTGGATACCGACACCGAGCTGCGTATTCGCGGGGCGCTGGAGCGCATGGTCGAGGGCCGCACCAGCGTGCTGGTGGCGCATCGCCTCTCTACTGTGCAGCGGGCCGACGCGATATTGGTGATGCACAAAGGCCAACTGCGCGAGATGGGGACGCACCAGCAGCTACTGGCACAGCGCGGGCTGTATTGGAAGCTTTACCAACTTCAGTACAAGGACCAGGAGACTGCGGCGAGCACACCGTCGCTGACACGGTTCGCAGCTTCACCTGCGATCTAGGCGATGCGTCAGATTCAAAGTCAAATGCACATGAGTTATAACATGCCTTCGGCGGCCAAATGCAGAAAGGCCCTCCGGTGAGAGAGGGCCCTCCCGCTTGGGAGAAATAAAGATGCGGCTTACGCTACTACTTCAATGCCCATGGAGCGGGCGGTACCGCGAATGCTCTTCATGGCTGTCTCGACGGAGGCGGCATTGAGGTCGGGCATCTTCTGGGTGGCGATCTCGCGCACTTGCTTCTCGGTTACCTTGCCGATTTTTTCCTTGTTCGGCGTGCCGGAGCCCTTGGCGATGCCGGCGGCCTTCATCAGCAGCACCGCAGCCGGCGGCGTCTTGGTGATGAAGCTGAAGCTGCGGTCAGCGTGAACGGAGATGACGACTGGAATGACCAGTCCTTCCATCTCTTTGCTGGAGGTGCGCGCGTTGAACTGCTTGCAGAACTCCATAATGTTAACTTGCGCCTGACCCAGCGCGGGGCCAACTGGCGGCGCAGGAGTCGCCTTACCGGCCACAATCTGTAGCTTGACGTATCCTGTTACTTTCTTCGGAGGTGCCATTTTGATTCCTTCGGAATCAGCTTTTAGCTTCTAGCTTCTAGCTTCCAGCCGATCTGTTTCTGGTCCATATTTTGGTGACGTTGCCTTTGCGTTTGCCTCCAACCGAGAGCTGCTAGTTGGCTTGGTCGGCTAGAAGCTGGAAGCTAGTAGCTAAAGGATGCGTTACTCAATTTTTTCGACTTTGCCGAACTCAAGCTCGACCGGCGTGGAGCGCCCGAAGATGGTCACCATGACCTTCATCGTTTCGCGATCTTCGTTGATCTCGTCCACCACGCCGTTAAAGTTGGCAAAGGGTCCGTCAGTAATGCGGACCTGCTCGTTCTTTTCAAACTTGATTTTGAGCCGAGGCTTGTCTTTGGAGGTCTCGGAGCGGAAGATAATCGAACTGACTTCTTCCTCGCTCAATGCCACCGGCTTGTCGCCGGTGCCAAGGAAGCCGGTCACTTTGGGCGTGTCTTTCAAGACGTGCCAGAGGTTGTTATCCAGCTCCATCTCAACCAGCACGTAGCCCGGAAGAAAAACGCGCTCGATGGTGCGCTTTTTGCCGTTGACAATCTCAGTCACTGGCTCAGTGGGAATCATCACGCGGCCTACGCGGTCACTCAACCCAAAGGCCTGAACGCGGCTCTGAATGGACTCGCGCACTTTGCGCTCAAAGCCCGAGTAGGCGTGCAGGATGTACCACTTGAAGCGCTCATTGCGCTCAGGCGCGACCTCTGCGGCGGCTTGTTCTACTTGCTCAACCCGCTCTATTTGCTCGGCTTGTCCGACTTCTTCTGCTGCCATCTTCAATGTTCTCGTTTCGCGCTGATTCCGTTATGGCTAAAACCCGCCAAGCTTGCCCAGCAAGGCATGCAGGCCGTATTGGAAAATCGAGTCTACCACAAAGAAAAACAGGCCGAAGATGAAGACGGCGATGATTACCACCGTGGTAGTGGCTTTCACTTCCTTCCACGGGGGAGCAACCACCTTGCGCATCTCGGCGCGCACATCGCCCAGGAAGGTGGTGAATTCCTTCCACTGTCCAACCGCGTTGCCGGATAATTTTGTCAGGGCGTTCTCGCCCGGCCGCTTTGCCGCCCGATCATCGCCATTCGCCATAATTGCCTTCGATGCCATACTTCCATTCCTTCGCGCCCGACGCTTGGCCGAACACATCCTGATTTATTCAGGACTCAATCTGGCAGGGGCGGAGGGATTCGAACCCCCAAGTTCGGTTTTGGAGACCGACAGTTTAGCCGTTGAGCTTACGCCCCTACAAACAGTGGTCAGTGAACAGCGAACAGTGGTCAGATTCAACACCTGAATTTGCAAGGCACTTACCGATCACTGTTCACTGACCACTGTTCACTGATATTACTTTGTTTCCTTGTGCGGCTGGTGCTTGCGGCAGCGGTTACAGAACTTCTTGAACTCCAGACGGCCGGTGGTCGTCTTTTTGTTCTTCGTTGTCGTGTAATTCCGCTCCTTGCACTCAGTGCACTGCAATGTAACAATTTCCCGCATTTCCAAACCCTTTCAGAGATCAGGGGTCAGAGATCAGAGATCAGTTTTTACTGTCTACCGACCACTGTTCACTGTCCACTCGCCTACTTGATAATCTCGCTTACCGTGCCCGCGCCGACGGTTCGTCCGCCTTCGCGGATTGCGAAGCGCAATCCCTTTTCCAATGCCACCGGCGTGATCAGCTCCACTTCCAACTGAACG
>JBEKDN010000167.1:0-8999 GCA_050014335.1 Occallatibacter sp. | reverse complement strand
CACCCCCCCTACCCTGTGGAGCCCGTTTTTTGCTCGCAAATTTCCCATAACAATATTAATATCAATTGCTTACATTTTAATGCTATTTACCAATCAGTAACTGCAAATCGCCCATTTTACCCGCTTTTTGGCCTCAAAAGACGCACTTTTCGTCCAAAACGCTCGCCTTTCTACCACTTTTCTCAACCGTTTCTATCGGTCTCGTTCCTACTCAAGCCTCTTCAAGAGCCCTGACATTGCTCCATCGAATCCCGTGCTCAAACCCCAAATGCGATTGCCCGGCAAGATGCGGCACTCTTGCAACAGAGTGCATGGACTTGCCCCTCATCGCCGATTGGGTCTGGACTCGGCATAATTAGTTTCATTTCGCAAAGTTCCGTTAGACTTTTCCGGCCTTGCGGAAGATTTCTCGCCAACCCGCATCCTTTGCCGTGCATCTTTAATTGCTGCAGCTCATTTGGCGCGACTGCCTGAGGCGCAGGGTCGTTCAGCGCTTGCCTCGCCATATTCGCAATCGAGAATTCCCGCATTGAGGCATGAATGCGATGAAGCCATACGATGGCCGCAGGCGCGTAGCGATTGAGGGTGTCAGGCCACAGATTGACGCAGGCGCGCATCCGGTGCGCCGGATCTGTGGCGATCCCATATCGGTCGAAGCCATCATCTTTGCCGATGGCAGGGACGAGATAGACGCACGCGTGCTTTACCGTCGAGCGAGCGAAAAACGCTGGCGATTTGCTCCCATGCAGGCAATGGGTAACGACCTTTGGAAGGGCACGTTCGCTGCTGATGAGCTAGGCGCATGGAGTTTCACAATTCTAGGATGGGTTGACCATTTTGCCACTTGGTTGAGTGACCTGAACAAGCGTCTCGCAGCGAAGAATCATCCGGAGCTTATGGACGCCATTTCCGTTGCTGCCGGAAATCGGGGCGACGAGCTCGCAAGTGGTTCCAACCCAGCTACACAGGATATTAGGCTCGCGCTTCGTTCCGGCGCCGTTCTGGTGCATAAAGCGGCGGCACGTGCGGGCGGCAAAGATGGCAAACGCTTAAGCAAGATGGCGCATGAGATGGAAGTGTCGGCCAAGGTTGAGCGTGACATGGACCCTGAATTTCCCAGCGAAGAATTGATCCTCTTAATGGCGCGCTATCCCGATCTGAGTCACGCTACGACATTCGAACCTGAGTTGCCGGTGCGGATCGAACGTGAGCGCGCGCGGTTCTCTTCGTGGTATGAGCTCTTCCCGCGCTCCGCTTCACCGTTTCCCGGTCAGCATGGAACTTTAAACGATGTAGAAAGAGAACTGCCTGAGATTGCAGCGATGGGTTTCGATGTCGTGTACATGCCGCCGATTCATCCCATCGGCCGAGCATTCAGGAAGGGGCCAAACAATTCGACCTACGCTCCACCAGATGCTCCGGGAAGTCCGTGGGCTATCGGCGACAAAGCCGCCTTGGCCTACGCGCGGCTTGGTGCAGATGCAGCGGGCGATTGCGGCGGGCACAAATCCATTCACCCGCAGTTGGGGAGCTTTGCGGATTTCGATCGGCTTATGAAATCCGCCAAGTCACAAAACGTTGAAGTTGCATTGGACATTGCATTCCAGTGCTCGCCGGATCATCCGTGGGTAACGGAACATCCCGAGTGGTTCACGATTCTGCCCGACGGATCCATTCAATATGCGGAGAATCCGCCAAAGAAATATCAGGACATTTATCCGCTGAACTTTGAATCTCGCGATTGGCGCGGATTGTGGGATGAACTATATTCTGTCTTCGATTTCTGGATCGAACACGGTGTGCGCGTGTTCCGCGTTGACAATCCACACACCAAGGCATTTCCCTTTTGGGAGTGGTGCCTGGAGAAAGTGAAGAGCAAGTATCCTGAAGTGACCTTTCTTGCCGAAGCGTTCAGCCGGCCACATGTAATGTACGGATTGGCAAAGCGAGGATTCACGCAGTCGTATACATACTTTACCTGGCGCAACAGCAAGGTCGAACTACAAAGCTATCTAGAAGAGCTAACGCAACCGCCGATCAGCGACTTTTTTCAACCTAATTTTTGGCCAAACACGCCTGACATTCTGCATAAAACACTGCAGGATGGCGGACGGCCGGCATTCGTGCACCGGGTAATTCTAGCCGCGACATTAAGTTCGAGTTACGGAATCTACGGGCCGGCCTATGAGCTAGCGGAAAACCTTGCCGCCAATCCTACTAACAGCCAAGGCCAATCGGAGGAATATCTCGATAGCGAAAAATACCAAATCCGGCAGCGCGATCGCAATGCACCGGGCTCACTGGTTCCGCTGATTACGGCGCTCAACAAGATCCGGAACGCGAATCGAGCATTGCATTCAAATGATTCTCTGCACTTCCACGCCATCGACAATCCTCAGATGATCTGCTACTCGAAGGCCACTCCGGGTTTCGAGAACACCATTCTTGTTGTAGTGAATCTTGACTCGTTCAACGAGCAAATCGGATGGACAAACCTTGACCTCGACAGGCTAGGCATCTGGACCAATAAAAGCTTTCTGGCTGAAGACCTTCTAGACGGAGCGCTCTACACTTGGACAGATCGCAATTATGTTGCATTGCGCCCTAGCGAGCGCCCTGCACACATATTCCGCATAACCAACCAGCAGTAATCTTACAGAAAATCGAGCGCGCATTCGACCAGCACGGAGAGCAAAACGTGAAAAAAATCGCAAGCGCCACGGACCCCCTCTGGTACAAGGACGCAATCATTTATGAGCTGCATGTACGCGCATTTTCCGATTCCAACGGAGACGGGATTGGCGACTTTCCAGGTTTGCTGTCGAGACTCGACTATCTTCAAGACCTGGGTGTAACGTGCATCTGGCTCCTTCCTTTCTTCCCATCGCCGCTGCGAGACGACGGCTACGATATCTCCAATTACGTTGACGTGAACTCCTCCTACGGAACATTGAACGATTTCAAAGTTTTCCTCGATGCGGCGCATCGACGCAATATGCAAGTCATGATCGAATTGGTGGTGAATCATACCAGCGCCCAGCACCCGTGGTTCAAGGCTGCGCGTCTGGCTCCCGCTGGTTCACCGCAACGCGAAATGTATGTGTGGTCCGACAGCGATCAGCGCTTCAAAGACGCGCGCATTATTTTTACGGATACGGAAAAATCCAATTGGACATGGGACGAGGCAGCCAAAGCATATTACTGGCACCGGTTCTTTTCCCATCAACCAGATTTGAACTACGACAATCCTCTGGTGATTGACGAAGTGCTGAAAGCTATGCGCTTTTGGCTCGACATGGGAGTTGACGGACTGCGTATCGACGCGATTCCCTATCTCTGTGAGCGAGAAGGAACCTCCTGCGAGAACCTGCCTGAAACGCACTCGGTGGTTAGACTCTTGCGCGCGGCCATCGATGCCGACTATGCTAATCGGTTGATTCTTGCAGAGGCCAACCAATGGCCCGCCGATGTGCGTCCGTACTTTGGCGATGGCGATGAGTGCCACATGGCTTTTCATTTCCCGTTGATGCCGAGAATCTACATGGCGCTGCGACAAGAGGACAGACTGCCAATCACAGACATTATGGCGCAGACGCCCGACATCCCCGACACGTGTCAGTGGGGCCTATTCTTGCGCAATCACGATGAGTTGACACTGGAAATGGTGACCGACGACGAGCGCGATTACATGTACTTTGCTTACTCGGCCGATCCTCGAATGCGAGTTAACGTGGGGATCCGCCGGCGTCTGGCGCCGCTGGTGGATAACAATCGGCGGCGCATTGAGCTATTGAATTCGCTCCTGTTGAGTTTTCCGGGAACACCGATCTTATACTACGGTGATGAGATCGGGATGGGCGACAACATTTACCTGGGCGACCGAAACGGCGTGCGCACGCCGATGCAATGGACTTCGGATCGTAACGCCGGGTTTTCGAAATGCGATCCGGCGCGGCTTTATCTTCCGGTTGTGATGGATCCAATCTACGGCTATCAAGCGGTTAACGTGGAAGCGCAATTGAGCGACCAATCGAGCCTGCTGCAGTGGACACGCAACATGATCGCGTTGCGTAAGCTTTTTCAGGTTTTTGGACGCGGAACACTCACGTTTCTCAACCCGGAAAACCGGAAGATTCTAGCCTATTTGCGCGAGTTGGATCAGGGCGACGGATTCCGCGAGACGGTGCTGTGCGTCGCTAATTTAAGCCGATTTGCGCAGTCTGTGACACTCGATCTTACCGATTACGCGAACTTTGAAGCGGTGGAGATGATCGGTTACGTATCGTTCCCTCGCATTACAAAGGAGCCGTACTTACTGACGTTGGCGCCATATTCTTTTCTATGGCTGGAATTGCAACAGCCAAGTATTGACAGCGCAGCAACGTTGGAAGTGCGTGGTGGCGCCAAAAGAAACTTGGAAGCAGAGGATGTACCGGTGCTCGTAGCAGTGACAACGAACTGGGCGGAGTTTCTTGCAACTGGACAGCGGTCTATTCTGGAACCTGCCCTTATCGATTGGTTGCCGCGACAGCGCTGGTTTGGAGCCAAGACGCGGACTATTGAGTCTATACACTTTCGCAATTGGGTAGAACTTGAACCAAACAACGCGAGTGCGAAGGTAATTGCTCCCGCGTTATTTTTCATCGACGTGACCTACCTCAGCGGTGCTCCTGATATTTACCAAATACCGCTTGCGATTACTACGGGATCTGAGATGGATAAGATTACAGCAAACCATTCTCAGAGCGTAGTTACTCGGCTAACTACCACGGCAGGAGCAGCCATTCTGCACGATGCGACCGCGCGCGAAGATTTTCACTATGAGTTATTACGGCTCATCGTTGGCAACGCACAACTTTCCATGGTCTGCGGCGCATCAACATTAGCGCAAGACAGAGAGGAACTGGAGCCCGTTTCAGCATTGGTGGGAGGAAAATCCGTAGCGTCGCCGGCGCCCATCAGCGCGCAGCCGGGCGAAGCAGCACAGCCGCCGCGAAGTGACACTTCCAATACGCAGTCAGCGGGTGCGCAGTTAGCGCAGCCCGGCGAATCTCCATCCGCCGACGATCGATTTCTTATAGAAGATCGGTTGGATGCACGCGCTTCCACCGTATTTCCGGCAGAGTTTTCAATTCCACAACTGCCTTCGCATGTCGCCTCGGTCGAACAGTCGAACACCTCGATCATTTATGGTGATCGTCTTATTCTAAAGATTTATAGGCGGCTGCAACCGGGAGAGAATCCCGATGTTGAGATTGGGCAGTTTTTATCGGAGGTGGCGCACTTTAAACATATACCGCCGTTTTACGGCGAAATATCCATTCGTCCTCATGCTTCAGATAAGACAACGGTGGCAATGTTGCAAGGATTGGTTGCGAATAAAGGAGACGGCTGGCAATGGTTTCTCGACAAACTTTTGTCTTGGTTTGAAAGCGTTGCCGACCGTCCCGCTCGCGAGGATTTTCTCACTCCAAACTTGTTAGACGAACGAAAGTTGATTCCCGAATGTCTGGACGGCGCGCGCGAGTCCCTCGAGGCAGCGGGGCTTTTAGGCAAGCGGACGGCCGAGATGCATCGGTCGCTCAGCGAGCATGCGAACCTGCCGGCTTTCGCGCCTGAGTCGATAACGCGTCAAGATCTCATTCGCGATTCAGAGCGGATTGAAGCGCAGATCAAATCCGCGCTGGAAGCTCTTAAGCAGAAAATCCCAGCGCTCGATGATCAAACTTCAGACGTCGCGGGACTATTGCTTTCGCGGCGGCTCGATCTAAAGGCAAGAGCGGGCGCACTTGCAGGTCTGGATGCGGGCGGCCAGCGTATCCGAATTCATGGTGATTACCACTTGGGGCAAACGTTGCGGACCGAAGTGGCAGGCGGAAACGACGGAGATGGATCGGCTAGGCGAGGCGACTTTGTCATACTCGACTTTGAAGGCGAGCCTGCGCGATCCCTGGAAGAACGCCGACTGAAACATTCGCCGCTAAAGGATGTAGCAGGAATGATGCGGTCGTTTTCTTACGTCTCTTTCTTCGCGCTCGACCGTTTCGTTACGGCTCGGGGTCAAGAGATGCGAGCGGCTGACTGTGGTCTTTCGGCAGGCTGGGCCCGTCTCTGGCAGAATTATGCATCCGCCATCTTCCTTTGGGCTTACAGAGACACGATTTGCGCTGCCCCAGTCCTATTGCCGCCCCCTAAGGAGTCGCAGATTCTTCTGAACGCTTATCTGCTTGAAAAGGCTCTCTATGAACTTTTGTATGAATTGAATAACCGCCCGACGTGGCTCCACATCCCAATGAACGGCATCTTAACACTGTAGGAATTTCTTGTGACGATACGCCATCTGGCCAAGTGACTGAGCTGAAGATGATTCCGCGTTGAGATCGATGACATTTGAGAATTCGACATCCGCTAATACTGCAACCATCGACCAAACGTCGGCCGACTTACTCGTTATGTGCTCGGCGATTCCTCCCGAGCAGTTGTATCCATTGCTTACGAATCTTGCGGAGGCATTCCCAGTTGAACATATAGCGGTTGCGGCACAAGACCACCAGTCCGTGAACGCGCCCGCCAATCTGCGAATGATTCCCGCGCCACAAGCGAGCGCTGCCTGGATGCTGAAGCCAGAGGACTTTGTGAATGCGTATGAGATCGGTAAAGTGCAGCGAGTGCGTGCGATTCTCATGCTCGGTCCCGGCGCCCACACCCTGAAGCCGCATGCATTACGGGAACTGGCCGATGCCGCATTCAGCGGATTAGTCGATCTGGCAATTCCACATTACACGCTTCAGCCGCACACCGGATTGATCAATTCGGCAATTCTTTATCCACTTACGCGGGCGCTGTTTGCCACACCGACGCGATTTCCTCTTAGCGTCGATCTGGCTTTCTCGATGCGCATGGCGGAACGTCTTGCCGCAGTTGGCAACCGCTATGTTGCAACGAACCAGGTGGACGCTCTGTTATGGCCGGTCAGTGAAGCCACCGTGGCGGGATTTGCTGTTGAGGAGATCGAAGTGGGAACCCGGAGCGTGCCCCAGCCCTCTGACCCGGATATCAACATAATTCTTGCATTGGTGACTGGTTCCCTCTTCGCCGATATTGAGGCGAAGGCGGCGTTCTGGCAGCGACCGCGACGACTGCCTCCTGCCCGCTGGCAGGTGGCCGAGACGGCACCCACCGACACCGCCGCCGATGTACGTCGAATGGTTGAAGCGTTCCGATTGGCTAACTCCAACTTGCAAGAAATATGGTCCCTCGTGCTGCCGCCCAATTCACTGCTCGCTCTCAAGCGCATTTCTGTACAGGACGCAGCAGTGTTTCGCATGCCTGAGAATCTTTGGGCACGCATTGTTTTTGACTTTGTCATCGCCTACAGGCTTCGGACAATCAATCGCGGACACCTGCTGGGGGCGCTGATTCCTCTTTATCTTTCCTGGGTCGCTGGCCATTTGAACGTGACGGCATCGGGAACATCTTCAGAAAGTCACATTGAAGCTGTTGCCGCGGCTTTTGAAGCAGACAAGCCTTATATGGTGGCGCGTTGGCGCTGGCCAGACCGGTTTAACTCGTAATCGCAGATTGTGCACTCGGCCGGATTTCGGCGGGCATAACGGTGAGAGGAGCGAAATCCATGCAGAACCTCATTGCAAACATATCTCAAACTAGCCAACTGGCATTGGCGCCTTCGACCTACATCGACGACACCTCGATTTGGCACCACATCTCCGACGCGCTCCACCAGTCGCTATATAGCGTGCTGACGCTGCTCATCGCGGTGCTGCCGGGGATTCTTGCCTTCTTTGTGGCACTGGCGATCTTTACCTTTTGCGGCATGATCCTTTCGTCTCTGCTTCGCCGTTGTTTGTCATGGATCAAATTCGATTTGCGGCTTGCGCGCATTAGTGGAGACGGCTGGGCGCCGACCAGTCCGCCCTCAGAAATTGTTGCCCGCGCTTCCTTTTGGATCTGTGTACTGCTCGGACTTATTATCGGTGTGTCGGCGTTCGATGCATCGTACGCTACTGGCACCGCATTGCCGATATCGCTGCTTCCGTATGTGACACATGCGGTGGGAGCCGTGTTTCTGCTGATCGCGGGTATTCTAATTGCCCGCTTTCTTGCTCGCTCCGTCTTGATCAGCGCGGTCAACGCCCAATTACAGTACGCGCGATTCATGTCGCTTGGCGTGAAGTGGCTGGTGCTTGTTCTTGCTGCCGCAATGGCGCTCGATCATCTGGAGGTCGGCGGGAGAATTGTCGAATTGGCATTCGGCATTCTGTTCGGCGGCATCGTTCTTACGCTTGCTCTCGCGGTCGGACTGGGATCTCGCAAGTTGGTCAGCCGTTCCCTTGAAAGCCACGTGGAGCGCATAAGCGAACATGGCCCAATCACGCCCGATGCAGCCTCTTCGAGCGAACACCTTCGGCATTTTTGAGACGGCTCAGATTCGCAATAGCAGGATCAAATCCCGAGCTTCCGCACTTCGTCGTTATAGTACTTGCGGTAGAGAATCTCCCACTCCTGTGAGCCTTCTAGAATGATTTTGCGCTGGCTGGCGATCTTTGCCCGTGCGGCCGTGTCTATTCCTGCCTCCTGGGTCAGCAACGCCGTCAGTGCCTTGCGAGCCTCCTGACGGATGGTGTTGCGATCCTCCAGAAAGCCGACCTGATCGACTTCGGCCAGGGTATCGGCCACCGTGTGGGCCAACTTGTTGAGCTTGTCGGGGCTGATTCTCATAGCACCGCCTTGTACTTCTTGGCCAGCTCGGTCTTTACCTTTTTGAACATCTCAGCATACTGCGCGCCGCTCTTACGCATCTCCTCCGAGTAGGCATCAAGTATTACGCGCACCTCTTCGTTGATGCGGTCTTCAAGGGACAACTCTTCGATCAATCCCTCGGCAACGCGCGCCTCGACCACCTTTATATCATTGGCGGTGATCATCTTGGCGTCGATGAGATGCTTGACCGTTCGGCGGGCGAGATACCCGATGTAATC
>JBEKDN010000166.1:0-9018 GCA_050014335.1 Occallatibacter sp. | reverse complement strand
GGATATGTGGCGCATGTGTGAGAAAGAAAGGGCTCGCCGAACTCAGCCTGGATGCGGCAGAGGCGGTCTTCAGAGAGCAGCGGGCACTGATTGGCTTCGTCCATGCGAATTCTGGCAAAGGCAGGCGGCTTGACTGTCTCCGGCATCAAGAGAACGCTGGCGTCGATCATCCGAAGCCGTGATTTGACGCTCATGACAAACTGTTCTGGACGATCTTGCGGCGGCTTTGCCTGGAGTGGAAACGGCCATTGATTCTCGTCCAGCCGGAGACTGTCGTTCGCTGGCATCGGGCCGGGTTCAAGTTGTATTGGACGTGGCTTTCGCGGCATCGGAACCGCGCGGGAAGAAAATGCGTCAGTGAAGAATTGCGCGAACTCATCTTCCGCATGGTCGCCGAGAACCCAACCTGGGGTGCACCGCGCATTCATGGCGAATTGAAGATGCTTGGTTTCGAGCTTTCGGAGCGGACAATGCTGCACTGGATGAGGAAAGCACCGAGGAGTCCTAAGCCGGCAAAGCGATGGGCGGCATTTCTGAGCAATCATCGTGAAGCGATTGCGGCGATGGATTTCTTCACCGTGCCTACGCTGACCTTCGGCGTTTTCTACTGCTTCTTTGTCATCTCCCATGACCGGCGGCGCATCCTTCATTGCAATGTGACCCAATATCCAACTGCCGCCTGGACGATTCAGCAGTTGCGCGAGGCATTCCCTTACGACACTGCGCCTGGTTATTTGATCTTTGATCGCGGCACACAGTTCAATGAAGAGATGATCGACGCCGTGATGAACTTCGGTATCCAGCCGAAGCGCACCAGCTTCCGAAGTCCATGGCAGAACGGAGTCGCGGAGCGCTGGGTTGCAACTGCCGCCGCGATCTTCTCGACCATGTAATTGTTCTGAATGAGCGGCATCTGAAACGTCTGATGAAGGATTACATCCGCTACTACCACGAGGACCGAACTCATCTTGCGCTGGCGAAGGGGACGCCTGGCGGTCGTGAAGCGGTGAGTAGCTCTGAGGCTGGGAACAATGTCATCGTGATGCCCAGGCTCGGCGGTTTGCATCATCGCTACGACCGGGCAGCTTGAGTCGCGGCAGTAGACATTCTCTTTTGAAGTCAAAGAAGAAGTGCGGGAGATTTGTGTCCGCTTCCGTTTCGCGGCGAACTTGGCGATCTCTTCGTCACGATTCATGACCACCGAACACCTCATTCCCCCCCGATCAAAATCTGTTTCCACTGCCTCATATTTCAATATTCCTGTCCTCTATGCGCCTGAATTGAATTGTGGCAAAATTCAAAACACCTAACTCAATGCGCCCGGACGGAATTTTGGCGAACTACAACATCCATATCTGGGTGCGGCAGCGCCCATTTGTGATTGCTAGGAATGCACAAATGAAGGAGCTCATGCGCTTAGCTTGCTTGGTTGCGCGCAGGGCGCGATTCCAGTCACTCCCTGCGCAAGGTTCCTATGGCGACCGCGGGTTTTGACGTTTTTACATCCAAGGCGCCAGGATGGCCTGGGTGCGTTTGATGTGCTGGATGGAACGAGCTTGCAGGCCAGCGGTCCTTGGGTCGTCGCGGCCTTGCTCGACATCGCCGACGGCTTCATTCATCATGCGGATTGCTTGACGGATGGGACTGATGGGATTACCTTCCGATTGCGGCGGAGGGGTGTGCCATGGGTTCCTGCCGTCGTCGATAACAACTTCTTGCATCTCTTTGATTGCCCTTTCCAGCTCCTGGACGGCGAGGTCCCGATCGCCACGAAATGCCGGGCGGCCATCCATGAGGAGAAAGGCGCGGGCGGTGCGGAGATCTGAGAGCGCATGTAGATACCTTGGGGCCTGCGCGCGGGCCGGAGTGGCCGAAACTAATAGTACAAGGGTCAACGCAGTAAAAGCTGCGAGAACTAGGGTTCTGACGGTTCGCATCTGAGATGTACCTTCCTTGGGGAGATGGTTCGTACTGCTTTGAGGAGAGGATACCTCATTTACCCTTAATTGCGCTGTCTGGCAGGCAGTTTCCCTTCCAGCACCGCGAGCCGCTGCTTCGCCTGCAACTCCTGATTAGGCATCTTGCCCGCCGATGCATCCAGAAAATGGTGATAGTACGTAATCGCCCATTCCTTGTTTTGCAGCGCGTCGTAAGCCGTCGCCCAAAGATAGTAAGTAGATGGAAGCTCCGGCAAATACCGCGACCGCATGGTCAGTGCGTGCACGGTAAACTTCGGCTGATTGGTCTTCGACGCCGCAAATGCCAGCCCGCTCCATCCATCCGCGTTGCTTTCATCCAGTTGCGTGGCCTTGTCAAACACCTTGAAGGCTTCCGAATAATTGGACTGCCGCAGCAGGTTCTGTCCGTGAGAAACCAGCAGCTTTGGATCATCTGGTGTTGCCGCCAGCAGCGTCATGCACAGCTTGTCTGAAGCCGCCGTCTCTCCGGCCTCATCCAGCACCTCGGCCAGCATACGGGCAATCGTTGCATTGTCGCTGTGCGCCGCGTGCAGCTTCTGCAATAGGGTCAGTGCTTCGGCGTTGTTCTCCGCGGCCAGCACCGCCGCCAACTGCACGTTCAATACCAGATCATCCGGCAATTGTTCCAGCGCAGTCCGCAAAAGCGTCTCGGCTTCCGGATATTTCTTGCGAACAATCAATATATGCGCCAATCCAGCATGTGCCTGTGCCGACTTCGCGTCCTTGGCCAGCAGCCGCCTGTAAGCGGCCTCGGCGCTCTCCAGTTGGCCCGCCTGCTCGGCTAAGCTGGCGGCTTGCAGAGTATCCGCCTCTGTCTCCGGTGAAAGCTTCAGCGCCTCCAATAATTCCGCCGACGCATCCCCTGGATTATCCTTGCGGTCAATCTGCGCCATCGCCCGCCATGCGCGCGCCTTGGCCTCGGCTCCAGCTGCGCCGGCATCCAGCATCGTCGCCGCCGCCAATTCCATCCGCGCATCCTCCGGCTTCCCTTGCCTGGCCAGCAGCAGCCCCAGTTCCAGATGAGCCTCAAACGACTTCGGATTCGCCATCACTGCCTGCCGGTAAAACCCCGCCGCATCTTCTAGCCGGTTCTCCGCGTCGGCCACATAACCCGCGTCAAAGAGCGCTCGCGCGTCTTTCGGATGATCTGCCAGCCATCCGGCAAGCTTGGCCGTCGCCGTCTTCCAATCGGACTTCACTATCGCCGCCTCGGCCTCCGCAACCTCCGCGGAAATCCCCGCCGTCTCCGTAGCCGGTTCTTCGCCAGTTGCCGCAGCTTGCGAAGAAGCGGACGTTTGCATAGCAGCGGGAACTTGCGATCCGGAATTCTGGCAAACTCCAGCCGCGGAGCCCATCAACAATAAAAAACAACCCAATCGATGCACGGAATACCTCATTCCTAGTTTAACTGCCGAGCCAATCCCGGACTTACAACAATTGCTCAGACGGCTGTGCTCTTCGCGCGCTCCCTCTGGAAGAGATAGCTTACAGCCAACAGCTAGAAGAGCGATCCAAGGCATCTCATGTGAAGTTTGAGCGAGGGTTGAAAGGGCTGTGTTATTGAGGCAACGCAAGAAAGAGCTAGTACGACGAAATCGGCGGAAGGCAACTGGGAAAAATGACGAAAAAGAGAGGGTTTTTTGGCAAAAAGAGCGTGGTTTTGGGCCAAAAATGGGGGCAAAAGCGGCGGTTTGCAGTTACTGATTAGTAACCTATGTAAAAATGTATGCTATTGATAGTGTTGTTCTTATAGTCTATTTTCTGGCTAGAAGAGGGACTCCAGAGGGTAGGGGGGGTGGGGGTCGGCGGGTTTTTCGGCGAATAAAGGGGGAAAACAGGATGGAGAAAAGGGGACTGAGGGACCAGGGACTAAGGGACTGGGGAATAGGGAATCGGGAACAGTAAGTGCGCGGATTGAAGATTGGACGACGGTCATAGGAGCCTCGGATTTGATCCTGGTTTCATTGTCCGCGTTTCAACTCTAATTATCTGCAAAACACCCGCGGGGGCTCATGTTTTTTTCGCCTTTCATGAGAGGGTTGGCAAGTTGGCGAATGCGAACCGAATTGCGCATGCCGACGAAGGGGATTGGGCAGTATGCCGGCCAAGACGATGTCAAATGCGATTGGCCCGATGCGCGAGGACTGTAGGCTCTGAGCTGCCGGCTGTAAGCTGTAATGAGTGGCTGCCGATTTTGTATCTATATTTGAGGAAGAGTACCGTGCTTTGCGGCCGAGGGCTCCTATGCCGCCGATTGCGGTCCGCATCCGTCGATTTACCTCGCTGAATACGCGGATCCGGTTGCGCGAGGGGCAGATTCTGGTGAGCCTTTCCGACATTCTGGAGGGCGCGCCGGAGCCGGTGATTCACGCGATTGCGCATATTCTGCTGGCCAAGTTGTACAGGAAGCCGATCAATGCGATGCAGAATCTGCGATACAAGCGGTTTTCATCGAGCGCGGCGGTGACCAAGCAGACGGAGTTGATACGCGGAGCGCGCGGGAATAAGCGATTTTCCGGTCCGGAGGGGCGTTATTACCACCTGGAAGAGGTCTTCGACTCGCTGAATGTACGGTTCTTTGGCGGGCTGCTTGGCCGGCCAGAGCTGACCTGGAGCGAGGGCATGGCCAAGCGGGCGCTGGGTCACTATGACGCGGCGCACAATACTATCGTTGTGAGCCAGGTCTTCGACCGGCCTTCAAGCCCGCGCTATGCGATCGAGTACCTGCTTTACCACGAGATGCTGCATTTGAAGCATCCGGTGAAGATGCGAGGGCTGCGACGGTGTGTGCATTCGCGGGAATTTAAACTGGAGGAGGGACTTTTTCCACAGTTGAAAGAGGCGCAGGCGTTCATCCGGCGCTTGTCCTGAGAGGAATGAATTCGCTCAATTTTCGTTTTTAAATGCCAAGTTTTATGACGAGCTGTGACAGTTGCGACAGACAGGAAGGGCGGAGAGGGTGTAAAGATATCTGGAGAAATTCCTGCGTAGCGGACGAAAAACGATATCTCTTAAATATATTTTAGGAGGAATGTGGATAAAAGCGCACCACAATAGAAACAGTGATTTTTAGCCGAAATCCCGATGCAGAAGGGTAAACATTCAGAACGGAAAGGTTATAGAAGAGTAAACCCTGGAGGAAAGCTGCATTGAAGTTAAATTCTATCTATCAAAATGGGTTAGGCTGCTGATGTCCTTGTAATCCGCCATTTCTCGCTGGCGTTATTCTAGAAGACCTTCGATGTCATTTGTTGTCTCTGAGTAAATACCGAGCAACGGTAATTTTCCGAGCGGTTACCGAGAGCAGAAGCGCCCAGACGACTGATTTCATTGAAGATTTTCAGGAAAATGAAGAAAAATTCACTTGCGTGTTCGAGGACAGACTGCCTAAAATCCGTGAGATTGACTAACCACGTCGTCCCAGAGGGCCTTCCCTCCTGATAGACGTCTGGCGTGCGCTGTGGATAGCAATGGGGTCGGGGGCGTCCCTGTCCGGCTTAGGCCGGGAAACAGATTTCAACGAGATTTTTTTGTTCCGCGATCCATGAAACGGGCGCGGGTTAGAAATCACTAATGTGTTGCAGGGGTCTGTTCAGGCCCCTGAGACGCCGTTCAAAAAGAGAAAGTGATGGAGGAATTGGTATGTCGAGCCTAGGAGCGAATCTTATGCGGAAATTCTACAGTGCGGTTTTGTTGTCGCTGACGGTGATTTTCTGCTTATATTCCGCGGATTCCGCGGTTGCCCAGACGACGGTATTTCCGGCATCTGTGACGTTTGGCAACCAGGCGGTGGGTGTTGCGAGCGTGGCGCATGCTGTCTCGCTGACGAACACGCAGGCGGTTCCTCTTACGATCGACTCCATTTCGGTGTCTGGCGCCGGATATGCGCTAGTGCCAGCTCCCACGGCTCCATGCCCGAATCCCGGCACAGTTCCGGCGGGCAAGACGTGCAATCTTCGAGTTTCGCTGACTCCGGGCGCGCTGGGCGCGGCGCCGGCAGGCACTCTGACGTTCACCACCAATGCGACGAATAGTCCGCAGTCGCTTTCGATGTCCGGGAACGGAGTAGCGCCGCTGACACTGAGTGCGGCGTTTTTTGCATTTGGGGCGACGAGCGTGGGCGGGACGAGCCCGACGAAGCTATTAACGATTACGAATCTACAGGCAAGTTCAATCTCTTTGACTTCGGTTGGATTTACAGGGCCATTTTCTCTGGATACGAGCGCGAATACGACCTGCCCACAGGCTGGCGGGACGGTAAGCGGAACGCTGGCCGGGGGAGCGAGCTGCGCGATAGGGGTGGTCTTCAAGCCGACGATGGCGGGCAGCGTCTCAGGACAAATGACGATCAACGATGGGAATAGCATCGATGGCACGCAATCGATGCTTCTTTCGGGCTTTGGGGGAGCGGAGGTTGTGCCTTCGCCAGTTGCTCTTGCCTTTGGGAGCGTGGCGCTGGGAACGACGAGTGCGCCGCAGAGCATTACTTTGCTCAACGGCCAGGGCGTGAGCCTGCATTTCACGACCATTGCAACCGTTGCGCCTTATGCGATTGTTCCGGCCACGACGACCTGCATGGTGGGAACGCCGGTTGCGCCGAATAGCAGTTGCACGATCAGCGTGACATTCAGCCCAACGACTCTGGGAGCGGCTCCGGTTTCGGCGCTGACCTTCAGCGACGATGCGCCGAATACGCCGCAGACGGCCGGTCTGACAGGCAATGGAATTCCGCCGGTCACGCTGCTGCCGACGCTGGTGAGTTTTGGCAACGTGGTGGTAGGGCAAACGAGCGCACTCAAGACTGTAACTCTGCAGAACAACCTGGCGACCAGTCTGATCATTTCGTCGCTGGCGGTAACGCCGGGAACGCCGTATTCCGTAGATCCAACCTCGACGTGCCTGAGTCTTACCGTGGCCGCGGGGGCATCCTGCACCGTGGCGCTGACTGTGACGCCTACGTCTTTGGGCGCGCAGCCGGCGGGCATGCTGACGGCAACCTTTGGGGCATCGAATAGTCCGCTGACCGTGAACCTTTCCGCGACTGGAATTGCGCCTGTTTCCCTGACGCCATTGAGCCAAGGATTCGGCAGCCTGACGCTTGGGCTTACCAGCGCAACGAAGACCCTTACACTGGCAAACAATTCGACAAGCAGCTTGACGATCAGCGGCTCGGTGTTCAATGGACCGTTCGTGCTGGACACGAGCGCGACGACGACCTGCCCAATGGCTGGCGGCGTTTTGAGCGGGACATTGACGGCGGGAACGAGTTGCGTGGTCGGAGTTCAATTCGCGCCGACAACGGCCGGCGCGACGGTTGGCGGGCAGATCACGGTTCTAGACAATGCCCCGAATAGTCCGCAGACTGCCGCGCTCAGCGGCACCGGCCTGGTTTCAGTGCTGCTTTCACCGGGGACGATCGCGTTTGGCAACGTGACGGTGGGAACGACTGGGGCTTCGCATACGGTCACTGTGACGAATAACCAGACGGTTGCGCTGAATTTCAGTTCGATCAGCGTGCCTGCGCCTTATGCGATTGTTCCAGCGACGACGACTTGCGCGGTGGGAACGCCTGTGGCGGCCAATGGTGGAAGCTGCATTGTCAGCCTTGCGTTTTCGCCGACGGCACCGGGCGTAGTGCCGGCGAGCGCATTGACGATCAATGACGATGCCCCGAGCACTCCGCAGACGGTGAACCTGACCGGAACCGGGGTTGGAGCGGTGACTCTGAGCCCGTCGACGCTTGCTTATGGCGTGGTTGTGGTGGGTCAAGCGGTGGAAAAGAATGTGACGGTGACGAACAATCAGTCGGTGGCGCTGACGATTATGTCGATTACCGGCTTGCCGGCGGCTTACACGCTGGATGCGACGAACACGACGTGCCAGCTAACGCCACTGACGGTTCCGGCCAATACCAGTTGCGTACTTGCGGTCAGCCTTACGGCGACGGCCAATGGAGCGCAGCCGGGCACGGTCACGGTGAACTACGGCGGAGGACTGCCTTCGCAGAGCTTCACTTTGACGGCGAATGCGATACATCCGGTTCTGATCTCGCCAACTGTGCTGTCTTTTGCATCGCAGTTTGTGGGAGCGTCGAGCGCGGCGCAAACGGTGACGCTGACGAACGAGCAGAATATCGCGTTGAATATCGCTTCAGTGACGATTACGGGGGCAGATCCGAATGACTTTTCAGTCACGACGACCTGCCCGACCGCGCCGGCATCGCTGGCGGCATTGACGCCATGCCCGTTGCTGGTGGTGTTCAGTCCCACGGCTTCCGGCACGAGAACGGCGACGCTGAATATCAACGACGATGCGCAGGGCAGTCCGCAGACGATCAGCCTGACTGGATCCGCGAACGCGCCGGTGACGATATCCCCGCAGTCGATTACGAATTACACGGCTCCGGTGGGCACGACGAGCGCGTTCAAGACGTTGACGATCACGAACGCGCAGACGGCGACGACGCTTCATTTCAGCAATCTGAAGTTGATCGGCGACTACATCCAGTCTTCGACCAGTTGCCCGATAGGCGGAGCGGGGATTGCGCCGGGCGCGTCTTGCACAATCGCAGTGCAGATCGACCCGAGCATTGGCGGAGCACGCGCGGGCCAGCTTCAGGTTTACGACGATGCGGTGACAAGCCCGCAGGTGGTGAATCTTTCGGGGACTGGCACGAGTCCGCTGACGATTTCGCCGACGGGATTGGGTTTCAGCGCGCAGACGGTGGGAACCTCGAGTGTGGCCAAGACGATTACGCTGACCAACCACGAGGTGCAACAGGAGACCTTCACGCTGGGCACCACGGGCGACTTTACAGCCAGCAGCAACTGCACGGGCGGCATTATTGCGGCCAACTCATCGTGCTTCGTGTATGTCACGTTTACACCGAGCTCGGTGCTGCCGAGCACGACGCGCACGGGCACGCTGACGATTGCGAACGCAGCGGCAGGCACCAGCACCACATGGGTCACACCGGTGACGGGGCCACTGAGCGGCTCGGCGACGGCGACCAATCCAGCACCCGCTGTGTCCGTGGTAT
>JBEKDN010000165.1:0-9177 GCA_050014335.1 Occallatibacter sp. | reverse complement strand
TTTGGCCATCGACGACAAGTTTGAACACGAGAACGAGCACGACCACGACCACGATATAGACAGCATCATCGAGGTCGGCAAGGAAAAAGGATACCTCACCTACGGCGACGTGAATGACATGCTGCCGGATGAGATGGCCTCTTCGCCTGACGATCTCGACGACCTCATCACCACCATCGGCACCCAGGGCATAGACCTTTTGGACGGTCCCAAATTCGGCGCCGACAAGGACTTCGATCTCGAAGAGGGCGAGGATGTCGAGCTCGACCTGACCCCCGGAACCCTGGAAAAAACCAATGACCCGGTGCGCATGTATCTGCGTGAAATGGGCACCGTGCCGCTGCTCACGCGCGAAGGCGAGGTCGAAATCGCCAAGCGCATTGAGCGTGGCCAGGTTCGCGTTCTCAAAGCCATCTCGCGCTCGCCCATCGTCATCCGTGAGATTGCCGCGCTGGGTGAAGATCTCAAGCGCGGCGTGCGCAACGTAAAAGAAGTGGTGATCTTCGACGACGAAGAGCTCACTGAAGAAATTGTGCAGTCGCGCGTCAAGGCCACCGTCGCCCGCATTGACGCGCTCGTCAAGCACCAGAAGAAAATTGCGCTGCTTGAAGAAAAGCTCGAGACGCCGGCCACGGCCGTCAAGGCAAAAGCTTCGGCCGCGCGCAAGAATCGCTGGCTCATTGCCCGTGAAAAGGTTCTCGTTTCGCGCATCGTCCGTGAGCTAAAGTACACGCCCATGGAGCGCAAGCGCCTGCTCGACAAGGTCAACAAGACCGTCGATACCATGCGTACCCTTGAGCGCCAGATCCGCTCGCTTGAGCAGAAGCACGAGGCATCCAAGAGCGAGGAGCTGAAGAAGGAGTATCGCCGTCAGCAGAAAAACTGCAAAACGGATCTGGAAAAGATCGAGGCCGAAGCCGGCGTTTTCATCCTCGAACTCAAGCGCACCCAGCGCGAGATGATTCAGGGCGATATGGACGCCGAGCAAGCCAAGCGCGAGCTCATCGAGGCCAATCTTCGCCTGGTCGTTTCCATCGCTAAAAAGTACACCAACCGCGGCCTGCAATTTCTTGACCTGATTCAGGAGGGCAACATCGGCCTCATGAAAGCCGTCGATAAATTCGAGTACCGCCGCGGCTACAAATTCTCCACATATGCGACCTGGTGGATTCGTCAGGCCATCACCCGCGCCATCGCCGATCAGGCACGCACCATTCGTATTCCGGTGCACATGATCGAGACCATCAACAAGCTCATCCGCACTTCGCGCCAATTGGTCCAGGAGTTAGGCCGCGAGCCCAGCAGCGAAGAGATTGCCAAGCGCATGGATATTCCTGTCGCCAAGGTTCGCAAGGTTCTCAAAATTGCGCAAGAGCCCATCTCGCTTGAAACTCCCATCGGCGAAGAGGAAGACTCCCACCTCGGCGACTTCATTGAAGACCGTCAGGCCGTCTCGCCCTCTGAAGCCGTCATCAGCGTCAATCTCAAGGAGTACACCTCGCAGGTTTTGCGCACCCTGACTCCTCGCGAAGAGCGCGTGATCAAAATGCGCTTCGGCCTCGAAGATGGCTCCGAGCACACGCTGGAAGAAGTAGGTCAAAGCTTCCAGGTAACTCGTGAGCGCATCCGGCAGATCGAAGCCAAGGCACTGCGGAAGCTTCGCCATCCCAGCCGCAGCCGCAAGCTCAAAGCGTTTGTCGAAGGCGTAAAGGATATGTAAATCATTGACAGTAGATATGTTCAGGGCCGCATTCCTTCCAGGATTGCGGCTCTTTTTATAATCATATATATCAAATAACGTATAGTTTGATATATAGATATATTTGACATGTAGATCGCACTAATCTATACATTTAATATATCTTCTACAGGAGAAACTCTCCATGCCCCTCGCCCCTCCCCAAAAGCATGTCGCTGTTCGCGCCAAAAAAGAACGCATTCTTGTTGAGTTTCCAGAGAGCCTGCTGAAGCGCGCCGATGAGGCGGCTCGCACAATGGACAAGAATCGCAGCGAATTAATCCGAACCGCTGTAGAACAAATGCTCGATGAGATTGAGACCAAGCAGTTCGAACTGGAACTGGCCGCCGCATATTCGGCAAACGCTCAATTGAGCCGGGAAATTATGGAAGACTTCGTTCATGTGGATAGCGAGGGATATTGATGGCTGGCAAGTCCTTTCGAGGAATGGTGGTTGACGTTTCATTGGACCCGGTTGTCGACCACGAACAAGGCAGAACACGCCCGTGCGTCGTGGTTCAGAACGATGTAGGCAACCGGTTTGCGTCGACGACAATTATTGTGCCGCTTACTGCCGCAACGCGTGTCAAGGTGCCTTCACCGATTTACGTGCCAGTCAAAATGGGTGATGGAGGAACAACCAAAGATAGCTGTATTCTGTGCGATCAGATTCGCGTCGTCGATCAGAGCCGTTTCGGCAGAGTTCATGGCGCGCTCGCTCCTGAAACAATGGCCAGACTCGATACGGCACTGTTGATAAGCCTGGGCCTGCCCGGATACTCGCCCAAGCGCTTCTCGTAAGATCAGGTCGAAAGGGCGGAACCCGGCCTGTAAATCCCAGTCCCGGCTAGTGCTGAGATCGACTCGCTAGGTCCTGCGCGAATCTCCCTCGCGCCACTGTCAAGAATTAATCTTGAGTACAAAGAAAAGCGTTGACAGCGCCTGAAGAGAAAATTAGGATGACCCTGCTGTATATCTCAACCCCCGGAGAAAACCAATCATGAAATCCAAGATCCTTCTTGCGGCAGCCCTCGCGCTGTGCGTTTCCGCTCCAACATTTGCTCAGGAGTTTCCCGTCTGCGTCACGGGAACCCTGGCAAGCTACATCGCGCTCGGCGCGGGCGGCTGCATGTTCAACAGCGCCCTCTACCGCGATTTCACCTATGCAAGCCCAGTCTCGAACACGATTACGCCGGCCGAAATTATCGTGACTCCCACCGAACTTCCCCTGGCCACCGCTCCGTTCCAGGGCCTCAACTTCCGCGCGCCTTGGAATGCCGCAGCCGGAAAATCCGAGGTCTCCATCATCGGTTACAACGTCGTGCCCTTCCCGCCCCAGGCCGGTCCCGCTACGTTGTCGGCCGACCTCACGCTCGATCTCGGAACTGTAACGATTTCCGGAATCATCGGAAGCGTTACCATCACTCAGCAAAGCACCACGTCCCCCGCAGCCACGCCACCCGGTACTGTCAATCTGGAAGTTTATGAGAGCTGCCAGGAAGTATGTTCGATTCGGCCGACCGACTCGGTGATCGTCTCCCCTCTCACTACGCTGCAGACTACACTAACTGTGACGCTCACTGGTGGTAACGACGGAGTTTCACTGAACAACTTCGCAGCCAACGAATCCTTCGCCGTCCAGCCGGAATAGCCCAGCGAGAATCGGTGCGGTTACTGTCTCGCGCTCGCGCAAGCTGAAGGCCTTTCTTGAAGGCGCCAAGTAAACGCGATCTTGATAGGGAACCGCCGACTCGCACTTCCAATCTTGAGCCGCAGTCTTAAATGGGGCTGCGGCTTATGAATTCAGTCCATATTTCATTCTGTTTGCAATTCATCAATCGAGCCCCAGGACAATCGCATTGAAAAATACGAGTGCCAAAAAAAACCTGCCACAACCCTGCCCAGTAACCCCGCCAAGTCGAGTGCAAGAGCATTTTCACTGATCTTATAAGGACCTTTGTGCTCCATTCGCAGTTTTATCGCGAATGGATGGGAAACCATAAAGCTCACCCTGCATAAACAGTAAAAACGCTCTAACCCGCTGACTCGCTAGACCGCTGCATCTCTTTTAAACGCGCCCATATTTTTCTGCCGGATTTTTGCGGATAATTACCGCCTGTTGGCAGATCCTATTAATAGGGAAGGGAGATCCCGGCATGACCAAAAACTCGTTTTCAACCCGCGGTCTGACTCATCCCATCCTCCCAATCTTTTCCATTTCCACTCCCCAGTTTCGCTGTTTCTTCTCTAAAAAAATCGCTACCCCCCACCCCCCTACCCTCCAGTGCCCGTTTTTTACAGAAATAATTCCAGTAACAAGCTTAATATCAATGGCTTGCATTTTAAGACTATTTACCAATCAGTAACTGCAAACCGCCCATTTTGCCCGCTTTTTGGCCCCCAAAAACGCCTTTTCCATCTAAAACACGCGTCTTTTCGCAAGTTTTCCCAGCCGATTCTACTGACCTGACAACACGTGCGAACATTTACAATCAGCCTGACTCCTTTGATCGCACTCAGTGCTACTTGGTGACCGAATTGAATAATTATTTCCTGCTTCTGCTGCTCGCGGGCCTTGGTACGATGCCCGCGCTAAACTTTGCCCAATCGAGCGATCCGACAGCTTCGCCCTCCAAGCACGCAGCTATCACGGATCCCTGGGCGCCCACGCACGGGGTCAAGTCGGCCGAGCAGATCGACAAAGAATGGCAGGATTCCGTCTCCAAATTCGATGCGCAACGCGAGGCCCTGCTCAAACAGGCGGATCAGCAGGCAAATGACGGCCCTTATCGCCCCGACTGGGAAACCCTGCGCAACCACGAGATTCCTCAATGGTTCAAGGATGCCAAATTCGGCATTTTTATCGGCTGGGGAGTCTATGCCGTCCCTGGCGCGATCAATGAGTGGTATCCGCACAATATGTACAAGCTCGGTACGCCGGCGAACGAGGACTTTGACAAGCGCTTTGGCGGTCTCGATAAGTCTGGGTACAAGGATTTCATCCCCAGCTTCCGCGCAGAAAAATGGGATCCTGCGGACTGGGTTCAGCTATTCAAGAAATCAGGCGCCAAATATATTGTCCCCATCGCCGAGCACCATGACGGCTTCGCAATGTATGACTCCGATCTCTCCGATTGGACCGCCGCCAAGATGGGGCCGCATCGCGACATCGTCGGCGAGCTGTCACAAGCCACGCGTGCGGCCGGCTTGCGCTTCGGCCTCTCCTTTCATCGCGCCGAGCACAACTATTACTTCGGTGAAGGCCGCTCCATCCGCTCCGATGTCAACGATCCAAAGTATGCCTCGTTCTACGGTCCCGCCCATTTCTGGCTGGTCGATCCGCATTACAATCCCGCGAATGAATGGACCTATGTCAGCGATGCCTGGACTCGCGACTGGCTCGCGCGCGCGGTCGAGTTAGTCGATAAATACAAACCGGACTTGTTTTATTTCGACGGCGGCAATGCGCAGCCTTCTTATCGCGCTAAAATGACGGAATTTACAGCATTTTATGATAACTTCGCCGCGCGCAATCACATGCAGGGAGTTATCACCCTCAAGGGCCTTGCGATGGAGCCTACCGCGGGAGTGCAAGTCATTGAGCGCAGCCTGCGCACTGAAATCGATCCCCGCCCATGGCAGACCGAGACACCCATCAGCAACCTCTCCTGGGGTTACATGGAGCACGACGATTTCAAAACCACCGACTCACTTATTCACCAGTTAGTCGATACCGTCAGCAAGAATGGCAATTTATTGCTCAGCATCGGTCCCAGAGCCGATGGCACTATCCCCGACCAGGTGCGCGCAACCCTGCTGCGGATAGGTGCATGGCTCGACCGCAATGGCGAAGCTATCTATGCAACCCAGCCGTGGACGATCTATGGAGAAGGCCCAACCGAAATCAAGTCCGGCTTTGGTACCGACCAGCAGATGAAGCCGTACTCTGCTTCCGATTTTCGCTTCACCACAAAGGGCGGCAATCTATATGTCATTAGCCTTGCCTGCCCCGACGACGGAACCGCTTCCATCCACGCGCTAGGCCTCGCCGGAGAAATCAAAGGTCATTCCATTCAGCAGGTGGACCTGCTTGGTTCAAGCCAGAAGGTTGAGTGGCTGCAAACCACCAGCGCACTGAACGTAAAGCTGCCTCAGGATGCTGCCTGCAAATATAGCTTCGCGCTGCGGATCAAGTTAGACAGTCTCAAACAATAGCTCACGTTCGCATAATATGTGAAGGTTGGGTGCGCGAGACATTCCTATCTGGCGCACAACAAGAAACCGGCCCGCTCTCGTTATGAGAAGCGGGCCGGTTTCTTGTTGGTATTGATTGTGAGTTATGCCTTCGCCGATGTCAGCGCGCCCAGATCGGCGGCCAGTTTCTCGGTAGAGAACGCTTCAATCAGATCGCCTTCCTTGATCTCGTTGAAGCCGCTCAAGCCAATGCCGCACTCCATGCCGTTCGTGACTTCTTTGGCGTCGTCCTTGAAGCGCTTGAGTGAGTTGACCTTGCCCTTGAAGACCTGCTCGCCGTCGCGCATCACCTTGATCTCGGCATCGCGGCGAATCACGCCGTCCTGCACGCGGCAGCCGGCGATAGTGCCGACCTTGGGAATGCGGAAGACATTGATTACCTCGGCGCGGCCCAGGTAATTTTCCTTGAAGGTCGGGTCCAGCAAGCCCAGCATGGCCAGGCGCATTTCGTCTTGCAACTCGTAGATGATGGAATGCAAGCGAATCTGCACGCTCTCTTGCTGCGCCAGTTCGGCCGCCTTGCGTTCCGGCCTGACGTTGAAGCCGATGATGATCGCGTTCGATGCGGTAGCCAAAAGAACGTCGCTCTCGGTGATGGAGCCGACGGCCGAATGGATGACCTTGACGCGCACCTTCTCGGTAGACATGAGAACCAGCGAATCTGCCAGCACTTCCACCGAGCCAGTCACGTCGCCCTTGATGATCAGCGGCAGATCCTTCACGCCTGCGGTGCGAATCTGCTCCGCCAGTCCTTCCAGAGAGACTCTGGAACTCTTGGCAAGCTGTGCATCGCGTTCCTTCATCTTGCGGTACTGCGCAATGCCCTTGGCCTTGTCGCGATCGGCAACAACCAGGAACGTATCGCCCGAGTCGGGCATCGACTCCAGGCCGAGCACTTCGACCGGCGTCGATGGTCCGGCCTCTTCGATGGGACGTCCGCGGTCGTCGAACATGGCGCGGACTTTGCCGAAGGTGTTGCCGACGATGTAGCTGTCATTCAGATGCAGAGTGCCGTCCTGAATGAGAATCGTGGCCACTGTGCCGCGCCCGCGATCCAGCTTGGCTTCCAGAACCGAGCCGATGGCTTTGCGCCCGGGAGTTGCCTTCGGAGCCTTCACGTCCGAAACCAGGCAGATCATTTCCAGCAAGCCGTCGAGATTGACACGCTTTTTGGCCGAAACTTTCACGTAGGGAGTATCGCCGCCCCAATCGTCGGGAACCAGGCCGCGATCGGCAAGCTGCTTCTGCACTCGGTCTGGATCGGCGTTTGGTTTGTCGATTTTGTTAACAGCCACGATGATTGGCACGCCTGCGGCCTTGGCGTGATCGATAGCCTCAAGAGTTTGCGGCATCACGCCATCGTCCGCCGCCACCACGATGACAACAATATCCGTCACCTTGGCGCCGCGCGCGCGCATCCGAGTAAAAGCCTCATGTCCCGGCGTATCGAGGAAGACGATTTCACGGCCGTTTGCCGGAGAACCTTCCTTGGCAAACTTCACCTTGTACGCACCGATGTGCTGCGTAATTCCGCCTGCTTCGCCGGCCGCAACGTCGGTCTCGCGGATCGCGTCCAGCAACGAAGTCTTGCCGTGATCGACGTGGCCCATGACGGTGACCACAGGGGAGCGCGGAACTTCCAGCTCGCCCGTGTTCTCGGCTTCCAGAACTTCTTCGATCGCCTGATTGGCAATCTCTTCTTCGTAGCTGATCACGGTGGCTGCCGCGCCGAATTTGGCGGCGACGTCCTTGACCATTTCAGCGTCCAGCGACTGGTTGACCGTGACGAAGATACCGCTCATCAGCAGCGTGGCAATCAAATCCTTGGCGCGGACTTCAATCTTCTCGGCCAGATCCTTGACGCTGATGCCTTCAGTGACGGTAACCTCGCGGGTGATAGGCAGCGGTTCGCCGCCATATTGCACACCGCCATAACGTGGCGGCGGCACAAAGCCCTTCATTGGGCCTTCTTTTGTCTTGGGGTACTGCTGCTGGCGTCCACCACGGCCGCGTGAAGGCGCGCGCGCCGGACGTGGCGCTTCGCCGGTGGGTGGTGGTGCGCCGCCCGCGCCGGGACGCGCTCCAAAGCCGGGACGTGGCGGGCCGCCAAACCCTGGCCTTGCGCCAAAGCCGGGACGCGCTCCGGGTGCGCCTGGTGCGCCTGTTCCGCCCGGTCCAGCATAGCCGGTGCGGGTGGGATGCTTGGGACGGGGACCGCCGGGGAATTGCCCTGGCGCTCCGCCTGGGCCGCTAGAGGAACGCTGCGGATAACTGCCCGGCCCGCTCGATGGTCTGTTGCGATCGAAGATCGGTCTGCCACGCTGAATTCCGCCAGCGGCGATTCCGGTGGCGGCGGGCATCGGCGGAGGCGCAACAACAGGAGGCGCGGTATAAACCGGACGCGGACCCGTTTGCGGCATCACCATGCGGCGAGCGGGCAGAGCCGGCGTGGGAGACGGCGTGTGAGAGTGACCCTTTGTGCGCTGAGCGGAGGCAGGTGCGGATGGCACTGCGGCGACCGCCTCGGAAGCCTCGACGGCAATCTGCTTCTCCGGCGCGGTAACGGCCTCGGCAACCGGCGGAACTGCAACGGCGGAAGCATCTATTTCCTTTATAGACTGCGTCGCCGGAGCTGCGACTGCGGAAGCCTCAACCACCGCGGCTTCCGCGGCGGGCGCGGCACTCTCTGGCGCTGCAACCGGTGCGGCGGCCTGCGGCTTCGCGGCTGCGGGCGCTTCAACAACGGCGGATGGCGCAACTTCGCGGGCAGCCTGCGCAGCCGGCGGCTTCACGACCACTGCTACAGCGGGGACAGCAGCGACTGCCGGACGCGGCGCGGCCTGCGCGCCTGCTGGAGCTTTGGCAACCACCGGCCCGGAAGGCGGACGCGTGGCGATGGCGGGCGGCGGCGCGGCTACAACAATCTGCGGCGCGGAACGGGGCTGTGGAAAGATTTTGCGCGGTTCCGGGCGCGCCGGCTGCGCTGCCTGCGGCGCGACGACAGTCACCGTCGGCGCTGGACGGGCCGGTGCAGGCTGAGGCGGAGCGGTCGCCTGCACGGCGGCCGGTCTCTCCGGCACGTGGCTGTGACGCGCTCCCGCCTCGTCTTCCTGCTTCTTGGCCAAAATGGCCTTCAGCACGTCGCCGGGCTTTGAAATGTGGGAGAGGTCGATCTTGGGCGCTAC
>JBEKDN010000164.1:0-9217 GCA_050014335.1 Occallatibacter sp. | reverse complement strand
GCACCTGGAGCTTATCAATTACCACGCCCTCTTTTGAAAGGTCGGGAAGATTGGTTTTGGTTCCTGTAGCGATAGGAGCCTCACCTGCCGATTTATCTTGCGCAGGCACGAAGGACCCTCTGCAAAGACAAACAAACAAAGTGAGCATTATCAAAATTTTGCGGTTGGGCAATGAACGTACCGAACGGTTCGGTGGAGCTATCGTACGGCTCATAGAAAGGTCACCTGATGACTGGAACCATATCAGATTATGCAACTGACGTCGAAGCCGCTCAATGCGCCGAGAGCCCCGGACAGCCTACTTCAATTGTAGAAATGCCGAAGAAGCGCCGGCCTACAACTCCGTCGATTGGCTCGCCACCAGCGCCTTCGCCTTCGCAATGAAATCCGCTAGCGGCATTGAGCCCTGGTCTCCCTTTGCGCGGGTGCGAACACTTACCGCACTCGCTTCCTGCTCCTTGTCGCCGAAGACGAGAATGTAAGGCGTTTTCTGATTGGCGAAGTCGCGAATCTTGCCATTCATCTTTTCGTTCCGGTCGTCCACTTCCACACGCAGGCCCGCCGCCTTCAACTCGGCCTCGACCTTCTTCGCGTACTCGTGGTGCCGCTCGCTGATGGGAACCAGCCCTACCTGCACCGGCGCCAGCCACAGCGGAAACGCTCCAGCGTAGTGCTCGATCAGTACGCCAAAGAACCGCTCCACCGAGCCAAAGAGCGCGCGGTGCACCATCACCGGTTGATGCCGCTCGCCGTCCTCGCCCACATACTCCAGCTCAAAGCGCGCCGGCAGATTGAAGTCGAATTGCACCGTGGACAACTGCCACAGACGCCCCAGCACATCCACTAACTTCACGTCGATCTTCGGCCCGTAAAACGCAGCTTCGCCGGGAAAAGTTTTAAATGCAAGCCCGCGCCCTGTCAGAACGTTCTTCAGCGCGCCTTCAGCATTTGCCCAGTCCTCCGCGGAGCCAAAAAAATCTCCCGCCTTGTTCGGGTCGCGTGTGGAAAGCTCCACCCGAAATTCCTTGAAGCCGAAGGTCTTCAGCACAGCTTCGGCAAAGTCAAGGCATGCGATAACCTCGCCCTCTATCTGCTCGGGCGTGCAGAAGATGTGCGCATCGTCCTGAGTAAAGCCGCGCACACGCAGCAGCCCATGCATGGTTCCTGAGCGCTCGTACCGGTACACATTACCAAACTCGGCATAGCGTTGCGGAAGGTCGCGATAGCTCTTCGGTGAATTCTTGTAGATCAGAATATGCCCTGGGCAATTCATGGGCTTCAGCCGGTACTCGGCATCGTCCAGCTTCATTGGCGGAAACATATCCTTTGAATAAACGCCATCGTGGCCGCTTACCTTCCACAACTCACGGCGCATCACGTGCGGTGTGTAAACCAACAGGTAGCCGCGCCTTAGGCACTCGTCGCGCATCCAGTCTTCCATCGCTTTGCGGATAAGGGCGCCCTTGGGATGCCAGAAGATCAGTCCCGCGCCGGCAATCTCCTGAATGCTGAAGAGATCCAGTTGCTTGCCCAGCAGGCGATGATCGCGCTTGGCCGCTTCTTCCAGCCGCGCAAAGTGGGCGTCCAATTCTTTCTGACTGTAAAATGCGGTCCCGTAAATCCGCTGCAGCTGCGGATTCTTCTCGTCACCCAGCCAGTACGCGCCAGCCAGGTTGGTCAGTTTGATGGCCTTTACGCGGCCTGTCGAAGGCACATGGGGCCCACGGCAAAAGTCCACAAATTTTCCGTTGCGATAAAAACTTACCTCGTCGCCGGGAACAGTAAACTTGGTCACGAAGTGGGTCTTCATGAAATCGCCGTCGCGCTCAAACTCCACCAATGTCTTTTCGCGCGGCTCAAACTCGTGCACAAAGGGCTCGTTCCGCGCCACAACCTCGGCCATCTTCGCTTCAATCAGAGCCAGGTCTTCCGGCACAAACGGCTTCTCGCGATAAAAATCATAGAAGAAACCGGAGTCCGTCGCCGGCCCGTGACCCAGCTTTGTCTCTGGGAATAGCTCCAGCACAGCGGTAGCCAGCACGTGCGCGGCTGAGTGGCGCACCACCTTAAGCGCCTCCGGGTCATTCTCCTTTACCAACTCCAGCTTCGTGTCGGCGGTGAGCGGTGTCGTGAGATCCACCAGGCGCGGTGCAGCAGCGTCCTCGGCGGCGTACATTTCGGCCTCCGCGGAAGGCTCATCGCCCTTCTCGGCACAGCAGTCGCTCTCTGTTGGTTGCAATACGCTGACCGGCTTCAGCCGCGCCGCCACGCAAGCAGCAGCCAACCGCGGCGAAATCGAATTGGCAATCTCCAGCGGAGTTGTCCCGGCCGGCACTTCGCGAATGGCTCCATCGGGCAAATGTACGGCAATGGTTTGCGTGCTCATAATGGTCTGGTCCCTCGGCGGAATGAAAAACATTCCGCAACAGAACAGAATAGTTGCCAAAGGCTGTCCGCGTCGAGGGAGCGATCACCGTGCGAGCTCATCTTCTATCCAGCTTCGGGAACCAGTTTCAGAAAATCGACCCGCGCCAGCGAACCGTTCCGACTCGCGATTTTCAAAAAAGCCGTATCTCCGTTACTCTGAAAGCCATGATTCCTCTATCGCCGGAGTGCCGCCAGACGCCCAGTCCGCGCCATACTCGAAAAATGTGCCGGCTTGCTCTAGCAGCATGGCTGGTAATCGCGGCGTTGTGCATCCTACGGTTCTTTTTTCTCAAGGCCGACTTCCCCAACTACTCGCCCTGGCAGGTCGATCAAGCCAAGTTCGCCGATGAAGGCTGGTGGGCCAACGCCGCCGTGATGAATCATCTACTTGGCCACTGGAATGTAGCCGGCGACTATAATCCCGCTGCCGCACTGCCCGTCTGGTCGATCCTGCTAAGCGCAATCTTTCATTTCACCGGAGTCAGCCTCGCCGCTGCGCGCGCTGTGAATGTCGCCCTCTCCATCGCCACTCTGGCCATTGTCTTTCTGTTAGTCCGCCGCTATGCAAACAACCGCTCCATCTCGTCAGCGACACTCGCCGTGCTCCTTCTCGCGGCCAGCCCTTTTGCCTTCGCATTCAGCCGGTTGGCGATCCTTGAAACGCTGGTGATCTTTGAGTTCTGTCTAGGCATGCTCCTCGCTTCCTTCGCAACCGTGCGGCGAATCTGGCCTCTGGCAGCGCTCTCTCTCCTCATCGGCGTCATGATCCTCACCAAGACCACGGCGGCAATGCTCCTCCCGGCTATCTTCTGGCTTGTTTGGAATACAATGGGCCGCAAGCCCGCTGCGCTCTTGCGAGCGGCATTGACCGTTGTTGTAATCCCTTTCGCGCTAGTCAAGGCTCACGCCGCCTTTGTCACGGCATTGGGTTATGGCGTCGATTACCATTACTTTTTTGCCATGAATGATATGCCGGATATTGATTGGAAGCAGGCAGGCAGCACTCTCGCCGCCCTTCTCCAAAACTGCCTTTGGATCGACCGCATTCTCTATCCGCTAGCTCTCCTGATCCTGCCGCTTTCGCTCACCTGCATGCGAAAGCTATGGAGTAACCCGCTCTTCACAGCCGCCTGGCTCGCCTTCGCGGCTCAGGCCAGCTTCATCTTCAGCCGTCAGGACGACTACGCTCCCCGCTATTTTCTTGTCATGCTGATTCCGCTCGTTCTGATCGCGGTCCTCGCCTTTGACGAAGTCGCCCCTCATTCCAAAAAGGCGGCAGCCGCCCTCCTGCTTGCCTTCGCCGTCTCTCTCGCAGCGGACGCGGCAATGATCGTCCACTTCCTTACGCATCGCCAATATGAATTCCAGAACGCAGCCTCATCCATCCGCCAGATCGTTACCGGCGACCATGCGCGGAACCCTCTTATCCTTGGTATCAGCGGCAGCCAGATATCGCTCATGACGGGCATTCCATCCATCAATGACGGGTATTCTTCGCAGGATAGGGCCCAGAAAATAGCGCTCTATCGGCCCGGATGGTATCTGGTTTGGCAGACCATTGCGCCGGAAAACTCTACTTTGCTCTCTCCATTTCAATTAGAAAAAGTGGCAAGCTATACGGTCTTCGACAATGAAGATAGAAACAAGCTGATTCTCTATAAGATGGCACCGCGCGCGCCGTCCAATGCCGCCATCGAGCAACATTAGATTCGGCCCCAATTCGCCATCGGAAGTCAGAGAACAAAAGAGCCTCGACCAGCCAACCGGCTGATTGAGGCCCTTACATCTACCCTTACTCTTACCTGGCCTTAGGTCCCGCCGCACGGATAGCTTCCGACGCGTCGAACTGAGTGAAGTTGGCCTCAAAGCGAGCAGAGAGGTCGGCTGCCGTCTTGTCGTAGGCTTCCTTATCCGCCCATGCGTTGCGCGGATTCAGAATCTCCGCCGGAACATCCGGGCAACTGACCGGAATGCTCAACCCAAAAGCTCCCTCGGTGACAAATTCCACCTTCTCAAGCCGCCCATCCAGCGCAGCGTTGACCAGCGCGCGCGTGATCTTCAGGCTCATGCGCCTTCCAACGCCGAACTTGCCGCCAGACCAGCCAGTATTCACTAGCCAGCACGATGCGTTGTGCTTCGTGAGCCGCTTGCCCAGCATCTCCGCATAGACGCGCGGCGCCCGCGGCAGAAAGGGCGCGCCAAAGCAAGCGGAGAACTCCGGCTGCGGATCCTTGACGCCCGTTTCCGTCCCAGCCAGCTTCGCCGTATAGCCAGACAGAAAGTGGTACATCGCCTGGTCTGGCGTCAGCCGCGAGATCGGAGGCAGAACGCCAAAGGCATCTGCTGCCAGAAAAAGCACATTCTTTGGATGCCCGCCCACTCCGGGAATCACCGCGTTCTCAATGAAATCCACCGGGTATGCCGCGCGCGTATTCTCCGTCAAGCTGATATTGAAGAAGTCCGGCTGGCGCTCTTCGTCCAGAATCACATTCTCCAGCACCGATCCAAAGCGGATCGCGCGATAGATCTGCGGTTCCTTCTCTTCGGTCAGGTCCACGCACTTCGCGTAGCAGCCGCCTTCAAAATTGAAAACTCCAGTGGGACTCCAGCCATGCTCATCGTCGCCAATCAACCGTCGCGCCGGATCGGCGGAAAGTGTTGTCTTGCCCGTCCCAGAGAGTCCAAAGAAGAGTGCCGTCACTCCGTCCGCGCCAACATTCGCTGAGCAGTGCATCGGCAGTACGTCCTTGTTTGGTACGATGAAGTTCATCACGCCGAAGATCGACTTTTTCATCTCGCCGGCATATTTTGTGCCGCCGATCAAAATAATCTTGCGCGTAAAATCCGCCAGGATGAATGCGCTGGTTGCCGTTCCATCCCGCTCCGGCACTGCTTGAAACTCCGGTGCCGCAATCACGGTAAACTCCGGCTCATGGGTAGACAGTGCAAAAGCTTCAGGACGCACAAAAAGCTGGCGAACGAAGACCGCGTGCCAGGCGTACTCACTGATGACGCGGATCGGCAACTGGTATTGCTTGTCGGCGCCGCAGTAGAGATCCTGCGCAAAAAGCTCGCGCCCGCTCAGGTGCTCTGTTACCCGATGCAGCAGCGCTTCAAACTTCTCTGGCGCAAAGGGCTTGTTCACCTTGCCCCAGTCCACTAGCTCATGCGTCACCGCATCGTCCACGGTGAACTTGTCCTTCGGGCTGCGCCCGGTTCTGGCTCCGGTTACTGCAACCAGCGCGCCATTGGCCGCCAGTTGAGATTCGCCGCGCTTCAGCGATGTCTCCACCAGTTGCGCCACAGATAGGTTGGCGTGCACCAGCGGTCCCGCCGCCAGCACCTTCAGCGTATCGACTTCAGAAAGACTTGCCATTGACCGTGCTCCTTCCGCACCAAAAGGGGGTGAAAAACAATGAGAGAAACCACATTGTGACATGAGAGATATGCCATCAGTTAGTGTTCTACGTCACAGTTATTTCATCGAATCCTCGGCGACTGAAGACCGGTCTCCAGCGGAAGCCCAGACGCTTCCGTGCCAAATACCCCGGCAATTCTCGAACAAGCCAATCCAAAATCTAGTATTTAAGCACCGGCAATATCGGCATCCCGCCCAGCTCTTTGGCTTCGGCAACCACCGCTTCCAGGTGTTCCAGAACCTCCGCAACGGTCATCGTACAAATCTCCCGCCGCGAGTCGTACCCTTCTTCCACCGATTGCTTCAGAAATCTGCCCGCGATCTGCGCCGCTAGCTGGTCGGTAATCACCTTTCCTGTCAGCAACTTCTGACGCCCCCATGCCTCCAATGGCAAAGCTATCCAAACCGCCCGTCCATTCACGTCGAAGCGGACATCGACAGCGTCGGCATGGCGCGTCGCAATCGCCACCACCGTGCCCTTCCATTCGCAATGCAGCGCTTCGCCGCTCCAACGATCCGTTACCTGAAACTCTTCATACATAGCCCTAGCCTATCTCTCCGCGGTGCCCTCGGCAAGCGCGCAAGCGTGGTCTACCCAACAATCTTTCCACTTACCAATCCCCGCCCCAAAGAACTCCTTCTTTTATAGCTTCCCAACCAGCATTTTTTACTCAATTCCAGCCCGCGCCTGCCGATAGATCAGTCAGAGGAAACCAATCGCCATGCTCATTTCCATTACCGTTCCAGATACCGTCATCCGCGCCGCTCAAGATCGCAACATGTCTGTCGAGGAGTTCGTTGACACATTGATCGACAAAGGCATGGAGACGGCAACCGGCCGGCCTATCCTGGTTAGCGCCATCGATAGAATTCGCGCCTTGCATTCAGACGTCAGCGTCCCCAGTCGTTGAAGCGCGGGCGCAAGGCTCAAGATCGATCTCCATTCCCGATATGTTCTGCCACGCCAGATCATCTTCCACTCTGCCGTACGCTCCCTCCGGTAGACGCCCCTCTTTGCGCACTGATAGACTAATTGGGTTGCAGCCTCCGCCTTCCACTCGTTCGGAACCGCCTGCAAGTTTAGAGACGAAGGAAAAGAAGAGACCCCGTGGATACTAGAACCCGTCAGTCCTTGAAAAAGGATAGTTTTGCCCAAGCCACCGCAAGTAGCATGAATTGGTTGAGCGGTCACCGTTCCGGCGTTATGCGCTGGGTTGTCGCAGCATTTGCTGTTGTTCTCGTCCTCGTCGGAGCGCTCGTTGCTTGGAACTTCCGCGCCAACGCCGCCCAGGCTGCCTTGGGTGAGGCTATGGACACCTATACCGCGCCGCTGGCACAGCCCGGAGCACCTGCTGAATCTGGAGTCTATACAACCGCCAGTGACCGCGCCAAAGCTGCGAATCAGCAGTTTGCCGCCCTCGCCTCCAAGTATGGCTGGCTCATTGAGGGCAAGAAGGCTCACTACTTTGCCGGCGTCACTGACGAAGATCTGGGCGAGAACGGCGCTGCGGAGACGGAGTTGAAAGCCGCAGCCGGCTCATGGGACCGCAATCTATCCAATTTGGCCAAGCTCGCCCTCGCTGGCCTCTACCAGCAGACAAACCGAAACCCGCAAGCCATCGATATTTACACCGCGCTTGCCGCCAAGCCGTCGGATACCGTCTCCAAGGCCGTAGCGCAGCTCGACCTCGCCGACCTTTATGCCGCCTCTGGCCAGCAGGACAAAGCCAAGACGCTTTGGGCGTCGGTTAAGGATGCTGACAAGGACGGCCCTGCCGGTTCAATTGCCTCGCAAAAGCTGACTGGCAAGCAGTAGTATCTGCCGTATGAATCAACAGACTCGCGGAGCCATCAGCTCCGCGAGTCTTCTCTTTTTGCCGTCCACGGGTTTTACCCGCCCGTGAGGCATAAAACGGTAGCGTCAGCCCGGTTCGCGTCTGTTTCTTCTCGGCGATGTGGGCGCATGCGCAATCCCGAGCATTTTCCGGTCCGCCTGCGTCTTTTGCACTATGAGCGCCGGCCAGGCAGTATTCTCAGGTTGGATGGAGATCGCAGACAAAGCTGTGAACGACAAAGCGCGCCAGATCGCGGAGGAGGAAGCGCTTGCGGCTTTGGTGAGCCAGTACGCCGGTACTCTCTACCGCGTGGCTTACTCGGTAGTGCGCAACGCCTGCGATGCGGAAGACGCCGTGCAAGAGGCTTTTTTGCGCGTCCTGCGCCATCGCGAGTCGCTCAATGAAGTTCGCAACCAGCGCGTCTGGCTGATTCGCATCGTATGGAATATCGTGCTTGACCGCAAGCGCCGCTCCAAGACCCGGCCCGAGACCGACGACGTATCGGAACTGGCGCGTGTGCTGCCCGCCGGCGGTCTCAGCGCCGAGGAGCGAACCGCCGCCGCCCAGCACCATGCGCATGTACTTTCCTGCGTCGAGAAGTTGCCCGTCAAGGAGCGCCAAGTCCTTATGCTCTCCGCTTTCGATGAGCTGACCAGCGTCGAGATCGCCTCGGTCCTGAGCATCTCTGAGTCCAGCGTACGCTCGCGCCTCTTCCGCGCCCGCAACCTGATGGCTGGCCTGCTCGACCACACAAGGAGTGTGCGATGAATCAATCCGATAGGAATCCTTCCGCCGGTAGCGCCGGCAATGTCGAATTTGAAAGCACGCTGCGTTTGCTCGCCAATCTTCCCGCGCCCGCAGGCCTTCAGGATCGTGTCCAGGCCGGCCTGCTCTCGGCCTCGCGTACCGTAGCTCCCAAGGCCCGGATTCTCGCCTGGCCTGTGGCGCTGCGCCCTGCCGCTGGCTGGATGCAAAGCTCGCTCGCGCGCTCGGTTGCCGCTGCGGCCATTTTCGCGGTCGTGATCGGCGGCGGCTGGAGCATCTCCTCGCGTCTGCACCCCGCCCAGCCCGCTAGCGCATTCACCACGTCCCCGCGCGTCTCGACGCAAGGCGGCTTCTCCAGCGCCGGCGCAATGCGCACTCCCCAGACTCTCAACGGCCCCATCGTAGTAGCTCAACCTCAGGCACAGCCAGCTCCATCCGCCCCACTTATGCCCATTGCCGCTGCCAAACCCGGTGCGCCAACCCCGCTCCATAGCGCCAAGCCCGTCGAAGCCATCAATAAGGCCGACGCCCTGCCTGTCGCGTCTGCAACAAAGTAAGTCCTCCATCAAACCTAAGCTCGTCCTACCACAAATGCTGGTGCCATCAGGGTAATCGCATTTGAGGTTTAACACGGGATTCGACGAAACGCTTTCAAGGTTTTGGAAGCGGGTTTATGTGTGAGCGAGATAAGCAGAATAGGCTGTGAAAACTGACGAAAAGGCGAGGGTTTTGGACGAAAACGACGCTTTTTCAAGTCAAAAAGTGGGCAAAA
>JBEKDN010000163.1:0-9219 GCA_050014335.1 Occallatibacter sp. | reverse complement strand
GCTGGTGGTGGTGAATTACACCAATGTGGTGACGGAGTTCATCGGCATTGCGGGGTCACTTCACTTATTTCACGTCACCAAGTTCATTTCCGTGCCGCTGTGCGCTGGGCTGGTCTGGTACATGGTAGTGAAGGGCAGTTACAAGAGCACGGAAAAGATATTTCTGATCGCCTCGGTAGTCTATATTGCTTACATTTTTGCGGGTGTGCTTTCGCAGCCGAGTTGGCACGATGCGATGCTGGCAACGGTGCAGATGCCGGCTCGCTCGGTGTGGAGCGAGAAGGCGTATATGTATATGGCCGTGGGAGTGGTTGGCACGACGATTGCGCCGTGGATGCAGTTCTATCTGCAATCGTCGATTGTGGAGAAGGGCATTCGCGTGAAGGATTACGCGGCGTCGCGTCTGGATGTGATTGTGGGCAGCCTGTTTACCGATATCGTGGCGTGGTTCATTATTGTGGCGTGCGCTGCCACGCTCTATGTGCATGGGATGGGCGCGATTCAGGTGGCGTCGGACGCGGCGGAGGCAATGCGGCCGCTGGCCGGCGACTATGCTTTTATTCTCTTTGCCTTTGGGCTATTCAATGCGTCGTTGTTTGCCGCGTCGATTCTGCCGCTCTCGACGGCCTATACGGTCTGCGAGGGGATGGGCTTTGAGTCGGGCGTAGACAAGAGCTTCAAGGAAGCACCGTTCTTCTATTGGCTTTATACGCTGCTGATTGTTGGCGGCGCGGCCACGGTGCTGCTGCTGCCGGATGCGCAACTGATCAATGTGGCGATTCTCTCGCAGGTGCTGAACGGCGTGCTGCTGCCGGTGATTATTATCCTGATGCTGATGCTGATCAATCGCCAGGATCTGATGGGCGAGCATAAGAACTCACGGCTGTGGAATGTGATTGCGTGGGCTACCAGCATTATTGTGATTGGCATGACGCTGGTGATGCTTTGGGGGATGATGCCGGGGCACTAGCCACCTGCGGTGGGGCTAGACGCTCGCTTCTCGCTCGCAAGGGCGTTTGCGACTAATGCCCCTTGCGCTAGAAAAAAGCGCAAGGATTGGGCGTCCGGCGATAGATCGCTCCTCGGAAGCGAGAAGAAGCTCCTTGCGCAGCGTAACAACATATGTTACGCTAAAGACTGTGATTAAGTCCTTCCGGCATCGAGGCATCGAGAAGTTTTTCCGAACGGGTTCAAAGGCGAGCATTCAGCCGAAGCATGAAGCGCGATTGCGCATCCAACTGACCACCTTGAATCTGGCATCGACGCCGCTCGATATGAATCGGGATGGATGGGATTGGCATCCGCTAAAAGGAGTGCTCAAAGGACACTGGTCGGTGAGCGTCAGCGGCAATTGGCGGCTGACTTTCGCCTTCGAGGGCGAGGACGCGATTCTGGTGAACTATCAGGATTACCACTAAGGGAGCAATGACCATGACGATGATGCACAACCCGGCGAGCCCCGGAGAACTGCTGCAAGAGTTTTTGGGCAAGAGAACAGCAACCGAACTTGCCGAGCATATCGGCGTTGCGCGCGCCACGATCTCGCGCATTCTCAACGGCCGCACCTCGGTTTCAATGGACCTTAGCATCCGGCTTGGCGAGGCCCTGAAACTCTCACCCGATTTTTTCTCAAAGGCACAGCTTCAATACGATTTGTGGATCGAATCGCAAAAGAAACGGCGGAAAATCAGGCCACTGGCCGCTTGACCACCTGCGGTGGGGCAAACGCTCGCTTCTCGCTCGCAGGGGCGTTTGTGACTACCTTTCGTCAGAAAAGCGCAAAGACGGGGCGACCGCCGGCGAGGCATCTGGCTCAAGCGGCATTTGCTGGTTGCAGCGATTTCTTGTCTTCGGCGATCAGCAGCCTGAGGAATTTGTCGGCTGCGACAGGGTGGCCATAGAGCCAACCCTGGGCAAGAATGGGCTGCGCGAAACCTTCAAAGTAATGAGCCTGCACGGGTGTTTCAATGCCTTCGACAATCACTTTGAGATCGAGCGCCTCAGCCATGGCGAGGATCTGCGGCAGGATGGCCACGACCACGGATTCCGTGCCGATGGCCTGGGTAAAGGATTTGTCGATCTTGATGGCGTCGACCGAGAGTTCATGCAGATAGGCGAGGCTTGAGTAGCCGGTGCCAAAGTCGTCGATATGCACACAGTGCCCGCGTTGGCGGAGGCTGCGGATGGTCTCGATAGCGATCTCATGACGGGCCGTGGAACCCTCAGTGATTTCGATGACCAGACTGCAAGCGGCGACCGCGGCCCTATTTAGGCAGCGATCGAGCATGGCCAGAAACTCTGGATCGGAAAGATCGGCGGCAGCTACGTTGATGCAAAGACGAAAATCAGGCCGCTTACGGAGCGTCTCGCCGAAGTCGCGGAGCACGTGGCGCAGCACCAGCTTGGTGATCTCTCCGACGAAGCCGCATTGCTCTGCAGTGCGCACGAAGACATCTGGGCTGATGGCGCAGCCCTCTTCGTCGGTCCAGCGCACCAATGCTTCAGTTCCCACAATGCGCGCGCTGGGCAGGTGGACGATGGGCTGATAGACCATACGCAGCTTGTCCTCGCGAATGGCTCTGCGGAGCTGGTGCTCGATGCTTTTGTTGCGCCGGTAAAGCAGGGATGAAATGAGGCCGACGAGTGCTCCGAATGCACTGCACAAGAAAATGCATCCGAGGAATCTGGTGCGGTTGGCTTGAATGATCTCCGGCATCGAAGAGTAGGTTGTGACGCAGTTAAAGAAGCGAATTGAGCAGCGGGATGCGTACAGAGTTTCTCCCTGCCAGTGTTCGCCCTCCACAGTGAGGATTGGCAGGCTGGCTTGGGAAGTTTCACCGAGCAAATGTCTGTGGCTTTGGCTGGGCGCGTCCATCGATGTTTCGGTATAGTGCATGGGAAGTGGCAACAGGTGCATGCGCGTGAGCGGAGTGAAGACAACATAGGAGTCACCCGATTGCAAGGCGAGGACAGTCAGATCGGGGTTCCGATAAGGGGCTAGGCTGGTATGGATTGCCATACCATCTTGGAGTGTGAGATCAGGAAGAAACGGGCCGCGAGGCTGCGCCAGCTTGCCCAAGGCCGCCGAACACTCGATCTTGCCGTCGTGCATGCGGCCGGCGTCCTTCAGATAATCGGACTCGAAGATGAGCGCGCGGAAGTATGCGATTTCGTCGGTTGAGCAAGAGCGGTGCTGTGAGGCACTTACGGCGGCCAGAACCGTCCGCAATTCAGCCGAGGAGGCTTCTCCGTCCGCCACGAGCAGGTTAGTGTACTGGAAGAGCTTGCTTTCAATCACTCTGGCGGCGATGGCGCGGGCCAACTGATAACCGGCCAAAGTTCCAGTGACTGTGGTGACGATCATGGTTGCCAGGGTGATGAGTAAACGCCGTTTGCGGGATGCCATTTTTCGTCAACCTACTCCAGGGCCGTCCTCCATGCGCTCGCACGAGCACTGAATGGAAGGACATTATCGACAATGTCAAAGCGTTTAGATCGCGGGATAGCATACTCAAAAACAACGCTCCGCAAATTCGCCGGCCCGCAGCACGGCGATCATGAAACCTTCAAATTCGGATTAAGCTTAATTTCATTATCGGAGCAAATAACGGTGTTCACTACGCGCCGACCTGGATTTTAACAATTCAAATGTGTGCCAGCGGCAGTATTTTGGGGCTTGGAAGGCCAGGGCTACAGCAGCTTGCCGGCGGCGAGGTCGCGGATGAGGCCGCGGTCGGCGGCTAGGAAGTCGTAGCCGGAGAGGTCGGCGAGGCGGACCCAGCGGACCTGGTGGTAGATGCGGCCCTCGATTTCGCCGGCGAATTCGCGGACGGTGAAGAATTGCAGATCGACTGCGCCGCCATGGCGGTAGTTGTGGCGGACACGGGTGACGCGGGGGCCGATGATGGCGCGAATGCCGAGCTCCTCGTCGAGTTCGCGGGCCAGGGCCTCTTCAGGGCTCTCGCCGGCCTCGATTTTTCCGCCGGGAAACTCCCACTTGAGGGCCATGGGCTGCTCGGGCCGGCGCTGGCCGATGAGAATCTCGCCGTTGCGGACGATGAGCGCCGCGGCGACGAAGCGGAGTGCGGGAGCGGCAGGGCGAGGATCGGGGCTGGGCGTAAGTTCATCCACCCCATTAGTGTAAACGTCGCAAGGGGTTGCCGGACGCGAGGCACGCAATTACGGCGATGGGGAGAAAACGGATTGATCGATTTGAACTCCTGAAAAGCTTATTCTCCGCCGACGGCGGTCTGGAGGCCTTCGGCGGCTTGGGGGCGGAAACAGGTCCAGCCGTGGGTGGCGGCGGCAGCGGCCAGAGCGGGCGAAGGGTTGACGGGGTAGGCATGGCGGGCGAGCTGGAGCATGGCTAGATCGTGGATGGAGTTGCCGAAGACGGCGTCGGGGTGGTCAAGAGCTGCGCGCCGCAGGGCAATGGCCTTGCCCTCGTCGGTGGGCACGTCGAGAATCTCGATGGTCAGGAGGCCCTGTGTGACACGGACTTCGGCGGCGAGGATGCGCGCCTGGGCGAAGGGGAAGTCGCGAATGCCTTCGGCAACGACCCACTTGTTGGTGGAACTGACGGCCCAGAGTTCGACGCCGGCGTGGGAGAGGGCGGCGACCAGAGAGGCCATCTCGGCAAAAATTCTCGGACGGACGAATTGGGCGACATACTGGGCGGCGGCGGAGCGCAGTTCATCTTCGCGCAGGCCGGCGTAGATCTGGACCATCTCGCCGCAGATCTGTAGCTCACTGACGTGGCCGGCGAGGTAGCCGCGGTAGCGGGTGTCAATCCAATCGGTGGTGGAGCGCGAGACAAGGCCTTGTTCGAGCGACCAGGCCATGAAGCCATAGCCGGCATCGCCGCCCCATAGGGTTCCATCGCAATCGAAGACGGCGACTTTTGGGCTAGCGGCAAGGACGTGCTGTTGAAACTGGCCGGCAGTCCATTGCGGGATTTCAATCTGGGTTTGTGTCAATCGTTCCTCGATCGTGCGTCAATCATCTCTGGTTCCATTTTCTTTCAAATGGCCGGTTTTTGCACGTGGGGGCTGGGGAGGGTGGATGGTTGGGGCACAAATGAATTGGGAAAGTGGTTTATACGCAATCAGCTAAGTTAGCCAGCCATTCGAGGAGTTAGCGAGTTAGGGTAATTCGCGACAGTTCATTGTTGCTACAACTTACCGCCATGTGGCGTGTTTATTCCCTCATTGGGCTAGCTGCGCTTCTGGAACCAAGTTTCCGGAGTCGATTAAAACGTAGTATGCCGCCGCAACAATCTAAGGGTATACTTCACCCAACTGACATCTGGCGCCCCCATCCAGTCAGAGCTGCCCAGGGGGGGTCGCTTGCCTTAATCGCCTTTGACCTGAGTAGCAGGCCAGAGAAGCAGTACGCGGAGCACCGCACGGAGTAGCCCAATGGCCCTGATACCGGTCGAAGTGATTTCTCGGAATAAAGAATGCAATCTTGCACAGCCATCCGCCGCGCATCTGAGCGCGACTGAAACTCGGGTTGGACGCGACAGCTTCGGCGGTTTCCGGGCGGCGATTTTCACAAAGCGCACGTCATTCTGGCTTCTGGCTTTAGCGGGCATTCTTGGGGGCGGGGGGGGCGCCTGGGCGCAGAGCGGCGCGTTCGCTACGCCGCAGGAGGTGGGTGTCTCCGCTGCGCAGACCGTTACTGTGACGGGGCAGGTTGCGGGTAACGTGGCGACGGTGGAAGTTCTGACGATGGGCGCGCAGGGGCTGGATTTTACGGCCGGCGGCACCGCGTCCACTTGCGGGACCGCGATCGTGTCGGTTGGGAGCACGTGCACGGAGGCGGTGGTCTTCAAACCCACGGCTCCGGGAGTACGGCTGGGTGCGGTGGTGCTGCTGGATGCGAACAAGAATGTTCTGGCGACGGCGTATCTCTCAGGAACTGGGCTGGGAGGGGTGGGCGTGCTGGTGTCTGGCAACGTGCTGGATATGGCTGGCCAATACCGCAAATTCACTTCCACCCAGGATAATATTCCGGCAACACAGGCGAACCTGAACCAGCCGGCGAGCGTGGTCCTTGACGGTTCGGGCAATATGTATATCGCCGATAGCACGCACAACAAGATTCGCAAGGTGACTGCGCCGGTTGCGCCGGCGACGGTGGGCATTATATCGACCTATGTCGGCACCGGGGCGGCCGACTACTCCGGCGACCATGGCAAAGCGACAATTGCGACGCTGGATACACCCTCAGGCGTCGCTTTGGACGGGGCGGGCAATCTTTACATTGCCGACAGCAATAACAATGTCATTCGCAAAGTAACGTCATCGACTGGAGTGATTACGACGGTGGCCGGCACGGGAACGGGCGGATACACGGCGGATAACATCGCGGCTACGCTGTCTGAATTGAATGAACCCAGGGGAGTCACAGTAGACGCGAGCGGCAACCTGTATATTGCCGACACTGAGAACCAGCGCATCCGGCGAGTGGATGCTGTTACCGGCATCATTATGACGATAGCCGGAGACGGCGCACTGAGTGGAAAGGCGGATGGCAAGGGAACCTATACAGGAGACGGCGGGCCGGCAATCGGCGCGGGGCTCAGCCTGCCTTATGCGGTTGCCTTTGACACGGCAGGCAATCTGTACATTCCCGATTCAGCCAATAATGTCGTTCGCATGGTGGCGGCGACAAGCGGAGCGATCACAGCGGCCAGCAAGATCAGCACAGTGGTGGGATTCTCTCCTGGAAATCCAGGCAGTACCGGGGATGGAGGGCTGGCCACGGCGGCGCTGTTGAACTCGCCCTTCGCTGTGACGGTGGATGCGGCCGGCAATATCTATGTTGCTGACACGCAAAATGCGCGGATTCGCAAAGTGAACGCGGCCAGCGGGATCATCAATTCACTGATCGTGAATGCCGCGGGAAACACCCTTGCGACAGGTGGAACGACCCCATCGCCGGTGCAAATCTTCGCTCCGATCGGGCTGTTTTTGGATGGCGGCGGGAATCTTTACTTTGCGGACTTTTACTACATGATGGTGGAGGAGATTCGGAGCAACTGGTCGATTCTGAATTTTACGCAAGACTCCGTTCAAGTGGGATCTGAATCCGTAGCGCAGATTCAGACGGTAGAGAATGACGGCAACGCGCCGCTGGATCTGACATCCTTTGCTCCGGACTCCAACGCGTCTGTCGATCCGGCGACGACGACATGCCCGCTGGCGCCTCCGACAACGACTTATCTGGCTGCGGATGCCGATTGCACGATTGGCGCGATCTTTGCACCGGCGCTCGATCTGGTTTTTCCGGCGGGCGCCACCTCTTTGCAGGTGGATGGCAATGTGACAGTGGATGGCAATACGGCGAGTTTTTCTCTGGACCTGGGGAATACGCCGCTGGACATTGAACTGGTGGGGGTGGCGACGCCAGTGAATGCGACGACGCTGGTGCTGAAATCCAACAGCACACTGGTCTCTGCCGGCGTTTATAACTCCAACTTTGGAATCGAGGTCACTTTTACGGCAACGGTGACGTCGGTCGGCACCCCTCTCGGCAATGTTCAGTTCACGGATACCCTTAACGGCGTAACGACAACACTGGCCGCATCGGTGGGAGTGAATGGATCGGGACAGGCGATCTTTACGACGACCTTGCCGCTGGCCGTGGGCTCGCACCTGATCACGGCGAACTTTACGGGGGCGACGACTTCAAATTACTTGCCCAGTACAGGCTCACTGACCCAGACCGTGGGCCAGGTGACGGTTGTCAAAGTCACAGCGAGCGCGAATCCTTCAGCGGCCGGGGCGAACGTGATCTTTACCGCGACAGTGACGTCTCCGGCCGGAGGCGGCGTGCCGCTGGATGGCACGGTGACTTTCACGGACACGCCAACGGGCGGTACGGCTACTCCACTGGGAACAGCCCAGACGATTGGCGCCAGCGGCATTGCAACCGTTGCAACCGCGACTTTGACGAGCGGGCTGCATACCATCACCGCGACTTACAGCGGCGATGCGGCAAACGGAATTATCGGCAGCAAGGGAAGCTTGAGCCAGGATGTGCAATCTCCTTCGACGGTTGTGCTGGCGAGCAGCTTGCCGACTTCGGTTTATGGCGAGCAGGTCACGTTTAAGGTAACGGTTCCAACGCTGGGAACCGTCCCCGCGTCTGGTTCGGCGCAGATTCTGGTTGCGGGTCAGGCGGCTCCGCTGGCAACGGTGGCGCTGACGGGCAATCCTGCGACAGGGACGTTCACGGATTCGGCGCTGGCAGTGGGAAGTTATACGCTGACGGCCAGCTTTCCCGGAGACAACTATTACAGCCCGAGTACTTCTCCGCCGATCACACAGGTGGTGACGCTGGTGGGGACGACCACGACTGTGACCGCGGCTCCCGCAGTGGGAATTGCAGGTGCTCCGGTAGCAATTACCGTGGTTGTGAAACCGACGCTGGGCGTAGCGACGCCGGGCGGGACGGTGACATTTACAGATGCGGTAAACGGCGGCGCTGTTGGTCCGCTGAGCGGCACGGTTACGCTGGTTGGCGGGACGGCCACGATCAACCCGCTACTGGCTCCGGGTTCGCACGCTATTGTAGCCACCTATTCGGGGGATGCGAACGACGCCGGGAGCAGCGGCTCTCTTGCCTTGACGGTAAATCAGGCGGTGACGACGATGACGCTCACGTCTTCTGCGAATCCGTCATTGGTGCTGACGCCGGTGACCTTTACGGCGACGGTGGCGAGCGTTGGCGGCGGAACACCGCAGGGCTCGGTCGCCTTTACGGATGCATTGGGCAGCGCGGCAGCTACACCTTTGAGCTGCGCGGGCACGTTGACGGCGGGAGTAGCCACTTGCGCGACTTCGTCTCTGGTGGCAGGCACACATATCATTACGGCGACCTACGCCGGCGACACGAACGACAAGTCGATCAGCGCGACGCTCAGCCAAGTGGTAGGGACGATTCCTACCATAACCGATCTAGGGGCTTCTTCGACCGGAGGCCTTGCGCCGCAGGTGATTCTGGTGGCGGCGGTTCTAGACAACGCTTCGGGCAACTCCGGCACGTTGCCAATACCGACGGGGACGGTCACGTTCAAGAATGGCTCGGCGACGGTGGGGTCGGCCCCGGTGGATTCAAGCGGCGTGGCGACCTTTGAGCCGAGTCTGCCGAAAGGCACTTACAACATTGTCGCGGTCTACAGCGGAGATCCACAGCATAGTCCGTCGAACTCCG
>JBEKDN010000162.1:0-9277 GCA_050014335.1 Occallatibacter sp. | reverse complement strand
GTTGCGCGGCTTCCGCGCCGCTCCGGCGACGACGCTTGATACTCTCCACTCCCGCTTCGCTCATACAGAAAGTTCATCAAAGACTCACCCCGCAGAACAGATGCGGTTGCTCTGACGGATACCTTCTATTGGATTCCACTGTATGACATCCTCGAAGAGCATGGGTTCAAAGTCTTCCTGGTGAATGCGCGACAGATTAAGAATCTTCCGGGACGCAAGAGCGACGTGCAGGAGAGTCAGTGGCTTCTGAAGCTGCACACCTATGGCCTATTGAACAACTCATTCCAACCTACCTCCGAGATTCGGGTGCTGCGAACTTACTGGAGGCTGCGAGGAGAGCATGTGGCTGGAGCGGCGACCTGCGTGCAACGAATGCAAAAAGCTTTGACTCAGATGAATGTGCAATTGGCGAACGTGATTAGCAACATCAGCGGCCTAACCGGCCAAGCCATTATTCGGGCTATCCTGACTGGCGAGCGTGATCCGGAAAAGCTGGCCGCCCTGAGTCATCCGAGAATTCAGGCCAGCCAGAAAGAGATTGCGAAGAGCCTGGAGGGTAACTGGAGGCCCGAGCTGCTGTTTGTGCTGCAACAGGAAGTGGACATGTACGACGCCTATCAGAAGCGAATCTCAGAATGCATCAGCAATTGCAGATGCAACTGGCGAGTTTCTCAGCACAGTCCGATGAGCAGACGTTCAAGCACAAAAAGAAGAAAGCGAAGAACGCGCCGGACTTCGACCTCGGCGCAGAATTGCACCGTGTCACGGGTGTTGACCTCACGGGCATCCGGCCGCGCAACAAAGAGGCTGAACAAAAGCGCACCGAGGCCGGCTTCAAAGCCCGCCGCTGGGTCGTCGAGAGAAGCCACTCGTGGTTCAACTGTTACCGCAAGATTCTGGTGAGCTTCGAGAAAACCGAGGCCAGCTTCGTGACATTACTCTACCTAGCCTCGGCACTCACGAGTTGGAGGCAGACGCTAACTATTTGCGGATATGATCTAAGGTCAAAAAATCTTGAGAGGGAAATTAGGAATTAATCCAGATGGAAATCCGTCTGGAATTACATCTGGGCCTCCTCGGAAGCAGCGACAGCTACAATTTCGACTACAGTGCTGAAGCGGTAAAAGCACATGCGTAGCTGAAACTGTCGATATAGCTTTTATTATCAATAACTTATATTGGTCGGGGCGGAGGGATTCGAACCCCCGGCCCTCTGCTCCCAAAGCAGATGCGCTACCAGGCTGCGCTACGCCCCGACTACTTGTAATTGTAACGCGACTTGCCCTGTCACCCGAATCTAGACTCCCGAAATCATCTGCCCCGTTGCCGCCTTTTCAATAGAAGGCATGCTGGTAACACAGCACACCACATTACAAGGCCCAATACCGGAAATCAATCCATAGGTAACAAACCACTATCCCAAATACCTTTTCACTTGTGACACCAATCACTGCGTGTACTCACATCAAAGAATCTCCTCAGAGTTGTGAACCCTGTCAGAAATTATTTCACTCGTGCGGTCGTTTTATGCCTGCTTGTCTCTGCCATAGCACACGCGCAGCAAAAGCTCAACGATAAAGACTGCCTCACCTGCCACTCTGACTCCACCTTGACCACAGAAGCCTACGGCAAACAGGTTAGCCTCTTTGTGGATGAAGCCAAGTTGAAGCATTCCATCCACGGTGATCTCTTCACCTGCATCGATTGCCACACGGATGTCAAGAGTCTGGTGCATGACACCACTCCTCAAAAGATCACATGCGCCCAATGTCATGCCGATGCACAGGATGCCTATGCGCGCAGTTTGCACGCCAAGCCAGCCAATAATGGCACGGCGGCGGCTAACTGCCAGGACTGTCATGGAGGCGCGCACCAGATCTTGGCCGCGGCCGATGCGAACTCCCCCGTGAATCACGCCAATGTTCCCGCCACTTGCGGCCGATGCCATGGACAAAAATTACTCATGGAGTCCAATGGAGAGAGTGCCCAACCCTTTCTCTCCTATCAGCAGAGTGTGCACGGCCACGCAACGGAAACCGGATCGAAAACGGCCGCCGTATGCACCGACTGCCACGGCTCCCATCAAATCCTTCCCGCCAACGATCCCAACTCACCGATCTCCAAGGCTAACGTTCCGGCGACCTGCGGCAAGTGCCACACCGCCATCGAAGCTACCTTCAACCAGAGCATTCACGGTCAGGCAATCGCGCATGGCAACCAGCTAGCCCCGGTCTGCACCGACTGCCACGGAATCCACTCCATCAAGGCGTCCCACGATCCAAACTCCCCAGTTGCCGAGCAGAATCTCTCCCGCGACATCTGCGCCCGATGCCACCAGGGAGTCCGCCTTTCCCAGGAATTCGGAGTGCCCGGCGGCCGAGTTACCAGTTACTTCGACAGCTATCACGGGCTCGCATCGGAAGGCGGCTCTGTGGTCGCGGCCAACTGCTCCAGTTGTCATGGCGTGCATAACATCCTTCCCTCCAGCGATCCGCATTCCACCATCCATCGCGCCAACCTCGACGCCACCTGTGGCAAGTGCCACAAGGGAGTTACACAAAAATTCACCGTAACCAAGGTGCATTTGGACGGCGGCCCGTCGAAAGACATCGGCACGGTTGCAGTGCTTTGGGTGCGCTGGATTTACCTGACCATGATCTTCGTTGTGATCGGGGCAATGTTCCTCCACAATGCAATTCTTTGGCGAGCCAAAACTGCGGCAAGACGAGCCGTACAGAATCCCTTCATGCTCCGCATGACCGTCAATCAGCGCTGGCAGCATCTCATTCTTCTCACCAGCTTTATTGTTTTGGTCATCACCGGCTTTGCGCTCAAATTCCCTAACTCCTGGATCGCCGAGTTGCTCGGTAACGGCAATGGCGAGAAACTTCGCGGCCTCATCCATCGCATTGCGGGAGTGGCGCTGATCGCCGCCGGCATCTATCACCTTTTCTACATCGCCATAACCAGGGAAGGCCGCCGGCTTCTGCGTGATTTCGCACCTCGCTCCAAGGATGCCTTTGATGCCTGTGGCACGATGCTTTACTATCTCGGAATTAGTAAAGTGAAGCCGCAATTCGGCCGCTTTACTTATGCCGAGAAGGCCGAATACTGGGCACTTGTCTGGGGCACCGCCTTGATGGCGCTAACTGGCATTATGATGTGGGCCAAAGTCTGGGTCGGGGATTTGCTCGCCCGCTGGTGGGTCGACGTAGCAACCGCCATCCACTTTTACGAGGCCATTCTGGCAACGCTCGCCATCCTGGTCTGGCACTTCTACCAGGTGATCTTCGACCCCGATGTCTATCCAATGAACATGGCTTGGTGGGATGGCAAGATGCCGGTCGAAAACTATCGCCACGAACATGCCCTCGACGAAGAAAATCTCTCCGGCAAGTATCCCGTCGATCCACCTGCAGGTCGATAGTTTCCGATAATTGCCGATGAAGATACGGGATCAAAGCCTACGCTCTGGTCTCGCCTTACCTTCATAGCACAATTGCTCGGCTCCGTCGTCCCAAGCGCTCACCTTCCTCCACCTTTGGCCGATAGACCATTCGAGAGTGAATGCGTCCGGCATCAAAGGATCAAGGCATGGAAGGAGCCATTGAATAAGAAAAAAGGACTTGTCAACCTCCCCTTCACTTCTTCGCATTTCGCTGAATCTTCGATCCAAGCATCCCCGGACGTCATCGGAGATGGCCTCCGCAACCAGTCCTTGCTGGGGGAACTGCACCCGGTCTATGAACGTAAACAGGGGCAAGGCTTTGAAGAGGAAAAAGAAGATTGACGGAAAATAAACTTTCGATGAAACTTTTCCAATTCTGCTCTGTCTAATGAAGAAAAGTTGATATGAGGGCACTCAATGTTGAACCAACCCCAGCTTCCGACCTCCTCCAAGCCTCCTAATGCAAAGGATGCTCCCCGACTCCGCAGAATTGCGGTCCTGCCGGTACGCGACACCGTGCTCTTCCCACACGCCGTTTTGCCCCTGACGGTCGGCCGCGAGAGTTCCATTCAGCTGATCGAGTCTCTCGGCGAAGAACGGGCTATTATCGTCACAGCTCAATTGGACCCACGTCTCGATTCGCCACAACCTACTGATTTGCATACAGTTGGAACATTGGCCACGGTGCACAAGATCGTCCGCATGCCCAACCAGAGTCGCTTCGTCTTCACGGAAGGCGTTGAGCGTGTTCGCCTCATCCGCTACATCCAGACCGATCCTTTCATGATTGCCGAGGTCGAGTCTTTGGAAGAGACCGAACCGGTCGCCACGCCGAGCGCCGAGGCCCTTGTCCGTAATGTAATCGGCCAGTTCCAGCAGATTGTCGCCGAGTCCCAAACCCTTTCCGATGAGTTGCGGACAATCGCCGCCAACATCGAAGAACCGGCTCGTCTGGTCGATTTTGTCGCCTCTTCCCTACCCTTCCTCACCACGGATGACAAACAGCAACTCCTGGAGACGCCGGGCATCGGAACCCGCCTCCATCTCTTGAACCAGCACCTCGCCAAAGAGATAGAGGTGCAGCAGTTGCGCACCAAAATTCAAACCGAAGTGCAGGATCAGGTTCAGCAATCGCAGCGCGATTACTATCTCCGCGAGCAGCTCAAGGCTATTCAAAAAGAGTTGGGTGAGCAGGACGAAGGCCAGCGCGAGAGCGACGAATTGCGTCAGAAAATCGATGCTGCGGGAATGCCGGAAGACGTCAAGAAAGAGGCGCTCAAAGAGCTGAATCGCCTCTCACGCATGTCTCCCATGGCCGCCGATTACTCGCTCACGCGCAATTACATCGAGTGGCTGGCTGTCTTGCCGTGGGCAAAAAGCTCCGGCTCCAAAATTGACATCAACAAGGCCAAGGAGACCCTGGACGAGGACCACTACGAACTGAAAAAGGTCAAGGACCGCATCCTCGACTACCTAAGCGTTCTCGAACTCAAGCCCGATATGAAGGGACCGATTCTCTGCTTCGTCGGCCCTCCGGGCGTCGGCAAAACCAGCCTCGGCCGGTCGATCGCCCGCGCCCTGGGCCGCAAATTCCAACGCATCTCACTCGGCGGCATGCATGATGAGGCGGAGATTCGCGGCCATCGCCGCACCTACATTGGCGCTATGCCCGGCCAGATCATCCAGTGCATTCGCCGCGCCGAAACCAACGACCCGGTCATCATGCTCGATGAGGTCGATAAACTTGGCCGCGACTTCCGTGGCGACCCAGCGTCGGCGCTCCTGGAGACACTCGACCCGGAGCAGAACAACACCTTCCGCGATAACTATCTCGACGTGCCCTTTGATCTATCCAAGGTGCTTTTCATCTGCACCGCCAACCAGTTGGACCCGGTTCCTCCGCCGCTGCTCGACAGAATGGAATTGATTCCTTTGCAAGGCTACAGTGAAGACGAGAAGATGCACATCGCTTTCCGCTACTTGGTCCCGCGCCAGGTCAAGGAAAACGGCATCACACCCGAGCAGATTGAGTTCCCAGAGGATGCGGTCAAGCATATTGTGCGCCATTACACACGCGAGGCTGGCGTGCGCAAGCTCGAACAAACTATCGGTACCGTCTGCCGCAAACAAGCACGGCGCGTTGTTGAAGGACACGCGGCAAAATTGATCGTAACCCGTGAGACGCTCAAGGAATTCCTCGGCGGAATTCAGGTGCGTGTTGACACCGAGGTCGCCGAGCGCGTCAAGCGCCCCGGCGTGGCCGTGGGTCTGGCATGGACACCGGCCGGCGGAGACATTCTCTTCATTGAAGCCAACAAGATGAAGGGCAAGGGCAACTTCGCCATGACCGGCCAAATCGGCGAAGTCATGCAGGAATCTATGCAAGCCGCGCTCACCTGGGTCCGCTCCAACGCTGCCAGTCTGGGTCTCGCTGAGGACTTCACCAAGGAGATCGACCTGCACATTCACGTTCCCGCCGGCGCCATTCCCAAGGATGGACCCTCCGCCGGTGTCACCATGGCCACCGTGCTCGCCTCGCTCTTGACCGACGTGCCGGTGCGTCCTCTCACCGCTATGACCGGCGAGATCACTCTGAGTGGCAATGTGCTGCCAGTTGGCGGAATCAAGGAGAAGTTCCTCGCCGCGCGCCGCGCTGGAATCCAGACCATCATCCTGCCTTTTGACAACCGGCAGGATGTGGAAGAAGACCTTACGCCGGAACTGACTGAAGGCGTTGCCATTCACTACGCCAGCCGCATCGAGGATGTGCTGGCCGTCGCCCTGCCGCTGCTGAATCCTCGCCCCGATACACACCCGGAATCGAACACGGTTCCGGAGGCTGTGGTGTCTGTCGGGGCGATGGCGTAAAGCTTTGATGGCTTCGGTCGCTCCAGTCTCCCAAACTGGCTCTGTCACTGTTTCTGGACAGAACAACTTCAGGCCTAGACCCCTGCTGAAAACCCAAAATCTGCCGATAAGAATCAGAGAAGCGAGAGCGCGCAAGCGCGGAAAAAGCAGGGGCCATGGCAACCACATCTCTCGTAACTCCAATGCATCTGTCGGGTAACACGACGGATTTCCAAAACGCTCAACTTCAGGAATTTCTCGGCTCCGCCGCCCAGACGGCCTATCTTGCCGCCATCGAGCGGCTTGACCAGCACAGCGCGCAGATCGTTCTCGATCTGGCAAAAAAACTCAAGTCCGAGGTCGCCGAGTCGGTCGTTGAGATCATCCAGCGCCACACAATCAGCGACAAGTACAAGGATGAAGAGGTAGGCTCAAACCGGACTTATCCTCCTAATTACAAGGTGCGGCCCGTCGAGGCACAGGTCACAGACTTGCGCAAGGTCTTCCCCGCACTCGGCAGTTGCATGGAAAAGCTTGCTCGCAAACCATTACTGCAAGGGGCGGAAGCCTGGTTTGCCATCCCTCGCTGGCAGGCCATCGCACCAACCTACAATGAAGCCGTCGAGATGGCACTGACCGCCCTCGCGGCCAAACGAAAGTTTCAGAATCGCATTCTCGGCCGGCTTGGCCCCACCTATCTGCGCCAATCGGAGCGCTCCAAGCTTGCTGAAAAGCTCATGGCCGACCAGCAGCAAGGCCACGACTTCATGGTCACCGCAGCCCAGTTCGGCATGTTGCATCGAGGATGTTCGGCCCGGCGCACTCGCGTCGCCATGGAGGGCAATGAATTCGGCCTCGGCGTCTTCGCCATCGTCTGTATGCTGCTCACCCATCCCGAGCGCCTCTCCACGGAAGACACCTTGATGATCGACTGCGGAGGCGACGAGTATTCCGTCCGCAACGACTATACCTTCGACCGCGTGCCGCTCTTCGACTTCGACATTGCCGGTATCGAGTTCAGCATCTTCTACGAAGACCGCGCCCGTAACCTCTGGGGCACACCAACCGGGTTCATGTACAGATTCTCCTGACCTTGCTCCCTCTCCGACTGAATACCGCCTGCCGCGTCTAACCTGCAGGCGGTATTCTTTTCAGTACCTGCCACATTCCTGGAGCGGTGAAGGGTACAGGCTCTCAAGGCAATGCAAGCGCGCATTCTCATTTCGGACAGACCGCAGGCCTGCCGTCGGGCTCTTGCCCTCGTTTCGCTGGCGTTTTTCTCCGCCGCCCTGTCCGCACAACAAACCACGCTCCGCATGGACGTAAAACTGGTCTCTATCTTTGTCAACGTCACCGACCAGAATGGAGCCATAGTCGGCGGCTTGACGCAGGATGACTTCGCCCTCACCGAAGACGACCGCCCGCAGCAGGTCGCACTCTTCGAGCGCCAGTCCGAGCTGCCGCTGAATCTCACACTGGCCATCGATACCAGCGGCAGCGTGCAGAAAGACATGGAGCAGGAGGCCAATGCCGCCCGCCGGTTCGCCCACACTCTACTCCGGCCGCAAGATCAAATGAGCCTACTTCAGTTCGCCACCTATGTGCGCGAGCTGACTCCTTTCACCAACAAGCTCAGCCAGATCGATCATGGCCTTGGCCAGCTCCACGGCGATTGGGCCACGGCCCTCTATGACGCCATCTGCCTCGGTTCCGAGCGCCTCGGCCCCAAGTCCGGCCGCAAAGTTCTTGTCATCGTCTCGGACGGCGATGACACCGCCAAGAGCAGCACCTACGCGCAAGCCATTGAAGCCGCTCTGCGCAATGAAGTCATGATCTACAGCATCATCGACGTGCCCATCGAGGCCAGCGCCGGCCGCGACCTCGGAGGCGAACATGCTCTTATCTCGCTCTCAGAAGAAACTGGAGGCAAGAGCTTCTACGTCAACGACGGCGGGCTTGAAAAAGCCTTCGCGCGTGTCAGCGACGACCTGCGCACGCAATACCTTCTCGGCTATTATCCGCATCATCAGGCTGCCGGAACCAGCTTCCACCGCGTAGATGTAACCATCCCCAGAGCCGCCGCCAGCGCTTTCACCATCCGTCACCGCACCGGCTATTACGCCGACGCCCCCGCCAAATCCAAATAGCCATCCTTCGGCCAGCATAATCACCCTGCGGCGCCTTATACCGCCAGCCTGCTCCCTGGGCATTTAAACTGAAAATGTGAAGATTGCACTTGCGCAGATCAATCCGACAGTCGGGGATTTCAGCGGAAATCTTACAAAAATCATTGACGCCAGCCGCCGGGCCGCAACCCAGGGCGCGCGGCTTACCGTGTTCTCTGAGCTAGCCCTCTGCGGCTATCCTCCCGCCGACTTCCTTGAAAAGCCCAGCTTTCTTGCCCGCTGCCGCCAAGCTGTTAATGAGCTGGCCGAAGCCACCCGCGATCTGTCCACGGCCGTCCTGGCCGGCGTTGCGCTGCCCGCTACCGTCGATCATGGTAAATCAGCAGTGAACGCCGCCGTTCTTCTCGATCGCGGCCTTGTCCTTCTTGAACAGCACAAGCGCCTCCTGCCCTTTTATGACATCTTCGACGAACAGCGCTACTTCGTCCCCGCGCGCTCTCAACAGGTCGTCGAGTTGGATGGCCTCCGTCTGGCCATCACCATCTGTGAAGATGCATGGAACGACAAAGGCTTCTGGCCGCGCCGTCTCTACTCTATCGATCCCATGGAAGATCTGATGCGCCAGCGGCCAGCCGTCCACATCAACCTTTCCTCCTCGCCTTTCTGGCACGGCAAGCGCGCCATCCGCCGCCAGATGCTCTCCGCCATCGCCAAACGGGATGGCATTCCGGTTCTGCTTTCCAATCAGGTCGGCGGCAATGACAGTCTCCTCTTCGACGGCTCCTCGCTCGCCATTGACGCGCGCGGTGAACTGATCGCTCAGGCAGCCTCCTTCCAGGAAGATCTGATCCTCGTC
>JBEKDN010000161.1:0-9299 GCA_050014335.1 Occallatibacter sp. | reverse complement strand
ACTTACAATTTAACATAGGTTACTGATCAGTAACTGCAAACCCCCATTTTTTGCCCTTTTTTAGGCAAGAATGACCGCTTTTGAGCCCCAAATCCTCATTTTTTCCCACCTTTTCACAGACTTTCAATTCTCACCGCGTTCCCTGGCATTTGCGGCATCCGCAAGCGCCAGTCCACATGCTGGCTCGCCAAAAATGCACTCGCCAAACCGTAAAAGCTATACTCAATCTTCGGACCTTCACCAGAAATATTTTTAGTCGACGCGCTGAGGTCCGCGATGGGAGACGTAAAAGCATGACCGCGAAAGTGACCGTGGAAGAAGTCGAGCGCGTGGCCGAATTGGCCCATCTCGAACTCGCGCCGGAGGAGACTCCGCGCATGTTGAGCGACTTGAACGCCATTCTCGACTATGTTGCCGAGTTGAATGAACTCGACACATCGGGCGTCATGCCTCTGGCGCAAATCAGCGACCTGCTCGATGCATCGGGCAAAGGCGTCGTGCGGGACGATCGGTTGCAGCCTTCGCTCGATCGCGCAACGGTTCTTGCGCAAGCGCCGGAGAGCGATGGCGTTTTTTTCAAGGTGCCCAAGGTGATTGAGCGGTAGCGGGATTTTGAATGCCGGTAATCCATGCGGTGATTGATGAGCCGCGACAGGCCACAGGAAGGAAGATTCACTTGGAAAGCCAAGCCAAACCAGTCGAAAACTTTGTGGAACACCCAAAGACTCTCGCCGCATTGCGCGCTGAGATCGCAAGCGGCGCAACCAAAGCCGCCGATCTCGCCGCCAGCTACTACGACCGCATCGTCCAGAAGAATCCGCGCCTGAACGTCTACCTCAGCTTGACCAGAGACCGAGCGCTGACGCAGGCCGCAAACGTAGACGCGCTGGCCGCCAAGGGCGATCCGCTGCCTCCGCTCGCCGGCATTCCCGTCGGCATCAAGGATGTGCTTGTCATGCGCGGCGCTCCAGCCACGGCTGGGTCAAAGATTCTGCAAGGCTACTGTCCGCCGTACGACGCCACAGCCGTCTCGCGCCTTGAAGCCGCGGGCGCTGTGCTGCTTGGCAAGATCAATTGCGATGAGTTCGCGATGGGCTCGTCAAATGAGAACTCGGCTTACGGACCAGTGCGCAATCCGGTGGACACGGAGCGCGTTCCCGGCGGCTCCAGCGGCGGTTCGGCTGCGGCTGTCGCGGCCAATCTCGCCGTCGCCACGCTCGGCTCGGACACGGGCGGCTCGATCCGTCAGCCAGCCAGCTTCTGCGGCGTCGTTGGTGTGCTGCCAACTTACGGCCGCGTCTCGCGCTACGGCCTCATCGCTTATGCATCGTCGCTGGACCGCGTCGGACCTTTCGCCGCCAACGTTCGCGACGCGGCCTCGCTGCTCAGCGTCATCGCGGGCCACGATCCCAAGGACGCCACAAGCTCTCCGGCTCCTGTGGCCGATTATGCGGCTGAGAGCGACAAGCCCGCTGAAGGCCTGCGCATCGGCGTGCCCGCGGAATACTTCGCCGAGGGCCTCGATCCCGAGGTGCGCGCCTGCATTGAATCGGGCATTGCCGCGCTGGAGCATGCTGGCTGCGCGGTGAAGCCGGTCAAGTTGCCAAACACGCGCTACGCTGTTCCGGCCTATTATCTCATCGCCACCGCCGAGGCCAGCGCCAATCTCGCCCGCTTTGACGGCGTGCGATACGGGCCGCGCTCCAAGGACTCGGATACTCTGGCCGACATGTACAGGCACTCCCGCGACGAGGGTTTCGGCGCTGAAGTCAAGCGCCGCATTTTGCTCGGGACTTATGCGCTCAGCGCTGGCTACTACGATGCCTACTATTTAAAGGCCCAGCAGGTCCGCCGCATCCTCGCCGAAGAGTATCTGCGCGCCTTTGCCGAGGTGGATGCGATTGTAACTCCCACCGCTCCGACGCCCGCTTTCAAATTAGGCGAGAAGACCGGCGATCCACTGGCCATGTATCTGGCCGACATCTACACAGTCACTGCGAGCCTTGCGGGAATCTGCGGTGTGACCGTGCCCTGCGGCACAACCAAGGCCGGATTGCCGGTAGGGATGCAGGTGCTGGCCGCGCACCTGAATGAGGCGACCGCGTTTCGCGTTGCGCGCGCAGTCGAGGCAGCGGGAATTCAGGAGAAGAGATGATAGGCAGCCGCGCAAAGTTCTTATTTCTGGCAATGGTAATTCCGCTTGCCACAACACCGTTATCTAACGCAGCTCCGCGCAAGGTGCACACAGTCGTTCTCGGCGCGGCGCGGAAGGTTCCTTACTCCAAGATCGGCGATCCGGCGGGCGCGGCGCAGGGGGAGACGGAACTCAAGATTCGTGCGCTGCTGGTGGACGGCGTTTTGAAGGAGTGGACGACCGGCGAAGCACACGACGTCACCGACCGCAGCTTTGTCGTCCGCCGCGTGCTGAAGATCAACGATACCTTGCCTAACTACATTCCTGGGCCCAGCGACAATCAGATGCCTGGCGACAAAGCAGCGACGAACGATCAATCTTCGCCGGCCGCCAAGCCAGTGCTCGCCAACAAGACGAAGCCTGAGAGCGCACAGGAGCATTGGGTCTGGCAGCGCGGGCCGTGGCTGCTGGTGGACCGCGTGACCGGCCACATCATTGCCCTCAAGCTGCCTGACTACGATCCCGGCGTTAGCCAGGTCGCCTGGTTCCGCGACTACGGCGCTTACTGCGGCTTGACGGCCAGCGGCAAGAGCATTTACGGGGTCGTCGCGCAGGTGGAGGCGCGCAAGGCGGTGCTGGCAAAGAAGCTTTTGGCCTTCGATCCAGTATCGGCCGCGGAGAGCCACGCTCAACCAGTCTGCGGTTCTGTCGAATGGCAGCGTGAGCCCCTGCGCGTCACCTTCCATCCCTCAGGCAAAGAAGCAGCCAGCTTCGACGTGATTCCCGGCTCCGCGGTTCTTGTGGAAGATGCCGGTGACGAAGAGAAGCAGGGAACTGGGAGTAAGGAGCAGGGAGCAGCGGCGCGCTAACGCCTGCCGCTTGCCCGCAGGAAATTCCAGAGAGCCCAGACCATAAAAACTTCGCCCAGAGCGGCTGGAATTATCAACAACAATTCGCGAAATGTAAGGGTCATAGGAGCCACCTTTCCGGTTTCCGGCGCACAGGCTGTTCATTTGGATGCCGCCGCCAGCGCGCAAATCGTCCCAACTCCAGCAGGCACTAGCGGCAGTGATGGATGAATACGGGAAACGTAAAATCTTTATAAGTATTGCCAAGACCGCGTTGCGCAGTGGTATCGAGTCCAGCGTAAAAGCGCCGGCCGACGCGAAAAATGCCTGTCGCAGCTCCAGTTATCTCTTCCATGGTCGCTATTCCTTGCATTGCACCTTGACACGTCCACGCCCGCGCGTATCTTATCTATGGAGGCACTCTTCTGGAACCCCGGACGGAATGCGCGCGGAACTTCGGCGCGGTCTTTGGATGCGGCTTTACTGGGAAGTGCTGTGTCGAACAGGAAGCAGACGGCAGTTGGGTCGTAACGGTGCGAGGGTGTGAGACGGGATAAGTGCCCGATCAGCGCCAACCGGATCCTCCTTCCACCGCCTGGGCCGGACCGGATTAGCGGCCCGAACCAGTCTGGATCGTTCCCGGAGACAAATTTTCGCAGGCTCCCGGCAAGCGGCGGGATAGGCCTGTGCCCGCAGGGCGGCGTGGTTGCGCGGCTCAAGGGCAGACAAGAGACGAGTGTGGCAATGAGTTTGGCAACGAGTTCGGCATTCCTGATCTTCCAGCAGCCCGCGGGCGGCGGCAACCTAACCATGCTTCTTCCACTGCTGCTGGTTCCGGTTCTGTATTTTGTGATGATCCGGCCGCAGCAGAAGCGCCAGAAGCAGTGGCAGCAGATGCTGGGCTCCATTAAGACCGGCGACCGGGTGACAACCGCCGGCGGCGTTCGCGGCATCATTGTTTCCATGAAGGATGACGCGATTGTGATCAAGGTCGCACCGGACGGGATCAAGATGGAAGTGGCCAAAAACGCCATTGCTTCAGTGACCACAGACGGGCAGTAAACATTGCGCAGTGAACAGTAGACAGTGGACAATGTCCGCTGTATCGAAATAGAGAAACGGGACGATGAAGAAGAATCTCAAGAACAGAATTATCCTGGTGGTTGCCGTCTTGGCGGTTTGCGTCTTCGGCATCTTCGGCAAGCCAGCCGGCGTCACCGGCAAGGATCTGGGCGAGGCCGTCACTAAGCGCATTCACCTGGGCCTGGATCTCCGCGGCGGCGCTCACCTGATCTTGCAAGTCAAGGTCGAGGAAGCGGTTAACGCCGATACCGACAACGCCGTGGCGCGCATCAAGCAGGATTTGAAGACAGCCAACCTGAGCTTTTCGCAGGCCTATAAGCCCGATCCGGCCAAGCCCACGCTGATCCGCGTAGAGGGCGTTCCGCCCGCCAAAGCCAACGACGCGCACTCGCTGCTTGACTCCAAGTATTCTGGCGAATACGACTTGGCCGATGGCGACAGCGCGGGCAGTTTCACCTTGACGATGAAGCCGATGGTCGAGAAGGCGCTTGAAAAGAAGACCGACGAGCAGGCCATAGAGGCAATCCGTGACCGCGTGGACGCGTTGGGCGTCAGTGAGCCGCAGATTCAGGAATACGGCCTCGGTGACAACCAGATCCTTGTCGATCTGCCTGGCGTCGAAAACGAGAGCCAGATCGAGTCGATCATCCAGGGCACCAACCGCCTTGAGATTCACGCCGTCGTCGGCGGTCCGTACAAGGACGCGCAGGAAGCCACTGCCAGCACGGGCGGCAGCATACCTCCCGACGAGGAACTGAAGAGCTTTTCCGGCGTGATGGAAGGCGGCGCATCGGCGGATAGCGTCTACGTTTTGCAACGTGCTTCGGTAGTTGCCGGAAACGACTTCCGCTCCGCGGATCCGGGCATCAATTCCAACACCGGACAGCGCGAGGTTGATTTCACGCTGACCAATGAGGCCGGCGATAAATTCTACGATTACACCAGCAAAAATGTGGGCAAAGCGATGGCGGTGGTCATGAACGACCATATTCGCGAAGTGGCCAACATTAAGAGCGCGATTCGCGACCGTGGCGAGATTGAAGGCAGCTTTTCGCCCGATGAAGTTGCGGCGCTTAGCAAACTGCTGCGCACCGGCGCTTTGCCGGCCTCTTTGGAGCAGCTGGAAAAGCGCTTTGTCGGTGCCTCGCTTGGCAAGGATTCAATCGACAAGGGCGTGACGGCGGCTATCGTCGGCATTCTGGTGGTGATGGCTTTCATGCTTATCTACTACCGCGGTTCTGGCATCAACGCTGACGTGGCGCTGATTCTCAACCTGATTATTCTGCTGGGCTTTATGGGGGCCTTCTCGGCCACATTGACCTTGCCGGGTATCGCCGGTGTGATTCTTACAATAGGCATGGGCGTCGATTCAAATGTGCTGATCTTTGAGCGCATCCGCGAAGAGGTGCGCGCGGGAAAAGCGCCCTCGGCGGCTGTCGATCAGGGATTTGCTCACGCCTGGATCACGATCGTCGATACGCACGTTACGACCATCGTCTCCGCGGCCATCCTGTTTGTCTTTGGCAGCGGCCCTGTGAAGGGATTCGCGACCACACTGACCGTCGGCTTGCTGGCGAACCTCTTTACGGCGGTCTTTGTATCGCGCTTGATCTTTGATGCTCACCTGAACAAGATGAAGTCCGGGCAGCCGGTTTCCATTTAGTCGAACTATAACAGCGGTTTAGCAGAGCTGCCCGGCGGGCAGATGTACAACAGAAGAACGCTGGAGTCCACAAGGATTCCAGCCTCCCAGGAAGGGGAGAGAATCAGTGGAATTCTTTCACGGCGTAAATGTAGATTGGCTGAGGTTGAAGTGGTACTTCCTCGCCTTTTCGATGATCTTCAGCGTGGCCGGCCTCATCTCAATGGGCATGCACATGCATAGCATTGGCAGCCCGGTACCGCTCGGCGTGGACTTCAAGGGCGGCACACAGGTCCAGGCGCAGTTCACCCAGGCTCCAGATGTTAACCGGATTCGCCAGGCAATGGACGCTTCCGGTATCGCGGATGCCAGCATCCAGACAATCAAATCCGTCGATGAGCCCAATGGCAATGAGGTGCTGATCAGCTTGCCCGAGCAGCACGATGAGAGCTCGCTCGACGCTGGCCGCAGCAGGATCGTCGGTGCGCTTCAAGCTCATTACGACAATCCTTTCGTGGTGCGCGACGTGGCTGTCGTCGGACCTACGGTCGGCAAGCAATTGGAAAAGCAGGCTTTGTTGGCCACGCTCTACTCAATGGCTGGAATGCTGGTCTATCTATGGATTCGGTTTGAGCTGATCTATGGCGTCGCGGCAGTTGTTGCCTGCTTCCATGACACGCTGATTACCGTCGGCTTCTTTGCTCTCACCAACCAGGAGATCAGCTTGACCGTAATTGCGGCCATTCTGACACTGGTAGGCTACTCAATGAACGATACCATCGTTGTCTTTGACCGTATCCGCGAGAATTTGCGTCTCAGTCGACGCGAGTCGCTGCCGGATGTGGTCAATCGCAGCATCAACCAGACTTTGAGCAGGACAGTTCTAACTTCGGGATTGACATTTATGACGGTCCTGTCTTTGTATATTTTCGGAGGCCAGGTTCTCCGCGGCTTCTCTTTCGCGCTGGTCGTGGGCATCATCATCGGAACGTACTCTTCGATTGCTATTGCCGCGCCTATGCTCGTAGCCTGGCAGGAACGTAACGCTGGGCAAGGCAAAGCGGCAGTTCTTCCTGCCGCCAAGCGTGCTCGCGTTTAGGGTTACACGAGGAGGTTTAACCGTTTCTTCGTGCTTAAATGCGAGGGATGTTCGATTTCGACCACGGCTGAACGAACTTCTGTGGTAAGTTTTTGGAGCCGGGAACATATTTGTGTCGCCCGGTGTCTAATTAAGTAGTAAGCAATCACCCGATTCGAGGCTGGCAATGTTTGAAGATTCCACGTTTGAATCCGCGGGCAGGATCAAGAGCAAGAGTGGGCGCTGGGCGCTTTTTACAGGAATCGTGAATGGTTCGATTCTGGTTCTGCTCATTCTGATTCCGCTGATCTATCCCGAGGCGCTGCCGAAGGCCGCCATGCAGATGGCTTTGGTAGCTCCCCCACCACCACCTCCTCCGCCACCACCTCCGCCGCCTCCCGAGGCTGTCCATGTGGTCCAGGTGAAGTCGGAAATGATGAACAATCAGCTCACGGCGCCTACCCGCATTCCGCACGACATTCTGATTGCCAAAGAGAAGGAGGCGCCAGTAGCCTCCTTCGGCGTGGCCGGATCGGACTTCGGTGGAAGCACGGGCGGCGTTATGGGCAGCATCTTCGGCGATGCCAAGATGAAGGTTCAGGCCGCTCCTCCCAAGAAGATCAGCATTTCAGGCGGCGTGATGGCTGGCATGGCAATCTCCAAGCCCTCGCCAAATTATCCTCCCATCGCCAAGGCGGCTCGTGTTCAGGGCACAGTGGTGTTGCAGGCGACTATCTCCAAGACTGGCTCGATTGAGAATTTGAAGGTTATCAGCGGTCCGGCCATGTTGCAGCAGGCCGCCCTGGATGCCGTCAAGAACTGGCGTTACAAGCCCTACTTGCTTAGCAATGAGCCAGTGGAAGTGGATACCACAGTCAATGTGATTTTCACCCTGGGCGGATGATGAATTTCTTTGGCCTTTTCCGCTAGACAGGGGAGAGAGGCTCTTCTTTTGACCTGAAGGCGCATCGGATTTCGAGGCGCGTTCCCAGCTTACGCAATGCACGCGGTACCCAAGAAAACTCCTTAGGAGGAACGATTCAGTGATTCTCGCTCAACTCTCGCACTTCGCTTCGCATGCCGCCGCCAATCTGGCCTTCTTCTTTCAAGAAGGCGAGCAGACGGTCAGCTTCAGCCCCATGGGGCTATGGGACCACATGGGATGGCCGGCGCGCGTTATCGCCATCATCCTGTTCATCGAGTCGATCTGGTCTCTGGCCGTAATGATCGACCGTCTCCTGTACTTCAACGCCGCTCGCAAGCAGTCGCGCGAGTTCGCGCCCAAGGTTGCCGGCGCTTTGAAGGACAGCAAACTTGAAGAGGCGATCAAGATCGCCGATCGCAATAAGAAGTCTCACCTGGCCGAGGTTGTTACCGCCGGCCTGCAGGAATTCCGCTCCTCAGGTGGAGTTGCCACCGACGACAGCATTGCAAGTTCGGGCCGCGCGCTCGAGCGTGCTGAAGCCATCGTTCACGCCAAGCTGAAGAGGGGCCTTGCGGTTCTGGCCACCATCGGCGCGACGGCTCCTTTCGTCGGCCTGCTGGGCACGGTTATCGGCATTCTGAATGCCTTCCAACAGATTGCCACCCAGAAGACCTCGGGCATCGGCGCGGTCGCCGGCGGCATCTCGGAAGCCCTGGTTACCACGGCCTTCGGACTTCTCGTCGCTATTCCAGCCGTTATGGCCTTCAACTACTTTACCGGGCGTGTTGAGAGCTTCGACGTTGAAATGGACAACTCTTCCAGCGAACTGGTCGATTACTTTATCAAGCAGAGCCACAAGCGCTAGGCTAGGCTGCTGCACAGGCGAGAGCGAGAAGTTGCGCGTGCGGGAGAGTGAAAGCTCTCCCCGCCCGCCGGAATCGACATCGCCTTGGGCCACGTGGTTCTAGAGCAGTGCCGGATGCCATCCGGAGAAAAATTTTCAGGCAACGGAGCCCAACTATGGGAATCGCGGTACGGGACGTTAGCAAACAGGTCAGTTCCAATATCAACGTCACTCCGATGGTGGACGTGATGCTGGTGCTGCTGATCATCTTCATGGTCATCACCCCTATGCTTCAGAACAAGGTCTCAGTCGAGATGGCCAAAGTGGAAAACGCCACCGCCATGCCAGACGCCGACAAGGAAGACGCCATTGTCGTTGCCATCACGCGCGACGGAGGAGTGTTCCTGGGACAAAACAAGACATCGATCGATGAGTTGGGTGTTCAGGTCCGCGAGAAACTCGCCGACAAGCCTGGCAAGACGATCTTTGTGCGCGCCGATGCCCGCGCGCAATATCGGGCCGTCGAAGACGCAATTGACGCCGTGCGTACTGCCGGCGTGGAAGACGTTGGCCTGTTGACCCAGAAAAAGGAAAGCGGTCTTGCTGGCGGCGAGTAAGTAGATTTTGTGTTTTCGCAATAACGATTTCGAGTCAAAGAGGAGTTTAAACCATGGGAATGTCTATGGGAGGCGGAGGAGGTTACTCGTCCGACATCAATGTTACGCCAATGATTGACGTTCTACTT
>JBEKDN010000160.1:0-9406 GCA_050014335.1 Occallatibacter sp. | reverse complement strand
CTGAGGTTCCTGTCACCGTGACCGTGGACGAGCCAGTCGTGGCCGTGCTAGTCGCCGTCAGCGTCAGTACGCTGCTTCCGGTGGTTGGATTCGTACCCCACGCGGCAGTAACTCCGCTAGGCAAGCCTGTGGCGGCAAGAGTAACGTTGCCGGTAAAAGATCCAACATCGGTGACAGTGATGGTATCTGTCGCCGTCTTACCCTGAGTCAGCGCCACTGTCGTCGCCGAGGGCGCAAGCGTAAAGCCCGACGGAGGAATGGTCAGTGCAAGGGTTGCGGAATTGACAAGCGTGCCGTCGGTTCCAGTCAGCAAGATGTTGTAGGTTCCAGACGGCGTACTGGTTTGCGAATTGAAGTTCACAACAATGGTGCCGCCCGGAGAGTTGAGCGACGAAGGTGCAAAGTTAGCCTGGACACCCGAGGGCAGGCCGCTTGCGCTAAGGGCAACGCTGCCCGTCAGACCACCAACATAGGTGACTGTGAGAGTCACTGTGGGGTTGGTATTCGGCGGCAATGAAAGCGTCGCGGGAGATACCGAGATGGTGAACTCCGGCCTCGCGGTCACAGTGAGGGCCAGGGTGGCCGTCTCGACAGTGGAGCCGCTGGTCCCAGTTACTGTAACGGTGACAGCGCCCACAGTGGCCGTGTTGGTGGCCGTAAATGTCAGTGTGCTGCCCCCAGAACCAGTAACTGAAGTGGGACTGAAGACGGCTGTTACTCCAGAGGGCAAAGTGCTGGTGACTGCCAAAGTGACTGCGCTGTTGAAGCCATTGAATGCACTAACGGTCACGCCGCTTCCCACGCTCGTTCCCTGCATCACGCTCGTCGCGGTTGTGTTGACGGTGAAGCCGGGAGACGTTGTAGTTGGAAGTGCGGGATACGCGTTCTGCACGTCTTCGAGGAACTCGGTTAGCCAGAAGGTGCCGGCGGATGGCGAGTTCGGTATTGCGTTTGTCGCAAAGCCGTTAGCCAGTGCGTTATCATGCGCCGGATCGCAGTTCGGATCGCCAACGGTTGAAGTTACGCCGTTGTACACGCTGCCAGGGTAGTTGCCGTCCGATTCTCCCGGAGGCTTGACCCAGACGTATGCCTGCAGATTGGCAAATCCCCCAGGGTTCGCCGCGGGAAGCGCGCCAATTCCCTGATTGGGCTGGTTGCACCATTGGCCCATGTCGTCGCGCCCGTCGATTTTGGTCGCGTTCACGAAAGTATTAAGGTCGGTGCTGGTGCTTGCGCCGGTTGGCCGCGTCGATCCGCCCCAGCCATTGCGCGATGTGTCGATCAGGAATCCCAGCGTGGAGGGGAAACCTGCCGCGGTCAGGCCTGTATAAAATTCCTGAGCGTAGCTTATTTCATCGATTGAAGGATCGTACGAGTAGAATGTGGCTTCATATACTTCTCCACTTCCCACTGCCTCCGTCGCGGTCATGTACGGCTCTTTGGTCGGTCCGTAGTTCGCGGTATTAGTGATTATTCCATCAATGCTGGCAAAACCAGCCGTTGTTCCCTTTGCCACATTGGCGTAGAAGGGAAAGGCAAGCCCGGCGCCTTCAGTCCAGCCGAGCCATCCGTGGTGGCCGATGTCGAGGTAGTTATACGCATTGGGAAGCGAATGGAACTGATTGAGCGCGTATTGAATTGCCTCTACATATACGCCCGTCATCGAGTAGGTCGGGTAGCTGGATCCGCCGTTGGCCGCGACGCAGTTCGGCAGCGAATAACTATATCCGGTGTTTGTAACGATATTGGGCAGCGAATCGTCCTCGACGACCAGCACAAACCGGATGTTCGGGTTGGTCTTGTAGGCCGCCATTATGTTATAGATTGGCGTAATGTAATCGTTTTCGTACTCCTGAAGGCCCGTGCCCGTCAGCGCCGTCGTATAACCCTTGGGAATGTCGCCGCCGGCAATGCTCAACTCGCCATTAGAGGCCAACGCGGCGCAATCGCGATCAGGCAGATCGTAAATCACAATCTGGACTACGACCGGCGTAGAGCCGCTCTGCTGTGCCAATGCCGCGGTGATGTGACCCTGGAGACCGAGGCGGTTACTGTTCACGGAGCCGCCTGCAATGGCTGCGATGCGGTCCAGCCAGACAAATGTCGGGGTATTTCCCACTACGGTCATCTGGTTCGCAAGTGGTGAGCCGGCCGTTTCGGTTGCAACCGCCGTAGCGACTTCCGCTTTGTAGTCCGGACTGGCATACACCGTTGCGCCAACGTAGGGATTCGCAACGTGGGTCACCTGAGCGAAAGCACCCGGCAGAAGCGTGGTTAGAATGAGAGCCGCGAGTACTGCAAAGTACCCGACCAGTCGGCGGGCCTTTGCCTGCCTGCAGTGGGGGTTTAACACCTGAAACATGGTTTCTCCTTTACATCACATAGGCCTATAGCAGCACTTCGCACAGAAGTGCTTCCGCACTATGATGCCGGTATCAAATGTCTTTACCGCAGGTCTAGCCTATGATCGGCAATCCCACGGGCGCAGCTCAGGTAAGTTTCAATAGTCGAATGAGCTTTGGATGGAAAAATGGAATAAATGAATTGGGCAGACTATCTTTTTGCAAGCTCGCATAAGCGACAACCTGTCAAAACACCTCAAATCGGATTTGGTCTTGCGAAATCAAAAGTAAGTCAACCTGCATAATGATGTTTAGAAAAAAAGCAATTAAAAAAAAACCGTCTCCCTACCGAAAAGGCGGTCTTTTCAAACCCTGGTAAAGAATCGCGCCTGATTCTTCCCCACTTGACCGCAGAATGAAGGTCAATCTTTTGGCCCGATAAAGTCAAGTTACTTACTATCACTCAACGGTAACTTTTAGTAACATTCCCATCGAGACAGTCTCGTGGGGTCGAATCGGCAATCATGCAAGATATATGACCAATAATCCCAAGTAACATATTCATTTTATAAATACTTATAAATTCGGTCTGTGAGGCTCCAATTCTACACACATAAATGTTATCGATATCTGATAGCGTTACCTAACTGCTAATATACCCCGCTCAGGCGTCTCTTCTCAGTTGCAAATCTTATTTTGGGCACTCCATAATAGCCAAGAAATGACATGGCCTTTAAGAGCTTTGTCACCTGACATGACGCCGCTTCTTCTTACCTGGACTGCACCGCGGGGCGATCACATTTAAAAATACCAGTGCCCTGCAACTCTGCCACTACCCTGCCAAGGCGAGAGGTAGCCTCCGCTAACCCGCGAACCCAATGCCCTGCAATTGCTGACATGCTCAACCGACAAGCCGCGCAGCCGAGCCAACGGCTGCATCTCTCTTGAACGCGCCCCATTTTTATGTCGGCTTTTTTGCGGATAATTACCGTCTGTTAGTAGATCCTGTAAATAGGGGAGGGTAGATCCAGTCATGACTAAAAACTCGCTTTCAACCCAAAGTCTGGCTCACCCCAATCCTCCAACCATACCCGTTTCCTCTACCGGGTTTCGCTGTTTATTCTCCAAAAAAGCCGCTACCCCCCACCCCCCCTACCCTGTGGCGCCCGTTTTTTGTCTCCGGAATTCCAGTAACAAGCTTCATATCAATGGCTTGCATTTTCAGCATATTTACCAATCAGTAACTGCAAACCGCCCATTTTGCCCACCTTTTAGCCCCAAAAAACGCTCTTTCCGTCCAAAATACTCGCTTTTTAACCAGCTTTCGCGGCAGCTTTCCACCCATCTCGCACGTACTCAAACCCTCTTCCAGAACCTGGAAAGCGCTCCATCGAATCCCGTGCTAAAACCTCAAACGCGATCGCCGTGCCTGACCAGCGCGCTAGAAAATCGCCGTCAGCTTCGCGAACGCGTCAAGCTCGATCAACCGCTGCCCTTGCGGCGCGGCGTCGAGCGTGGCGTGTTCCAGAACCCACGTGTCTTTGTGGAAGAGAAAAACGGCATTGAGGCCTGCGGCAAGAGCGGGGTTGATGTCGCTCTTGGGACTATTGCCGATCATCCAGCTAGTCCGCGGAGAAAGTTCATGACGCGCGATAACCTCGCGATAAGCCGCTGGATCTTTTTCAGCGGCGATTTCAACTGCCGAGAAGTAACCGGCAAGCCCGGAGCGGCTCACTTTATCGGCCTGCTCGGCGTGGTTGCCCTTGGTCATCAGAATCAACCGATGCCGCGCGGCCAGTTCGGCCAGTGTCGCGGCCACGCCTGGAAGCAGTTCAATCTCCTGCTCGGCGATGGAGCGCGCAAAGCCCTCAATGAGCTTCGTCTTTTCTTCAGTCATAGGCGCTGTACGGAGCCGCTCAAAGCACGTTACCAGTGAGCGCGTAAAGCTCGGCAGGCCGTAGCCGTGGGTCAGGATCGTCTCCCGCTCCACTTCATTGAGCGCAGCGCGCACTTCGGCGGGCGAGTAGTCGCGGTGGTCCAAAAAGCTGATGAAAGCGGCGATGGCGCGCTCGAAGTAAACATTGTTTTCCCACAGCGTATCGTCGGCGTCGATCAGCAGCGTCTGGCCTGGAGAAAATTGCGGCATGAGTCCTATGGTAGCGAATCGATGCGGGAGGGCGGAACGGCGGCAAGGCCTTCCCACTCTCGGTTGAACAAATCAGTCCGTCTCAGTCGATGCTCTGCTCTACGCGCAGATCGCGCGAGGAAGCTCCCACGCTTACCGTTCGCTTGCCGCTGGCCGCAACCCACTTCCCTTCCTTGGTTGACCAGTAGTGCAATTGCCGAGCCGCAACATGGAGGGTAACAATCTTCGCCTCGCCAGCCGCCAGATGAATGCGGTCAAAACCCACCAACGCCCGCACTGGAAACTGCACTCCTTGAGGAATCGAGTTGGGCGCGCTCAGATAGACCTGCGGCACTTCATCCGACTCCACAGCGCCGGTGTTCTTGATCGTCACCGTCACGTTTAGTCCGCCGTTGGCAGCTTTTTCAACTTTCAACCCGGAGTAGTCAAAAGTGGTGTAACTAAGCCCGAAGCCGAAAGGAAAGAGCGGAGCGATATTCTCCTTATCGAACCAGCGGTAGCCCACATTCACGCCTTCGCTGTAGGTGGTCTTTCCATCGACGCCCTTGGCGGAACGCTCGGGATGATTGGGGTCTGTGGCTGCGTAATCTTCCAGCCGCTTGGCCCAGGTTACCGGCAGCCTGCCTGCGGGACTGCTTTTCCCCGCCAGCAGATTGGCTGTGGCCCAGCCGCCCTCGTCGCCCGGCCACCATATCTCCAGCACAGCCTTTACCTTGTCCAGCCAAGGCAGAGCCACGGGCTGGCTGGTATTGAGGACGACGATGGTATTGGGATTGACCGCCGCAACCTCTTCCACCAATTTGTCCTGATCGCCCGGCAGACCAAAGACTGGGTACAGGCGCGTCCAAACAAAGACGACGGCGACCTTGGCGCTCTTCGCGGCGGCAATGGCTGCCGCGTGATCGGCCGCGCGCTGCTCTGGCGTGTACCAGTTCAAACGCAACTGCACCGGTGAATTCGAGCTGTCTGGACTCGTCCTGATTTCCATTTTGTGAGGCCCGGCGCTCAGTTCGACCGCGAAACGCACATTGTCCAGGTGATCGGTTGTGGGGACCACATTGTCCTGGTTGGCTTGCAGAATGTCGCCATGAACGCCGCCCTGCCGTGCACCGGTGCCGGCAATCCCCTTGCCATCGATCGCGATATTCGCGTTGGCGCCCATTGCCTGCAAGTAGAGCCAGTAGGTTCCCGCGCGCGGCGGAGTCAAAGTTCCCTTCCAGGTAAGAGTGGAGTTGGGCGGCAGCGCGTTTGCCCCAGTGAAGTTGATCTGCGCGTCAGTCTGCTTTGCACCGCCGCCGCTCCGCTCCAAACCCGGCTGACCATCGTGATCCAGAGTGCTGGCAGGAACCAGCGTTCCAGTCATATCGTCATTCACTGCAAACTGAATCTTTGCATTGCCGGTGATTTCTTTGAGGGCCGCATAGGGACCCATTTGCAGTTGGGGCAGGCCTTCAGAGCGCTCTCCGCTGATGCCGATCGAGTCCACCTGTCCGGCCGTCGGTCCAATCAGAACCACCGAATCCAGATCGGCTGGCTTCAACGGCAGTGCGCCGCCTTCGTTCTTCAAGAGCACCGCGGACTCTTCACCAGTCTTCTCGATGATTGCGGCATTGGCTTCGATCGATTGTTCGGTAACCTCGTGCTTGGACAGGCCATCGAGATAGCCAAATCGAGCAATCTCCAGCAGTACGCGGCCCGCGGCGCGAGTGATTGTAGTCTCACGCACGTCGCCGTTATGCAGCGCCTCAGTCATTTTCTCCGGGCTCAACTTCAGTCCCCAGTCGCCTCCGCCATGATGTTGGCGCGCCGGTTCTTCAGGGATATTCCCGCCAAACATATCTCCACCGACCTCGACATGATCTCTGGGCGGCATAGGCGGCGGAACCGGTAGCTTATCAAAGAATGAATTGATAGGGTGCTTGTCTTCCGGCCGCGCTTCGCCGGGCATCTCCATATCAAGCCCGGCATTGATGAAGGTCACGGCATGAACCGCTCCCCAATCCGAGGTCACAAAGCCCTTGAAGCCGAGTTCCTGGCGCAGAATCTTCGTCAGCATGGAATCGTTGCCGCATGCAAAAGCGCCGTTGATCCGGTTATAAGAGCACATGATGGACGAGACGCCCGCCCGGATCGCCGCATCGAAGGGTGCCGCGTAGACCTCGTGCAGCGTTTGGTCGTCCACAAAGATATTGCTGGCGTTTGAGTCATAAGCTACAAAATGCTTTACCTGCGCCATTACATGCTGTGACTGGATTCCTTCGATCTCAGCCACGCCCATCTCGCTGGTCAAGAATGGATCTTCGCCAAAGGTGTTGTAGCCACGTTCGAATTCCAGATCGCGGTCGATATTCACAAATGGCTGCAAGGAAACATCAATGCCGAGCGCGCGATCCTCGCGTCCAATCACCAGCCCATTCAATTGAGCCGTCTTGCGGCTGAAGGTAGCAGCCACGCCCATTGTGGCCGTCTCGCCCGCCGACGGATGCCGAGTGAGCACGCCCGGAGGTCCGTCCGCAAAGCGCAGCCCAGGAATCCCGAGTCGCGGAATTCCCGCCAAATAGCCTGCCTGCGCCTGATAGACCGCCGGATCCTCCGGCGAGCCATGAATGAGTGTGAGCTTCTCGTCAAAGGTCATCTGGCTCAGTAGCTTGTCTACTCGCGCGTCGCCTGTGACCACCGGTACACTTTGCGCGTGAGCCAGCCCGGCACTCAAAGCCATGCCACATCCCGTCAAAGCTACAATTCCCGCACGCAAAGACTTTATTATCGTCAATGAGCCACCTCAGTGATTTCTCATCCGACAGTCCTGACGCGCCGGTCAATCGTAAAGGCGCTCATTACCCGTACTGGTTGAGGTCATTCTTCATTCGTCGGCTTCGGAAAGAAACAATGTAATTATGCATCCATACGGGACAAGGTGTCTCCAAGGACTGAATGAAGGCACTTTATCAACTTGGCAGCGGCAGTTCAGACTCTAGCCCCGCAGCGATTAAATCCTCTCGCAAACGATCCACGGTAGAAAACTGAATGGTCTGCATTCCCAACGCCCGCGCGGCGTCGATGTTTTCCCGCTTGTCGTCAATAAAGAGCGTGTCCTCCGGCTCCGTGCCTAATGCCACAATCGTGTGGCGATAGATTGCCGAATCAGGCTTGGCAATGCCCAGTTGATAACTCCACACAAGCACGTCAAAGCGGTGAATCCAGTCAAACTCCCGCTCCACGCTGGCCAGCACCTCGTCACCCATATTGGAGAGAATGGCCGTCTTCAAGCCATGCTTCCGGAGCGCAAGTTGCCAGTGGAGCATTGCGGCGTTCTCGGTGGTCCACATGCGAGCGTCCCAACGGTTCAGTTCCTCGGCAGCCTGCTCGTTCTCGGCGAGCCCGGCCTTACTTAAAAGCTTTCGCCAGAAGGCGATCCCTGTCAGCTTGCCTTCGTCGTACGCCGGCCTATCTGCCCAATACAGGCGCTCGAACCGCTCACGGCCTAGCCCCGTGATACGCAGCAACGCAGCGTGCGCCTCCGGCTCTTGCGGCCCTGAAAGCACCATCCCATAGTCGAAAATAACCGCGCGCAAAGCCAAAGTCCCTCCAGAGCCTTACCGTGTAATGTTGATAAGGACGCCTGCTTCCATTGTGGCATCCATGGCGCGACTGCCTTTACTGGATGAATGCTTGGCGAGGATTCTATGCGGTTTTCGCGGCGGACAAACTGGAATACCGAGGAGAGCGAACTGGCGCGGGCGCACCGTCTGCGCGCGGCCTCCGGCCAACTGATCGCCGACTTGACCGCCTCCAACCCGACTCGCTGCGGCTTTACCTTCGATCCCGCACTGCTGACGGCGCTTGCCGACCCGCGAGCCCTCCACTACGATCCGCAGCCACGCGGCCTGCTTGTCGCCCGCCAGGCCGTCTGCGCCTACTACGCCAGCCACGGCATCGCCCTGAACCCCGAGCAAATTCTGCTTACGACCAGCACCAGCGAGGCCTATAGCTTTCTCTTTCGCCTGCTCTGCGACCCAGGCAATGAGATCCTTGCCGTCCAGCCCAGCTATCCACTCTTCGACTTTCTGGCAACGCTGGACGACATTACGATCAAAGAAGCCGCGCTGGTCTATGACCACGGTTGGCAGATCGATCCCGAGGGCATGCGCCTGGTCATCACGGCTGAAACGCGAGCCATCGTCCTGGTGCATCCCAACAACCCCACAGGCCACTTCATCAAGCCGTGGGAGGCTGAGGAGCTGGCGCGCCTCTGCCGTGAATTCAATCTGGCGCTTATCGTCGATGAGGTATTTCTCGATTACAGCTTTGGCGCGGTGGCGAAAAGTTTTGCGGCGGGTCTTGCGGGCGTGCCGGTTTTCGTCGTCAGCGGCCTCAGCAAGATAGCCGGTCTGCCGCAGATGAAGGCGGCGTGGATCGCAGCGATTGGCCCCGAGGCCGCAATGGCGCTCAATCGTCTGGAAGTTATCGCCGACACCTTTCTATCCATGAATGCGCCGGTTCAGTGGGCTCTGCCCGAATGGCTCAAAGGGCGCGAAAGCATTCAGCGGCAGATTTGCCAACGCACAGCAGCCAATCTGGCCGAACTCGACCGGCAACTCCTCCGCCTGCCCGAGGTGACCCGCCTGGAGGTCGAAGGCGGATGGTACGCGGTGCTGCGCATTCCCGCTTTGCAACCGGACGAAGAGTCGGTGCTGGAACTGCTGGAGCGCGGCGTTTGGGTGCATCCCGGCTACTTCTTTGGAATGGCGGAATCCGGCTGGCTGGTGGTGAGCCTTCTCGCTCCCGAGGCGGAATTTAGTTGCGGAGTCACCATACTGATGGATTATTTCATTCACTGCAAGCAACTGGAAATCCTGAACCTCTTTGACACTATCGACTATGACCCAACTTACGATTCAAAAAAGATGCGCCAGTT
>JBEKDN010000159.1:0-9410 GCA_050014335.1 Occallatibacter sp. | reverse complement strand
GGTGCGAGTAGCCCAGCGTAAAGACCACCGTATTCTTGCCCTTCAACTCAGCTCGATAGCCGATACCGACGATGTCCAGCTCTCTCTTCCATCCAATAGTGACACCCTGAACGGCATTGGCAACCAAAGCCCGCGTCAATCCGTGCATTGCGGCCTGCTTGTCGTTCTCGCGGTTTACGTGCAAGACGCCATCCTTGGTCTCAAGCGTAATGCCAGGCGCAATCAGCGCCGAAACTTTACCCTTGGGCCCCTCGACCACTACCGTGTTGCCCTCGACCTTATACTTGACGCCTGCGGGCAGCGGGATCAGCTTTTTTCCTATACGCGACATTGAATCAATCCTTCATCTGGCTTGCGAGTCCCGGAAAAACAACTTAGAGCTAACAGCTTTCAGTAAACAGTTGCCAGCTTTAACGTCTTCTCGTTCCACTGCAGCCGGTAGAACAGGTTACAGATGACATGCGACAGATTGCGTTTGGCGTCGAGCCGTTGGCACAGACGACTGTAACTGTAATCTGTCATCTGTAATCTGTCATCCGCCGTTACCAAACTTCGCAGAGCAGTTCGCCGCCCACGCCTTCGCGGCGCGCCTGACGGCCTGTCATTACGCCCTTCGGCGTCGTCATAATCGAGATGCCAAGCCCACCCTGGACGCGCTTGATCTCATCGCGGCCAATGTAGACGCGGCAGCCGGGACGCGAGATGCGCGCCAAGTCGCGGATTGCCGCTTCGGTCCCGCCATATTTCAGGTACACGCGGAGGATCTGCCGTCCTTCCTCTTCCTGGGTCTTGTAGTTCGAGATGTAACCCTCCTCCTTGAGGATGCGGGCAATCTCAGCCTTCAGTTTCGAAGCCGGCACATCCAGCTTCTGGTGGCGCGCCCGGATCGCATTGCGGATCCGCGCCAGAAAATCGGCTACTGGGTCGGTCAGACTCATTCCTTCTCCTTCATTCCCCGTTCGCTCCCTTTATCCAGGAGAACCTGCAAGAATGTCCGCCTGCGGTTTACCGCCGGCCATCTCTCAATTGCCTGCAACTGCCAGCTACCACCCGACAATTGCAAGCGGTTCTTTTACCAGCTCGACTTGACAACGCCGGGAATCTCGCCCTTGAGCGCCAGCGCGCGGAAACACAAGCGGCAAACACCAAACTTGCGCAGAAAACCACGCGGCCGCCCGCAAAGCTGGCACCGGTTGTGCTTGCGGCAGCTGAACTTCGGCTTCCGCGCGTCTTTCACCCTTTTTGCAGTGGTTGCCATAAATCCTCTTAACACCAGCTATTAGCTTATAGCCTCTAGCTTCTAGCCTGTCCCTTGCTGGAATTCAACTCATGCGCAAGAAACAATGCCAATATCGTTTTGCCTCCGATGCTCGTTCCGCCTCGAAACAGCTAGGGGCTAGAAGCTAGCAGCTAGAAGCTGTCTTTACGCGCCTTGCCGAAAGGGCATTCCAAAGTGCTTCAACAGAGCACGCGCTCCGTTGTCATCCTTGGCCGTCGTCACGATGGTAATGTTCATGCCCTTCATCTTCTCTACCTTCGAGTAGTCGATCTCAGGAAAGATAAGCTGGTCGCGCAGTCCCAGCGTGTAGTTGCCGCGCCCGTCGAAACTCTTCGTCGAAACCCCGCGGAAATCCCTCACGCGCGGCAGCGCCGTAGAAATAAGCCGGTCCAGAAACTCATAGGCTTTTTCGTTCCGCAGCGTTACCATTGCGCCAATCGACATGCCGGCGCGCACCTTGAATGCCGCAATCGATTTCTTCGCCTTGGTGGTCACCGGCTTCTGACCCACAATCGCAGTCAAATCGGCCACCAGCGGATCAAGCAGCTTGGTGTTCTGCGTCGCCTCGCCCAAGCCCATGTTGACCACGATCTTTTTCAACTCGGGAACCGCCATCGGATTCTCAAGCCCCAGCTCCTTTTGCAGAGCCTGCTTGATCTCCTTGTGATACTTCTCCTTCAACCTAGCAGCCATCGCTTTTTGCTCTCTTTCTTCCGGCTCCCGGAGTGGCACTCAGGCCGTTTACCGTTACGGAAGGGGTTGGCCGTCCTGAAATCAGGACCGGCTTGGGATCCCATTACTTCTTAGTCGGCAATGTCTGCTCGCACTTCTTGCAGACCCGCACTTTCACGTCGCCTTCGGTCTTGGAGCCAACGCGCACCGGGCCGCAATTCGGGCAAACCAGCGCGACATTCGAGACGTTGATCGGAGACTCCTGGTCGGCGATGCCGCCCCTTGTATTCTTCCCCTGCTTGCTTGAAACCGTCTTCTTCACGATCCGCACATGCTCTACCAGCACGGTTCCCTTGTCCGGAAAGACACGTAGCACGCGCTCTGTCTTGCCGCGATCCGCGCCCCGCAGAACCCTGACCGTATCGTTACGATGAATATTCAAACTCGACATCTCTTCTCCAAGAACAGCTACTAGCTTCTAGCTGTTAGCTTCTAGCTTGCGGTTCGCAGCTCTCTACCTTTTCAACCCAGAATGAGTTCCCAACAAACTGGCTAGAAGATAAAGGCTAGCAGCTACTCTTACACCACTTCCGGTGCCAGCGAAACGATCTTCAAAAACTTCTTCTCGCGCAGTTCGCGGGCCACGGGCCCAAAGACGCGCGTCCCTACCGGCTCGTGCGAATCGTCGATCACTACCGCCGCATTCTCGTCAAAGCGAATATAGGTTCCGTCGCGCCTGCGATACTCCTTGCGGGTGCGGACGATCACCGCCTTCACTACTTTGCCCTTTTTCACCGTGCCGTCGGGCGAAGCTTCCTTCACCGCAGCCGTCACGATATCGCCCAGGCCGGCCTTTTTTCCCAATCCACCACCCAGGGGCAGAATCACTTGCAGCTTGCGCGCGCCGGAGTTGTCGGCCACCGCGAGCATGGTCCTCATTTGCACAGCCATGGTGCTTCTCCTCGACTAGCTTCCAGCTTCTAGCTCTTAGCCTTTCGCTATTAGCCTTTAGCTTTCAACTCTTCCCACATAACCCAATCATCCAGCAGTGCGGCCAATGTCTGACAGCGAATAGCTGAAAGCTTAACTGGCAGCTTTGCTTCCGGTCTTGACTGCGGCATCCTCGAGTTGACCGAGCGCCGAGCGCCTGACAATCTCTTCCAACGACCACCGCTTCAGCTTGCTCAGCGGACGGGTCTCGCGAATGCGAACCACATCGCCCATCCGCGCCGAACTCTGCTCGTCGTGAGCGTAGAACTTCTTCGTCGAGCGCACAATCCGCTTGTACTTCGGATGGGCCTTGCGCATCTCGACTTCGACCACAATGGTCTTCTGCATCTTGGTCGAAACAACTTCGCCGACCTTCTCATTGCGCCGCGCTCCAACTGCCGCCGGCGCCTGTACCGCCTCTTGAGTCGCCGTCATCTAGCGGGCTCCCTTCTTGGCTTCCGCGGCTGCGTCCGTGGCCGCGCCACGAATGCCCAGCTCGCGCTCGCGGGCCACGGTCTTGATCTGCGCGATCTCCTTGCGCAACTGTTGGAGCTTCCTCACTCCTTCATTCGGCTGCACCGAGACCTGAAAGCGAATCCGGAACAGTTGCTCGGAGGCCGTCTTCTCCTGGCGAGCCAGTTCTTCGTCGCTCAAACTGCGAATCTTCTCGATTTCCATCTCTTCTTAGCTCCTAGCTTCTAGCCGCTAGCTCCTAGCCGATCCCGCTCGCTTCCGACCCTTCAATTCAACTCTGAAGAGGTAGAGGCTAAAGGCTAGCAGCTAAAAGCTGCATTTCTACTTGGCGGCTACTTCTGGCTTCACAGCCCCGGGCCGCATTACAAATTTTGTCCGCAGCGGCAACTTGTTCGACGCCAAGCGCATGGCTTCCTGCGCTGTTGCCGGATCCACGCCTTCCATCTCGAACAGAATCTTGCCCGGACGCACTACCGCAACCCAATGATCCAGAGCGCCCTTGCCTGAGCCCATTCGGACTTCGGCCGGCTTCTTGGTAATCGGCTTATCCGGGAACAAACGCAGCCAGATCTTGCCGCCACGCTTGATAAAACGCGTCATCGCGATACGGCTGGCTTCAATCTGCCGATCGGTAATATAGCCGCATTCCATCACGCGCAGACCATACTCGCCGAAGGAAATCGAAGAGCCGCGCCAGGCCTTGCCACGGCGCTTACCCTTCTGCTGCTTGCGAAACTTCACCTTCTTTGGCATCAACATAGCAAAACCTCGTAAAAGCAGCCATCAGCTAACAGCCAACAGCTAACAGTTCTCTTTTTTGCAAGCAATCCAACTGTCAGCCGTTAGCTGTCAGCCGTTCACTGCTCTTAGAACACCGACGTGCCTACAGGTGGCGCCTGACGGCGCTTCTGCTCGTAGATATCGCCGCGATAAATCCAGGTCTTGACCCCGATCACGCCGTAGGTCGTATGAGCCTCGGTGAAACCGTAGTCGATATCGGCTCGCAGCGTATGCAGCGGCAAGCGACCCTGCAGGTACCACTCCGAGCGGGCAATTTCATTGCCATTCAAGCGTCCGGAAACACGCACCTTGATCCCCTTGCAGCCGAAGCGGAGCGCCGAGTCCACACTTTTTCTCATAGCGCGGCGGAAGCTAACTCTCTTCTCCAACTGCAGAGCGATATTCTCCGAAACCAGTTGCGCATCCAACTCGGGCTTGTTCACCTCAATGATGTCAATGAAGACATCCCGATTGGTGCGCTTGCCCAAATCCACCTTGAGCTTCTCGATCTCCGCGCCCTTGCGACCGATCACTATTCCCGGACGCGCGGTGCGGATCAAAAAGCGGAGCTTGTTGCCTGGCCGCTCAATCTCAACCGAACTCACTCCGGCGGCTTTCAGCTTCTCGCGCAGCTCAGCCTTGAGCTTCACGTCCTCGACCAGGAGCTTGTCATAGTCGCGCTCTGAGAACCAGCGCGAGCGCCATGGCTTGTTTACTCCCAGCCGGAATCCGTAAGGATGGACTTTCTGTCCCATATGCTTTTCCTCAAAACCCTCTCGGCCTACTTCTTGGCCTTTTTCGTTGCCTTGCCTGCCTTCGCCGGCTCGTCTACTTTGGTCACCAGACCGGCGGCCGCTGCGCGCTCGGCCACGGAAAGAATAATGTGCGTCAGCCTGCGCTGATAGCGGAAGGCGCGGCCCATAGGCGCCGGACGGATGCGTTTCATGCGCGGTCCGTCGTTGGCCAAGGCCAGCTTGACGTATAGATTGTCCACGTCCAGATCGACGCCCTGCTCGCCGGATACATACTTGGCGTTATCCACCGCCGACACTAAAAGCTTGTGAATCACCGGGGCGATGCGCTTCTTGGTGAAGGCCGCGACGGTAAGCGCTTCCTCAACCCCACGGCCCTTGATCAGATCCAGTACCAGCCGCGCCTTCTGCGGCGATACGCGCTGGAACCTTGCCTCGGCCCGGTATTCCTTTGTCTCGACTGCCATTGGTCTGTCCTCAATTTCAGCTGCTAGCCTCTAGCTGCTAGCCCCTAGCCTGTCTTTCTACCATCAAGCTCCGCGATCCACCAGCTCAAAGCTAGGAGCTAGCAGCTAGAACCCGCATCTCATTACCGCGGTTTGGCGCTGGCCTCTGCCGCCTTACCGCCGCCGGTATGTCCCTTGAAGATTCGCGTCGGCGAAAACTCGCCCAGCTTGTGACCCACCATATTCTCGGTCACATACACAGGAACGAATTTCTTGCCGTTGTGGACGGCGATCGTGTGACCCACAAACTCGGGAAAGATCGTCGAGCGGCGCGACCACGTCTTCACTACTTTTTTGTCGTTCGCCTGGTTGAGCACATCGATCTTCACTGTGAGATGCGCATCCACGAACGGGCCCTTCTTTGTCGAACGTGCCATAAAACTCAGCTCCTAGCTTCTAGCTTCTAGCTTCTAGCTTGCTCTTTCCTAAACTAGCCGCCCAGCTATTGCTCTGTACTCTGTTCGCCGCATCTTAGCTAGTAGCTGGAAGCTAGAAGCTAGAAGCTGCTTTTCTACTTCACCCGGCGGCTGACAATAAATGCGTCCGTCCGCTTGTTGTTGCGCGTCTTGTAGCCCCTGGTCGGCTGGCCCCACGGGGTCACCGGATGACGACCGCCCGAAGTCTTTCCTTCGCCGCCGCCGTGCGGGTGATCGACGGGGTTCATCACCACGCCGCGGTTCGCGGGACGGATGCCCTTCCAGCGGTTGCGCCCCGCCTTGCCGATCGAAACATTCTCGTGGTCCGTGTTGCCCACCTGGCCTATCGTCGCCAGGCAATCCACCAGCACCTTGCGCGTTTCACCCGAAGGCAACTTGAGCAGCGCGTACTCGCCCTCTTTTGCCACCAACTGCGCCTGCGTTCCAGCCGAACGCGCCATCTGCGCGCCTTTGCCTGGGCGCAACTCAATCGCGTGAACCGTCGTGCCTGACGGGATATTCTTGAGCGGCAGTGCATTCCCCACCAGAATATCGGCGTCGGGGCCAGAGGTCACCGTCGCTCCAACCTTGAGGCCAACCGGCTGCAGAATATAGCGCTTCTCGCCGTCCGCGTAATGGACCAGAGCAATCCGGGCCGAGCGGTTCGGATCATATTCAATGGTGGCTACCTTGCCGGGAATCCCATACTTCTCGCGCTTGAAGTCGATCAGGCGCAACATCTGCTTGTGCCCACCGCCTTGATGGCGCATCGTCAAGTCGCCCTGGTTGCGGCGTCCGCCGGTACGCTGCTTGACCGCCAGAAGCGGCTTGTGCGGCTTTGCCGTCGTAAGGTCGTCGTTCACCAGCGAGGTCTTGAAGCGCAGTGTCGGCGTAATCGGTCTGTATGTCTTGATTGCCATGGTCGTCTTGTCCCGGAAAGCCTGCGCTCAAAACTCCAGCGCCACTCTCCCGTTTCTCCGAAGCCCACCCAGTTGCTGCGGGGCGTCGATAATCTTTCCTCGTAAGCTTCTAACTGTCAGCTAAGAGCTGTAAGCTGTTACAGATTGCTCACGTACTCGGGCAGCTTCTCGCCAGCCTTCAGCCGAACGTAAGCCTTTTTCCAATCCGGCTTGAAACCGGTAAACTTCCCACGCCGGCGTTCCTTGCCTAGCACATTGGCCGTGCGAACCGCGGAAACCTTCACCTTGAAGAGCGCCTCAACGGCCTGCTTGACCTCGGTCTTGGTGGCTCCGGGGGCTACGTCAAAGACCAGCGTTCCCTCGGTCTCCTTCACGCTCAATCCCTTTTCGGTAATCAGCGGGCGGCGAATCACTGTATAGAGTGTCGGCATTACGCGGCCTCCGTCTGCGCGGCCAGCTTCCGCTTGCTCGCGTTCTTTTCCAGCATCTCGGTCAATTGCTCGATAGCGGACGTCGAAAAAATGGCCCGCTCATAGCGCAGCAGATCGTAGGGATGCACTTCGTTATTGAGCACCAGTTCCACGCCCTTGAGGTTGCGCGCGCCCAGCACCAGCGCCTGGGTAAGCGTCTTACTGTTTTCCACCAGCAGCGCCGTCCGCGTAACATCCAGCTTGGCCAGCGCCGCGCGATAGAGCTTGGTCTTGGCTTCCTTGATCTCGAGCGTATCCACTACCGTCAGCTTGCCATCGGCGAGCTTGGCGGCCAGCGCCGAACGCAAGGCACCCAGCAGCTTCTTGCGCGGAAAGGCGTAATCGTAGCTGCGCGGCTGAGGTCCGTGCACCGTGTAGCCATGACGCCACAGTGGCGAGCGAACCGAGCCGATACGCGCCCGGCCAGTGCCCTTTTGCTTCCACAGCTTCTTGCCGGAACCGGCAACCTCAGTGCGGCTCTTGGTCTTGTGCGTACCCTGGCGCAGCGAGGCGCGGTAGTGCTTCACCGCCTCCCATAGCAGGGCTTCGTTTACCTGCTCCGGTCCATAGAGCGCATCTGAGAGTTCCAGCGTGCCGACCTTTTCGCCGTTCATGTTCAATACATCCACGTTTGCCATCGTCTTCTTCTTCTGCCGAGAATCTATCCCCAGCTCCAAACTTTGTGCGCCAAACGGCGCGTCTAGCCTCACCGCAAGTGGTGCGCCGCAAGGCGCGTACGCCTGGACGGCCAGCCCTACTTTCTCTTGCCGCCGGCCTTCTTCGAAGCCTTCAACGGATCGACCGTGCCCGAGCCGGCAAAGCCACGGCGCTCGCGCGGCGGAGTCTTGGCCTTCGAGATCAGCACATAACCCTCGCGCGATCCCGGCACCGCGCCCTCGACCATCAGAAGATTCTCTTCCAGATCGATGCCGCGAATGCGCAGATTGCGCACTGTCACCTGCTCGGCGCCCATATGTCCGGGCATCCGCTGGCCAGGAAAGACACGCGACGGATAGCTCGATGCGCCGATCGACCCTTGCACTTGAAACATGTGCCCGTGCGCCTTCTGTCCGCCGCCAAACTTGTGTCTCTTCACCACGCCGGCAAATCCCCGGCCCTTTGAGGTGCCAATCACATCCACAAACCGCGCCTCGGAAAAGATGTCCACCAGCACCCGGTCGCCGGCCTTGGTCGCCACTACGCCGTCGGCGTCCAGTTCCAGCGCAACTTCCTTGATTACCTTTACCGGTGGAGCTTCGGTCTTCGCGAAGTGCCCCCTCTGCGGCTTGGTCACATTCTTATCCTTGACGAACTCCACCAGGCCGATCTGCGCCGCCTCGTAGCCGTCCAGCACCAGCGTCTTCAACTGAGTAATCACGCAAGGGCCAGCCTGCAACACCGTAATTGGGTGCACATCGCCCTTTTCGTCGAAGACCTGAGTCATGCCGATCTTTTTTCCAAGAATTCCAACAACGCCCATGATTTCCTTTCCTCATCATGCGATGATCGATTCATCGCACTGCCGGGGCCCTTCCGGGCCTTTCTACTATCAGCACTCAACTAATTGCCGTTAGCTCACTTCTCAAATGCCTTGATCTCGACATCGACGCCTGCCGGCAGATCGAGCTTCATCAGCGCATCCACTGTCTGCTGCGTCGGCTCGAGAATATCGATCAGCCGCTTATGTGTGCGGATCTCGAAGGCCTCGCGCGATTTCTTGTCCACGTGCGGCGAACGCAGCACACAATACTTGTTCTTGATCGTCGGCAATGGAATCGGTCCCGCCACCGTTGCTCCGGTGCGCTTGGCCGTCTCCACAATCTCGCCGGTCGAGGTATCCAGCACGCGATAATCGTATGCCTTCAACCGAATGCGAATCCTTTGTCCCACCATGCTCTTCCGTCTTCCCCGCAGACAGCTTGTCGGCCATCCACGCACCTGATTTTTCGGGATCAGCAATCAGTGCCGACTTGCTCAGGCCGCATGACTACCTCAGCCCTGTTCCCTGACCCCGGTTACTTCCAACGAATCGCCTACTTGATAATCTCGCTTACCGTGCCCGCGCCGACGGTTCGTCCGCCTTCGCGGATTGCGAAGCGCAATCCCTTTTCCAATGCCACCGGCGTGATCAGCTCCACTTCCAACTGAACG
>JBEKDN010000158.1:0-9589 GCA_050014335.1 Occallatibacter sp. | reverse complement strand
GACGAGCCCCTCGACCTTGCCCTTATCGTTACCCTTGGCCGGACGCCCGAACTTGTCGGCAAACAGGTAGTGGCTCTGTAACTCAAGGAAAGCCTTCGTCCTGGTCCGCTCTTCGCCGCCGACCCGACGCTGAGACGCAGAGGATCAAATACAGGATCAACAGACGAACTAAGCCCTTGGTATTGAACATGCATGGAATTATAGGCTGACATGATGCACGCTGTTGAAGCACTGTGACACTTTCGAAAGTGTCACAGTCGCTGAATGAACATTGCAGTACTAGTCACCGAAGCCCATAGTTCTGGACGTACGACCGGCCACCAGTCAGTAACACTTCGGTAAACATTTCGGCACGCCTCCGGCGTGGATGATGCTGCCTTATCTCTCGGCCCTCCATTGGCAGGATGCTTGTGTACTGAGTGGCAGCAATGGACTATATTCTCTGGCAAGATTGGACTATATCAAGTGGCAAAATTGAGTATAACCAGCACACATTACCAATGCATTGACACCGAAAAGACCGCACATCGCAGCGTATGAATCCTTGACGGCCTTCAAGATAATTATGTGTTGCCGCGATCAGCTATGGCCTCTGGAATCACGTGTCCTCTTGATTGACCAGCCCACCCTTTCGGCAATGAAGTCAGCAAAGGGCTTTACGTCCACACCGGTACTCGCGCGATCCAAAGCCCTCAGATACTCCGCGCGGTCTTCGACCCGAACCACGGTCCAAGGGTACCCTCCCGAGGCCAGAAGAACATTCATTAAAAAGCGAGCCATGCGGCCGTTGCCATCGGGATACGGGTGGATATAGCCGAAGAGCCAGTGACCGAGCACGGCCCGGCACGACGGTTCCGATTCAGCTTCTATCAAGTCGAAAAGCGCAGGCATGGCATCTCGAACGGTCTCCCAACGAGGAGGCACATACCGGGAGTTTCGCAGGTAGACGGCGTCATTGCGATAGCCGGCAAGCGCTGAAGCTGGGATCAGCCCCGAGGCCACGCATGGTTCAAAAAGCTCTCTGTACCACTCTCTGAGTTCCTTTCTGGCTACCGTTCCAGGGTTCTCGCCTGCCAGCACTTTGGACACTGCTCCCTTCACTTTTTGAAATGCCTGCCAATACCCGCGTGCGGCCAAAGCATCTCGGCTTTGCCGGTCGGCTTCGTGGCGCGCTGGGTCCCATGCTCCGGACATTACTCTTTCGATCAACTCGGGGCTTACACGGTAGCCCTCGATAGACAGCGAATGGTACGCGTCACTCTGATAGATTCCGTCAACGAATTTCAGGTATCCTGCGCTGTTCTTGGGCAAGCCCTTCGGCTTTGGGAAGCTCTCAAGAACAGAAGTCCGCGATGCTGCCCAAATGGCATGAAGTCTTCCCACGATGGGGGCATCCTTAGGCTCCGCAATAGAAAAAACACGCGGCGCAGCGTCAAACGGATCTATCTCGCGAACGTCATAGCCCGCCGCCTTCATCGTAGTGAGAATCTCGACAGCTAGTTCGACACGTCCAACATGACGCAAAGCACCAGCGAGACGTCCGGCAACAGCCGAATGTCCACCATCCAAAAGTGGTCGCAGGATCTCAGAAGCATCGCGAACAGCCCCGAGTAGCACCTGGGCTTCTATCGGGTTGCGGATTATAAACGATTCCGGAACCCGAATCAGCGCTACAGCGGGAGAAAAGAGTCGCAAACCATCACGGACAACCAGGTCGCTGTGCGCCGGCGGTTGCGGTTCCTTGAGGTCATAAAGCGACGTACGAAAGAGCAGCTCAATCGTGTTGTTATGACCTCGAGGGCTGTAGATGACTGCTTGAGATGGAATGACAGTATTTTCGGCGTGGAGTAAAAGCGATTGTTCCGGCGAAAGGTGCCACTCTCCTCCGAACCGTTCATTGCAATATCGCGCGCAAAACTCCCAGAAGGAAGCGAACCACGGTGTGCTGTCTCCAGTCTGGGCACCTGGGCTGGCTGAGATCAGCCAGCCTTTCATGACGGCTTGCAGAAATCCGTGCTTCAGAAGCCGGTCACGATGAACTCGGCTCAGCTCACTCGATTGAAAAACACGACGACTGTCTTTCTGAAGCTCCCGAAGAACGCTTAGAGATGCCGCCAGTTTTTGGTTCGGTGTCGCCATTACACTCCTAGCGTGTGATTACACGTTTGTGATGCCGCGTCAATACAAGTATATTATGCCGTGTGTAAACAAGTACAAAACGCTGCGCTAACGCAAGTAATTATTGATGTTCTGGTTCTGTAGCACATTGCCCGCCAGGCCAAGCCAACTCCAAAAACTGACAGACTCAAGATCAGAGGGATGCCTTTGTGCCTGGTTTGTGCCTAAGAGTGTCGCTTCTGGCGATTTGAGCGATTCTGCCGATTTTAGAATCAGTAACTTGCGTATTCTGAATGCGTGGGTAAGGTTCGCCCCCCCCCTCCCGGCACCATAAAATCAATAGCTTACGGCAAGTCAGCAGCTTTTATTTAAGGGCGATATTTTTTACACATCTCTTACACATTTTCGGCATCTTTTAGGTAGTGAGGGCGAGGGGGTACCCGCGCATGCCCGAACAATACACAATCCTCGGTGGAAAGGTTCACATTTACAAGCGTCCAAACAGTTCCAGCTGGCAAGGCGCGACCTATTTGGCCGGAAAGAATCGACGCACAACCGCCAAAGAAGATAGCCTCTCGAAGGCAAAGGAAATCGCAGAGGACTGGTATTTGCAGCTACGGGGAACGCTCCGCAGCTGCGAGTTGAAAAGCGGCAAACAATTCTGGGAAGCCGCAGAATTGTATCTGCGCGAATTCGACATCATCACTCAGGGAAAACGGAGTCTGACCTATGCGCGGGGACAGCGTGCGCGTACGAATGGCCACTTGGTCCCCTTTTTTGGCAACATGTTGCTTCTTGAGATCACGGCTGGCAAGGTCGACGAGTACCGCATCCATCGGCTCGAAGAATGCAACGCTCTGCGCGGCAATACGCACCTGCGCAACTATCCCCGGTGCCCGGAGGGCCGCTTGAAGTATTGGATGGGCCACGCTGGGGACAGCATGAGTGACCGGTACGACAAGATCAGAGATGATCTTCCGTTCCGCTTAACCCGGGCTGAACAATGCGGAGTCGGTTCCAAAATCGGCTCAGTTGTACCGAATGTACCGAGAGATGCAATAAAATACGCGGCGCTGAATACCGCGTAATCGAATGATTCTGTTGAAGAAAGAATGGTCGGGGAGAGAGGATTTGAACCTCCGACCCCCTGGTCCCGAACCAGGTGCTCTACCAGGCTGAGCCACTCCCCGAACATGGGTTGCAGGTGCGGTTCTTCTGGGGCGCTGCCTGGCGCTTCTTGCCCCTCGAAACCGCCTCAACCAGTGTAGCAGAATCCCGAACTTCGCGAGACTGCCCATCGAGCGGCCTCAAGACGCGCTCGGAAAACGAGACAAATCAGGCGCTTTTGGCCCAAAATCTGTTCAAAAAGGATGGCGTTGAGTTACCGATAGGTCAGAACTGATCTGCCATCGATGAGCGAAGTTGCAATATCGCATCATTCCCGAAGTGTGTGCGTCCAGCGAAGGCTGGCGTGATCAGTGGGAGCAAGTCCCACCGGGGTAAAAGTCCAAGCCCCGTAGCTTGAATAGCAGGAAGGAAGGGAACTGAACATCCTGAAGCCTATTGACGAAGCCATCTGAAGAGATTCTCTCTTTCGAGTCAAGTATTTTCGGTTGGGAAGAATTGGATTTTCAAGGCATGGGGGTCTATCCCTCCGATGGTTGTCGCGGCCGGGCGAGAAGTTCACCGCCCGGCCGTAGGTTCATCGTCAGGATGAGCCCACCAAGTTATCCCTCGGCATGGTTGCTTCCCACCCAGCAACTGCAGAGCGCTGATCTCGCCGATGCCAGGCATGGCGATCAGCAGGCCAAAGCGCAGCCTCATCTCATCGTCGCATTGGATCAGCTTGATGGCTTCGCGGCGCAGTTTCTCGATGCGCCGATTGAGTCCCGCCATCGAATACCGCAGGTCATGAAGTACACAGCGTGGCGTGGCCCGCGACCCCGATGCGCGGCGTCTCTTCGTAGCGCAGCCGATCACATTGTTCGGGAACTAGCATCCACGAGGGTAATCCGATTTGCGAACCTGTCGGCAGTCGAACGATCAGAACCTCGGAAAACACCCTTCGCAAATGCCGGACGACTTCCACTTCAACTCCGTAGCGTGGGTGCAAGGGATAGCAGATCTTTGCGGATATCAAATCATGAGGAGTACGACGATGCCTGTAGGCGCACCTTCGCAACTCTCCTCCAAGCCAACGGCGAGGACATCAAAGTTGTGCAGGAGCTGTTGCGGCATGGTTCCTCACGCGTGACTATGGACATCTACGCACAGGCGCAGATGCCCGCAAAACGGGCGGCACAGCAGAAGGTCGTTGAGATGGTACGGGCGCAGCCCCATAAGAGCTAAGTTAAGAAGCGAAGTTGTAGTTTTCTTCTGCGGTGCGCTTCACTCAGGTCGCATCGGACTTGGTTCCATTGTTGGATGATTTGATCGAGGTGGAGCGTGGGTCTGATTGCGGCCAGTAGTTGACGCAGTAAGAACTGAAATTCACGCCAAGCACTTGGGGTGGGCCTTTTCCGGCAACAGGTAGCCCCAGGGGGAAATGGTCTTACCGATGCGCGCCATTTTTTGAGTGAGTAAGGCGATCAAGAGCTTTCCATAAAGCCATGCGCGGCTGCTCTTGTCGTCGTATTTGGGTACATGTCCGAGTTGCGCGATGGATTTGAGCCGTTTGAAAGTCAGCTCGATTTGCCATCGGAGTCTGTAAGCTTCCAGCACTTGGCTGGCGGTGGCCTGTTCGGCGTTGAGCGTGGTGAAGACGAGAACGTACTTGGCGTAGGTTCGAGTTTCCGGCGCTACGGATTTTCCGTTCTGCAACTTGATGTCGAGCTTGCGCTGGGCGCGCTTGGTGGCCAGCCGACTTTTGCGGATCGCGCAGACGCGCCCGGCGATTATTTGTTCTCCCGAGCGCACTTCGACGGGCCATTCGGCGATCTTGCCAACGTGGCGTAACTGAGCCAGAGCGTCGATCAGAGAAAACGACTCTCCGCCTTTATTCATAAGGGGAAGAGCATATGGGTTCAAGCGCACACATACATCGGCCTGCTGCTCGATCACGGCCGCAACTCCAGCCGGATGGCAGTAGCCGGCGTCGGCCAGAACGAGTTCTTTGGCGTGAAAATGGAAACGTCCAAAGCGCTCCGCGACGCCTGGCCCGGCGGTCGGGGTGAGTTGGAAACAATCGCACTCCAGACTGGGAAGGCGGAGGCTATAATGAATGCGCCACTGGCCTCCCGTCGGTCCCGGTTCGCAGACAACGGTTGCATCAAGCAGGCGCAATGTGCGGCCTAGAAAACTGCTCTGCAACTGGACGCCATTTTCTTTCCAAAGCTCTTCGCACAACTGCCGCAGCCACGGCTCAGCATCGCGCAACCGATTCAAAAGGGTCACGTCAGATACATCGGCAATGCCCGCTAACTTAGCCTCCACCGCCGTCTCACGCAATGACCAGCCGCCGCCGACATGCATCAACAATGTACGAAGCAACGCATCAAGCGATGAAAAACCGCGCAACCGCTTCACCGCGCCACTGGAGCGGCCCAACTGCTCCCAGCCAGAAGGAAACAGGCCACGAACAATGTCCCAGTTCTCCAACTCTGTCATGCAAAAAGACTATCGCAGCTCGGTGGGAGAGTCATCTATTAACTTAGCGCTTATGGGGCGCAGCCCCTCCCATTGGCGGTCTAAAAGGGCGCCTATCTGCCCCCAAACTGCTCCGCGGCTGAAACAGGGAAATATCGCTAAGTTATTGATTTAATTTGGCCTCCTCGACGGGATTTGAACCCGTGTTATCGCCGTGAAAGCGGGTCCGGGGCCAAATTGCAGGTTTTGACTGCATGGAGCAAGATTCGGAAATCGTCAATACGGGCGCGGAGATGCGCTGCTTTCTCCAGGTGCAAGGTTTGCGTCCCGGTGGCAGGGTTTACCGGCCAAATTGTCACGATAGCGCCACGGTTTTTCCGTTCGCATTTGACGAGGGTTTCCCGCTGTTATCCGCCTATCCCTCGCGCGCGCGTAGTTCGCGGCAAAATTAGGCGAGCCGTTCCCAGCCCGTCCACGCCCATGCTCACACGCGCCCGCGCGTACTCCTGGCAAAATCCGCCGGGCTGCATTTCCGGGTTCATGCGGAATCAATTATTTTCTCCGCTTATATATCCATTCTGATATAATCCTTCCATGAAGCCCTGCTATTTTCTCGGAGATTCGCTTGAAAGGTTGCGGGAGTTTCCAAAGGACGTACAGCAGGACGCCGGTTATCAGTTGGAACTGGTGCAGGATGGGGAGCAGCCGGAAGACTTCAAGCCCATGCCGTCGATTGGCCGGGGAGTGGAAGAAATCCGAGTGCGGGATGATTCCGGCGCGTATCGAGTCATCTACACGGCGCGCATGGCGGATGCCGTGTACGTTTTGCACGTTTTCCAGAAAAAGACACAGGCCACGTCCAAGCGCGATCTGGACCTGGCAAAGAAAAGATTCCAGCAGCTTGAGGGGAAACAGAAATGAAGAAGCCGACAAAGTACGCTAGTGTTTGGGATGCGATTGCCGACACTCCCGCCGAAGCCGCTAACCTCAAGGCGCGGGCGGACCTCATGCGTCAGATTGCCGGGATCGTGAAGGAAAGCGGCTGGACGCAAGCCGAAGCCGCCCAGCAGTGCGGAATTACTCAGCCGCGCATGAACGATCTTCTGCGGGGCCGAATCTCCCGTTTCTCGCTCGATGCGCTGGTGAATATCGCCACGGCCATTGGCCGCCGTGTGCGGGTGGATATTGTGGCGGCCTGAATCCTTACGGCTCATGCAGCCAAACCCAGTAACGCAGTTCCCAGCCTGCGCTCGCGCGCACCCGCGCGTATTCCTGCAATTATGCCGTGCGCCGTCCCGCGTCCGCCGTCTGCTTGCTTGAGGAAATTGGAGCGGAATGCGTCTGCCAAGTTGCGCTCTTGACCGCGTGGTAATTTACATCCAACTCCGGCTGGAGCAGGCAGAGGGCGGCCAGCCGTCGCGCCATTGCTTGCACCTCGTCCACTTCCCCCAGCGTCAGCGGGCGATTCAAAAAGCTGTACTCCCGGTAACTGAGCCACTTTTTCATCACCTGATAGCCGCCGATGGTCAGTTCCCAAACCTTCTCCGGCACATTCGCCCAGGCGCATCGGTCATTCGGGTACACATCCACAACGGCGGAGCCAAGGCGGGCCAGCGCCGCCTCTTCCGTGAGGCCCAGCGCGGCAATCCCTTGCACCAGTTCCGCGCTCTCTTTTGCGCTCCGCTCGCGGCGGATGAGCTTGCCGCGCCCCGGCATGGTCACGCCGTCCTTCCCGGCGTGTCCCCAGCCCGCCGTGAGCTTGAAATCTTCGCCGGTGTCCAGCGGCTTGCCGCCGGTTTGCGAGAGGGCGGCAATTCCGCGCAACTCAGGCCGAAGCGCGCCCGCCGTCACGCCGGAGACGGGCTGCTCCGTATCCAGCAACTCCGCCACGCGCCGCCCCAGAGCGGCAGAGGCCGTAAACTGCTCCAGAGATGAGGGAAGCGGAATGCGCGGCCAATCTTGCCGGATTCCATCGGCGTTTTCTTCCAGGTAAGCAGGGCTGTAGCCGATGGCGAGAATATGCAGCCAAAGGTATGAGGCGCTCTCCGGGCTGTTGTCCAGGTTCAAACTGCGCAGATAGTTGCTCGCCAATTGCGAAAGGTTGCCGTCTGTCTGCTCACGGGCAAACATAGTCGTAGCCGGGTGCCGCAAAAGAAACGGGACGGCTACAGCATCCGGAATGATGTAATGGTCATCCGAAAGGCACTTGCAAAAACTGAGAGGAAAGCCCTCTGGAGACGCCGTGCAGCGCATCCGCGTCAGCAAGAATGAATTCCCCTCAAAGCACTGCGCCCACAGAGCAGGACGTGGCTCATTCCAGATTGGCCGCGCCTCTGAGTAATAGCACCAGCGGGTATCGAAGGGGCGCACGGCATAGCGCACGATCTGCCCGCTGCGAAACCCAGCGTCCAAGGCCCGCGCTCGTGCCTTGCGCGCATCGAATCTCGCCCAGTCGCCGGTAAGCGTGGATGAGGCCAGCCGGTAGGCATCCCAGTCCAAGCTCCTGTCGTGGTAGAGGCGCATCCGCGCTTCCAACTTTTCGCGGTCAATGTCAATCAGCGCGCCGCCGCGCTTTTCCATCAGGCCATTGCTGGGGGACTCCGTGCAGAGTTCCGTGACCTTTGGCCATTGGCTGTAGGCCGCGCTCACCTCTTGCGGCCAGAATGAGTACCTGTTTTCAGCGGTCGGTAAGGCACTCGCATATTTTGAATTGAATGCTTCATCATTCAGGCTTTCGAGGAGCACTCTTCTTCGATCTTCAGCTTTTGCAGCATTATGGTCATCTCGGAATAGAACTTCAGCCCCAGAACATTCGCCGCTCTTCACCCAAAGCGTCGTTGCTACACCTTGTTGAATTCCGGGAGAGAACCCGGCAACCGCAAATACGGTCTCACTGGTGCGCCCGTCCGGCGCGTACTCCGAGATTTTCCGGTTGCCATGCAGATTCTCAATCCAGACCTTGTTGAAGGCGTTGAATAGATGTTTCCTCAAGACAACAAATGACGGCTCACGCACCCATGACATATTCGAGATAAAGCAAACCACGCCGCGATGACTCTTTTCCGCGATGCGCCTCTCAGCCAGCCGGAAGAAGCGGATATAGAGATCGTCAAGGTTGAATTTCTTGATGCCCCATTTCTTGATGAGGTTCTCTTTGTAGGGTTCCACCAGGCCGTCTTCTTCCGTGGGGCTGACTCCGGCGAAGGCGTTGTAAGGCGGATTGCCAAGTACCACCAGGATGGGCTTGTCGCGTTTGACAGCATCGGCCTCTTCGCGTTCTTCTTCAAACTCTGCGAAAGGCAGCCGCGCTTTTTGCTTATCCGGCGGCTCCCAGCCGGTGAGCGCATTGGTCAGATACACGCCAGCCCGCTCCCGTTTGCCCTCGTGCTCTTCCGTAAGCGGCGCATTGGCCCGTTGCAAATACATACCAAGCTGGAGATGGGCGATAACATAGGGCGCGGGTAGAATCTCGAATCCAAAGACGCGCTCTTTTGCCGCCTGTTTTAGCTGGTGCGGAGTGAGCGCATCTTCGCCACGCTCTTCCTTCAGCGTCCGGTGAATGCGGTCCAGCACCTCCACCAGATACGCGCCGGTGCCACAGGCCGGATCAAGAACATATACATTCGGGTCCGCAAGGCCAGAGGGAAGGCCAAGCTCAGTGCGCAGGACCGTGTCCACTCGTTCGACCATGTATCGCACAATCTCGCGTGGGGTGTACCAGACGCCAAGCTGCTTGCGTAGTATGGGGTCAAAGGCTTCTAGTGTGTTAGCGCTCATCTGAAAACGTGTTTTTCCGATCGGTTGCCGGCCTTGTCTCAGTTGCCTTTCGCAGCTTGATCTCAAGGTATTCGCGGTAGTTTTCCGGTGCGGGGTTTTCCTGGAGTTC